>JALHRF010000056.1 GCA_022841545.1 Bauldia sp. | reverse complement strand
TGCTCTATGCCGGGCTGATGCTCACCGCCGATGGGCCGAAGCTGATCGAGTACAACGTGCGCTTCGGCGATCCGGAGACCCAGGTGCTGATGATGCGGCTCGAGGGCGACCTCGTGGAACTTCTCGCGGCCAGCGCAACGGGCGGCCTTGCCGACGCGACGCCGCCGGCCTGGCGTGACGACGCGGCGCTGACGGTGGTGATGGCGGCCAACGGTTATCCGGGACACTACGAGATGGGAAGCATCATCCGCGGCATCGACCGCGCCGATGCGATGCCGGGCGTCAAGGTCCTGCACGCCGGGACAGCGCTTCGCGACGGCGAGATCGTCGCCAATGGCGGCCGGGTGCTCAACGTCACCGCGCGCGGTGCGACCGTCGCCGAGGCGCAGGCGCGGGCCTATGCAGCGGCCGACGTGATCGACTGGCCCGGCGGCTTCTGTCGGCGCGACATCGGCTGGCGGGCAACCTGAGGAAAAGTCTTTTACGAATTCCGCCGGCTGGCGGGATTCTTGTGCTACGATCGTGACAAGGTGAGAATCTTTTTTCGCCTGGTCCCGAAGGGAAACACCATGACCATGAAACAGGACATCAAGCCGGCCCTGTGGGGCGCGGCGGGCGGAGCCGTATTGCTCGCGCTGGTCGGCTTTGCCTGGGGTGGCTGGCAGACGGCCGCGTCGGCGCGCGGCACCTCCGACACCAATTCCAACACGGCGGTCGTCGGCGTGCTTGCGCCGATCTGCGCGGTGCAGTTTCGCCAGCAGGTCGATGCCGATACCAAGCTTGTCGAACTGAAGGCGCTGAAGTCCTACGAGCAGCCCGGCTATGTCGAGAAGGGCGGCTGGGCGACGATGCCCGGCAGCGAACAGCCGCTTACCGGCGTCGCAAGCGCCTGCGCCACGATCCTGACGGCGGACGCGTAGGCGTTCCTCACGGGTTCCAACGGCGCGGACGGAGCCTCCTGGAGTGGAGTCTCCGTCCGCGTTGGAGCGCTACTCCTTCGCCGCGATGAAGCAGGCGACGCTGGCGCGGTCGTCGTCGTGGTCCTGGAAACAGAACTCGATCTTGTCGCCCATGATCTCGCCGAACAGTCCGGCCTCCTCGCCGGACATGATCATGTGCTCGGCATCGAAGCTCACGACACCGACGATCTCCTCCTCGCCCCCCTTCGGCGACCGGGCGACGCCGTGGAAGGCGCGGCCCTTCTGTTCGGCGATCACGATCGTCCAGGCGTGCTCGGGCGAACCGAAGTTCGGGTCGTCGTAGTCGGGATGATGATCGTTGCCGTCGCCGAGCCGTACGGAGGCATGGGCCTCGCCGGTGGCCTTCCAGGTGCCGACGAGATCCGGGGGCTCGGCCGCCATCGCGACGGACGCCGCGATCAGTCCGGCGCCGAATACCGCCATTCCGCTGATGATTTTCATTGGGGTTTCCTCTCGTGCGCCACGCCCTTTCGGCATGGCGGTAGACTTCTGTCATAGCCTGATGAAGGCCGCGCAGCCTGCGGCGGCAATGTTGTTGGAATGATGAACGAAGCGCGAACCCGCCGAATTGGCCAGCGGCTTTTCACGAGCCCCCGAATCCGACAGAATCGTGGGGTGACAGGACATCCGATGCCGATCCGCCGCCTCAGCGAGGACATGGTCAACCGCATCGCCGCCGGCGAGGTGGTGGAGCGGCCGGCGAGCGTCGTGAAGGAACTCGTCGAAAACGCCATCGACGCCGGCGCGACGCGGATCGAGATCGTGACGGCCGGCGGCGGCGCGTCGCTGATCCGGGTCAGCGACGACGGCGGCGGGATCGGACGCGACGACCTGCCGCTCGCGGTCGAACGGCACTGCACGTCCAAGCTCGATGGCGGGCTCGACGACATCCGCTCCCTCGGCTTCCGCGGCGAGGCGCTGGCCGCGGTCGGCGCTGCGGCGCGGCTCACCGTGACGTCGCGCCGGACCGGCGCCGACGGCGCCTGGAGCATCACGGTCGAGGGTGGACGGGTCGGGCCGATCGAGCCGGCGGCGCTGTCGCAAGGCACGCGGATCGAGGTCCGTGACCTGTTCTTCGCCACCCCGGCGCGGCTCAAGTTCCTGAGATCGGAACGGGCCGAAGCATCGGCGATCACCGACGTGGTGCGACGGCTGGCGATGGCCCATCCCGAGATCCGCTTCGCGCTCTCGGGCAGCGACAGGACCGCGCTCGACCTGCCGGGCGTGACCGGCGAGGACGCGCGTCGGGCGCGGCTCGGCGACGTGATGGGCCGCGATTTCCGTGACAACGCGATTGCGATCGAGGCGGCACGGGAGGGGGCGCGGCTCGCCGGTTTCGCCGGGCTGCCGACCTTCAGCCGGGCGAACAGCCTCGGCCAGTTCCTCTTCGTCAACGGCCGGCCGGTGCGCGACAAGCTGCTCCTCGGCGCGCTCCGTGCCGCCTACGCCGACCTGATGAAGCGCGACCGCCATCCCGTCGCGGTGCTGTTCATCGAGATCGAGCCGCGCGAGGTCGACGTCAACGTCCACCCGACCAAGGCCGACGTGCGCTTCCGGGATTCGGGGCTGGTCCGCGGCCTGATCATCGGCGCGATCCGCGAGGCCTTCGCCGCGAGCGGGCCGCGCACCTCGTCGACCGCGGCAAGCGCCACCATCGAAGCGTTCCGCCCCGCGGGCCGGCCGCCGATGCGTCCGCCATCCTGGCGCCCGGCGGGCTACGGCGGCGGCGGCGCTGCGGCGCGGGTCATGGGCTTCGCCGAGGAGGCGCAGGCGGCCTTCGATATCGCGATGCCGTCGGCGGACGTGCGGGCCGTTTCGTCCGACCCGGAGACGGTGTCGCAGCCGCTCGGCGCGGCGATGGCCCAGGTCCATGACACCTATGTCGTGGCGCAGACGGCGGACGGGCTCGTCATCGTCGACCAGCACGCCGCACATGAGCGGCTGGTCTATGAGCGTCTGAAGCGAGGGATGGAGACCACCGGCGTCGCCCGCCAGATCCTGCTCATCCCCGATATCGTCGACCTCGCGCCCGACGACGCGGCGCGGCTCACCGAGCGGGCGGAGGACCTCGCGGCGCTCGGGCTGGTGCTCGAGCCGTTCGGGCCCGGGGCAGTGGCGGTGCGCGAGACGCCGTCGATGCTGGGGCCGATCGACGCCGGCGCGCTCGTCCGCGACCTCGCCGAGGAGATCGCCGAATGGGAGCGGGCGGACACGCTCCGCGACCGGCTCGAGGCCGTCGCCTCGCGCATGGCCTGCCACGGCTCGGTCCGCGCCGGGCGGCGGCTCAAGCCGGAGGAGATGGACGCGCTGCTCCGCGAGATCGAGGCGACCCCCAACGCCAGCGAATGCAACCACGGCCGGCCGACCTTCATCGAGCTGAAACTCGCCGACATCGAGCGGCTGTTCGGGCGGCGGTAGCAGGTGCGGCGCCTCCGCGAGCCGTCGCGCCGTGCAGGACGGAGCGAGACTTCCGTCAGGTCAATCGGCCAGAAAACCGACCAGGCGATTCGTTGCGCTGACACGCCCCGCCAGCATCGCCGCCAGGCCCTCGTGGAAGCGAAGCGCCAAGAGCGGCATCTTCGCCTGGATCTCAAGCAGGTCGGTCCGGGACAGCCGCCAAACCTCCATCGGCGTCTCGGCGACGATCGATGCCGTCCTCGGCTGTCCAAGGTAGAATGCCACCTCGCCGACGATCGCGCCCGGGCCGACGGTGGCGAGGCGGACGCCGCTGTTGCCGGTCGCCCGGAGGCGGACCGCCGCGCGGCCGGACTCCACGAAGTACATCTCGTCCGACGGCGTGCCTTGCTCCATCAGGAGTGCGCCGGCGGGCAACGACACGGATTCCATGTACCGCACAAGTTGCTCCGCCATCGGCCGGTCCTTCACGATACCGAAGGCGATCTCGGTCGCGTCATGCCTGCGTATCGGCTCCGGCGGCGGCGCGACATCGGCAAGCAGCCGTTCCTCGCACCATCGCAGACCGTGATCGATATCGGGTTCAACGTGGAGATTGCCCTTAGCCCTCTCCAGTCCTCCACGCAGCAGCGGCTTGCTGACGGTCTCCCGCATTCCCGAGAGGACGAGATTCACGCCGGACCGCGCCATCACCTGTCCGAGCCTGAGGAAGCTCGCGACGGCCGACGAATCGACGCCGGTGACGCGCTGGAAGTCGATCACCATGAAGCGGGTCGACGGCCCGGCGCGTAGCCGGTCCTCGAGGTTCTTGCGGAGCCGGTCCGACGTCCCGAAGAAGATGAAGCCCTGGAGCCGGACGATCAGGATGGCGTCGCCGAACTCGCGGAGGCTCTCCCGCTGCGCCTCGGATGTGGAGAAGCTGCTCTGGTAGTCCCGCCCGGTGAGGACCTGCCGGATGCTGTCGAGGCGGCCATACTCGACCACGAACAGGATGATGGCCGCGATCAGGCCGACGAGGACGCCGTACGGAAAGCCAACTCCGGCAATCACGACGAAGATCATGAGGACGATGATGTACTCCCAGGCCGCAAGGCGTCGCGCCGTCCGCACCAGCCAATCGAACATCAGGCTGCCTCCGATCCAGATGAGCAGGCTGCCGAGGAGCGGCGTGGGGACGAGATCGAGGACGAACTCGCCGAGGAAAAGCGCCGCGCCGGCGAGTACGGCGACGATCACGCCCACGAGCCGGTCGGCCGCCCCCAGCCGCGACGCCAGGAGGCTCAACGACACGGCCGGGTAGCCCGGCAGGCCGCCGCCAAGACCCCCGACGACATTCTGGAGGCCGACCGAGCGCAACTCGCGGTCCAGATCCAATTCGCGGCCGCTGTCGAGCTCGATGCCGGTCGCATTCATCAGCAACGCCATCACCGTGATAATGACGATGGCAGGCAGCATGACGGCGGTGGGCAGGACATGGTCCCACCTCACCGAAGCGATGTCCGCCGGCCGGATCGGCGGCCAGAGGCCGTCGCCCTGCATCGGAACCACCCAGCCCTCGGCGCGGAGCGCCGCGACCGGAACGTCGCCGAGGAAGACCCACGCGTTGTAGAGGACGAGCGCGGCGAAGATCATCGCCGGGAGCACCAGGGGGCTTCGCACCCGGGACTGGACCAGAACGACGAGCCCGGCGAAGGCCACCGCGATGCCGGTCTTGATCGCGACGAGGGGATCGAGAACCGCCCCCAGCGACCCGAAACCGACCTGCACCCCGGCGGTGACGCTGAGACCGCCTTGCAGGATCAGCCAGCCCGTGCCGGCCAGGAAGCCCGCGATGACCGGAAACGGGACATACCGGATCAGCCGGCCGAGCTTGAACCAGCCGAGGACGAGCAGCGTGAGGCCAGTCGCGAGCGTCGCCAGCGCCGCTGCGACGACGATGGTGGCGAGGATGTCGGCGTCCGGCGCGTGTCCGGCCATGCTGATCGCGATCGCGCCGGCCGGTCCGGCGATCGCCACCACCGGGATTTCCTCGACGATGGAGACCGCGCCGAGGATCGGGCTGGTGACGGCCGCGATGGCGGCAAGCACCATGGTCGAGAACAGGGCCATGCCGATTGCCACCGGCACATAGTCCCGCATCGATTCCGGCAGGAGGAGATTGCCGAAGCTGATCGACAGGACGATGGCGAGAAAGCCGCAAACGACGCCGGCGGCGGCCGTCTGGAAGATGCGACTTGACGCGCGCCGCCCGGACTGGACTTCTTCAGAAGACAATCGCAGGACACGCTTTGAATTGGGAAGTGCGATCGGTGGACCGTATCGTGTTTGCCGGTGATGTCCAGCCGCCGATGGCTACGTGGCACCAATGGTCGGCCGGCGGTTCATCGCCCCTCCGCGGCGCGGCGTAGCCGGTCGTTGATTGCCTCGGCGAGGCCGTGGTCGGGGATGGGCATCACGGCGATGCGGTCGGTCTTTTCGTCGAGCGCCCGGAGCACCGCGAACAGGTTCGCGGCCGCCTCGGCGAGGTCGCCCGATGGGCTGAGATTGAACACGGAGAGGGCATCGCCGGCGCCGGGCGGGAGGTCGGGGCCGAAGGCGATCAAGGCCTCGCCGGGGTGGATGTCACGCGCGTCGAGCCGAAGACTGGCTGCCGGCGCATAGTGCTTGACGAGCATGCCGGGCGATGCTGGCCGGTCCGGATCGTGGCCCGGGACGAGAAGCGGTGCGCCGAGGACGCGTTCGATCTCCGTCCGGGGCAGGCCGCCGAGGCGGAGGAGGACGGCGCGATCGCCGTCGAAGCCAACCACCGTCGACTCGAGGCCGATGCCGGTCGGCCCGGCGTCAAGGATGACGGCGACGGCGTCGCCGAGGTCGGCTGCAACATGGGCCGCGGTGGTCGGGCTGACATGGCCGGAGCGGTTGGCGCTCGGTGCGGCAAGCGGCATGCCGGCGGCCTTGAGCACGGCTTGCGCGACCGGATGGACCGGCACCCGGACTGCGACCGTATCGAGGCCGGCGGTGGCGAGGTCGCTGATGCCGCTTTCGGGCCGCCGTGGCAGCACCAGCGTCAGCGGGCCGGGCCAGAAGGCGTCGGCGAGGCGGCGGGCGGCCGGCGACAGGACGGCGATGCGTTGCGCAGCGTCGCGGGACGGAACATGGACGATCAGGGGATTGAATTGCGGTCGGCCCTTGGCGGCAAAGATCGCCGCCACGGCCCGGTCCGACCGGGCGTCGGCAGCAAGGCCGTACACGGTTTCGGTGGGCAGCCCGACGAGAGCGCCGCGGGCAAGTGCCGCCGCGGCGCCTGCGATGCCCGCAGTGGCGCTGCTGTCGTTGCTCATGTGATAGATTTCGGGCAACTCGGCCCCTTGATTTGCCTAGGCGCGTCTGGGCGCTTGTCTTGTCGCCGCGCTGGAGCCGGGTCAAGCGGGGCCGGCAGGGAGGTGCGAAAATGACACTCACGGCGCCACTGGCGGACATCGGCTTCACGCTCCGCGCCATCGCCGGCTTCGATGAAGGCCGGTTCGGCGACGTGCCGCTCGAGGCGATCCTCGGCGAGGCCGGGCGTTACGCCGCCGATGTGCTGGCGCCGCTCAACCGGATCGGCGACCGGGAAGGTGTGCGGCTCCATGACGGGGACGTGACGACCCCGCCCGGATGGCGGGAGGCTTACCGCCAGTTTGCGGAAGGCGGATGGTCCGGCGTGAGTGCTCCGGAGGAACACGGCGGGCAGAGCCTGCCGGTGATGGTGGAGATGGCGGTTCAGGAACTCTGGAACTGGGGCAACGCGGCGTTCGCTGTCGGGCCGATGCTGACCGCCGGGGCGATCGAGGCGCTCACCGCTCATGGTTCGGCCGAGCTCAAGGCGGCTTATCTGCCGCACCTCGTCTCGGGCAGATACACGGGCACGATGAACCTGACCGAGCCGCAGGCGGGTTCCGACCTCGGTCTGATCACGACGCGGGCGGTACGCTCCGGCGATGGTGCGTACCGCATCTCGGGCGAGAAGATCTTCATCACCTATGGCGAGCACGATCTCGCGGAGAACATCGTCCATCTCGTGCTGGCGCGGCTGCCCGACGCGCCGGACGGGACCGCCGGCATCTCGCTGTTCCTGGTGCCCAAGGTTCTGCCCGGGGAGGGCGGGGGCGGCGCCCGCAACCGCGTCAGGGCCGCCCGCATCGAGCACAAACTCGGCCTGCATGGCTCGCCGACCTGCACCATGGTCTATGACGATGCGGTCGGGTTCCTCGTCGGCGAGGAGAACCGCGGCCTTGCCTGCATGTTCACGATGATGAACCTCGCCCGGCTCTCGGTCGGCATCCAGGGCGTCGGTGTCGCCGAGCGTGCCTGGCAGGGCGCGCTCGCCTATGCCCGCGAACGGCGGCAGGGCAGGGTGCCCGGCACGGCCGGTCCGAGCCCCATCGTCGCCCATCCCGACGTCCAGATGATGCTCATGCGCATGGCTTCGCTCGTCGCTGCGTCGCGGGCGCTCTGCTACGCCTGCGCCCACGCGATCGATATGAGCCGGCTTGCGCCGGCCGGGGAACGGGAACAATGGGCAGACCGGGCGGGCCTGTTGACCCCGGTCGCCAAGGCGTATTCGACCGATGCGGCGATCGAGGTCGCGTCCCTCGGCATCCAGGTCCATGGCGGCGCCGGCTACATCGAGGAAACGGGCGCCGCGCAGCACCTTCGCGACGCGCGGCTCTTTGCAATCTACGAGGGAACCAACGGCATCCAGGCGATCGACCTCGTGGCGCGGAAGCTCCAACTTCGCGACGGTGCAGCGGTGAACGCCGTCACAGCGGAACTCGACGGGATCGCCGATGGTCTCGGCATGTCCCGCCGCCTCGACCTTCAGACCCTGCAGGCACCGATCGCCAAGGCCGCCGCCGAACTCGGCGCTGCGACGGCATACATCACGGCCGCCTACCAGAGCGAGCGGCGTGCGGCACTGCTCGGCGCGGGAGCGTATCTTCGGATTTTTGCCATGACTTTCGCTGCGGGATTGCTCGCCAAGGGTGCTCTCGCCGCAGGGGACGACCGGGTCGGCTCGGCAGCAATTGCCAAGGCTGTGTTTTTCGCCCAAACGATGCTGCCGGACGTTTCCTCCCTAAGGGCTGCCATCGCAGGATCGGCGGCAGCTGTGGGCGCGGAGACGACAGCGTGGCTTTGTGGAGACTGAGATCGGTCGCGGGCGCTGCGATCACGGGTGGCGGGTTACGACAGGGGATTGACGCCGGATGAATGACCACATTGCGGTCGACGTGCGCGACGGCGTGCAGACCATACGTTTCGATCGTCCGGAGGTGAGCAATGCGCTTACCGGCGAAATGTTCGACATGGCGGCCGACGCCGTCGCGCTTGCCGAACGGAACACCAGTGTCCGCGCCGTGGTCATCGCCGGGATGCCGGGCGTCTTCACCGCCGGGCAAGACGCGAAGGAGATCCGGAAATACGTCGACCAGGCGAAGTTCGGCGAAGCGCCGATCCGGTTCATGAAGACCTTCGCCACCATCGACAAGCCGGTGGTGGCCGCCGTCGACGGACTTTGCGTCGGGATCGGAACGATCCTGCTCCTGCACTGCGACTTCGTCGTCGCCAGCGAGTGGTCGATCTTCTCCGCACCCTATGCCGACATCGGCATGCCGCCCGAGGGCGGCGCCAGCCTGCTCGCCCCGCTCATCCTCGGCTACCATCGCGCCTTCGAACTCCTCGTGCTCGGCGAGCAGTTCGACACGGTGCGGGCCGTCCAGTCCGGCCTGATCAATCGCGTCGTGCCGCCGGAGGACGTCGACACCGCCGCCTTCGGCTACGCCAAGGCGCTCGCCGCCAAGGCCCCGGAAGCGGTGCGGATGGGCCGCCGACTGATGCGCGGCGACCGCCGCGACGTGCTGACCCGCATCAACCAGGAGGCGGCAGGCTTCGTCGATCTTCTCCGTTCGCCGGCCGCGCTCGACGCGCTGACCCTTTTCGCCGACCGCAAGCGGGCGTAGGGAGCGCCGGTTTGACAGAGGCCGATCAGTGTGGGGTATCTACTCCAACATGAAGGCGGAAGGCCTCCTCCGTGAGCGCCATCAACTGCGTGGTGACGCCTTCGTTGAGTTGAGAATCCGGCGCGTACCCGGCTCGGTCCCGGCATCGTTGCATGAGTACAAGTACTCGCTCGCCTATGGTGTTGGCGGAGAATGCGTGCTGCGCTACGACAACGAAGCAGGGAAGGGTGACCACCGGCACATCGGCGGCCGGGAGTCGCACTACGCATTCACGAGCCCGGACGACCTGTTGAGGGACTTTTGGCAGGACATCGATCAGTGGCAGCCAGAATGAACACGGTTACACTCTCTGTCGCGCCGCGCGAGGATGTGATCCGACGGGCATCAGCTGCGTTCCAAGGCAAGCGGCAGGGTTCGCACATCACCTTCGCGTCGGTGGAGCTGCTCTGGCACACCCTGACCGCCAAACGATGGGA
The DNA here is from genome assembly GCA_022841545.1 of Bauldia sp. GTDB lineage: Bacteria > Pseudomonadota > Alphaproteobacteria > Rhizobiales > Kaistiaceae > Bauldia. The sequence continues at coordinate 18,495 of JALHRF010000056.1, read as the reverse complement.
ACTCCTGAAGGCGATGACCGGCCAGGGCGCGATGACGATTCGCGAGGCCGCGCGGCGTGTCGGACGCGACGTGAAGGCCGTCCATGGCGATGTGCATGCGCTGCTTGATGCCGGCATTCTCGACCGGGACGGAAACGGCCGTATCAGCTTTCCCTACGATGCGGTTCACGTCGATTTCGTGCTCGAGGCTGCATAGCTCGGCCGACGGAGCAGTTTGCAACCACCGCTCCGTATCGCTACGGCGCGACCGCATGCTCTCGAAAGCGTGACTTTGGGCAGTCCGGACGCTATATCAGTACCTAGTAGTACCCGAGGAATGCGATATGGCCGTCTCGGTCAAACTCGACGCGGAGACACAGGAGCGGATGCGGCGCCTCGCCGAGGCGCGCAGCCGCGCGCCGCATTACCTCATGCGCGAGGCCATCAGCCAATACCTCGACCGGGAAGAGGCGCGCGAGAGCTTCAAACAAGAGGCCTTCTCATCGTGGTCCGAGTTTCGGGAGACCGGCCTGCATCTTAACGGGGCCGAGACGAGCGCCTGGCTGAAAACCTGGGGAACCGACGATGAGCTTCCCGCGCCGCCGTGCCACGACTGATTCTCAATGAGAGTGCGATCCGTGGGCTCGAACGCTGCCGGCGTTTCCTTTCAGGCAAGAACAGGCTGGCGGCAGTCCGCGCGGCGGACACAATCGATCGACATTTCTCGCTACTTGCGCGTCATCCGGAGTTCGGCCGTCCCTATCCGGAAGCCCCCGAACTGCGGGAACTGGTGATCGGCTTTGGCGACAGTGGCTACGTCGCATTCTATCGCCACGAACCGGCCGAAGACGCGGTCTTTGTCGTGGCATTCCGGCACCAGAAGGAGGCCGGGTATGGTTGATGCGCCTTCACACTATTCCTGCCTATCTATGGAAGGGCTGATCGCGTGACCACGCTTCTCGTCGCCGACGACCTCTTCCTCGAGCACATCACCCCGACCGGGCATCCGGAGCGGCCGGACCGGTTGCGTGCGATCGCGCGCGCGCTTTCCGACGAGCGGTTCGCGGGGCTGAAGCGGGTCGGGCCGCGGCCGGTCGATGATGCGGTGCTGGCGACCGCGCATGACCCGCGCTACGTCGCCGCGGTCAGGGCGGCGATCCCGGAGGAGGGGATCGCGCAACTCGATGCGGACACATATGTTTCGCCGCGGAGCTTCGAGGTGGCGGCGAACGCCGTCGGGGCGGGGATTGTCGCGGTCGATGCAGTGTTCCGGGGCGAAGCAGCCAACGCTTTCTGCGCCGTGCGCCCGCCGGGCCACCATGCCGAGCACGACCGCGCCATGGGCTTCTGCCTGTTCGCCAACGCGGTGATCACGGCGCGCCACGCACAGTCCGCACACGGCGCACAGCGCGTGGCGATCGTCGACTGGGACGTGCACCATGGCAACGGCACCCAGGCCATCGTCTGGGACGACCCGACCATACTCTACGCCTCGACCCACCAGATGCCGCTCTATCCCGGTACGGGCGAGGCAAGCGAGACCGGGGCCGGCAATATCTTCAACGCGCCGCTGCCGCCGGGGGCGGCCGGCTTCGAGTTCAAGGATGCGTTCCAGGCTGTGATCCTGCCGGCGCTCAACCGATTTGCGCCGGACCTGATCGTGATCTCGGCGGGGTTCGACGCGCACTGGCGCGACCCGCTCGCCTCCCTCAACCTGAAGGAAGAGGACTTCGCCTGGGCGACGCGGCGGCTGATGGAAGTCGCCGACCGCCATGCCGGCGGCCGCATCGTCAGCCTGCTCGAAGGCGGGTATGATCTGAAAGGCCTTTCGGATTCGGCCGCGGCGCATGTCGCGACGCTGATGGGGGCGTCGAGACCGCCTGAGGATTAGGGAGTGCCGCCGCGCATGCCAGACATTGCCGCCACGCCAGTCGACGAGCTCTCCTTCGAGCAGGCGCTCAAGGAACTCGAATCCATCGTCCAGGAGCTCGAGGCGGGCAAGGTCGACCTCGAGAAATCGATCGAGCGATACGAGCGCGGCGAGGCGCTGAAGAGCCATTGCGAGCGCCTCCTCAAGGCGGCCGAGGGGCGGGTGGAGAAGATCCGGCTGGGGGCCAATGGCAAGCCGGCGGGAGTCGAGCCGCTCGACGACGACGCGCCGTTCTGACCGCGCCCAGCGTTGGATCAGGCGCCCACAGGCACCATCTTCCGGCGAGTCAAACGGAGACCCGACCATGCGCCCGCTGCCCCCGATCGATCCAGCGCCTGGCGATGCGCGAGCCGCCGACCTGATCGAGCACATCATCCTGCCGCGGGCCCGGGACCTCGGCGGGTTCACCGTCGGGCGGGTGCTCCCGTCGGTCGAGCGCCAGATGATCGGGCCGTTCATCTTCCTCGACACCTTCGGGCCGGGCGAGATGCTGATCACGGAGAAGTTCGACGTGCGGCCGCATCCGCATATCGGGCTCGCCACCGTCACCTACATCAATGCCGGCCGGCTGGTGCATCGCGATTCGGTCGGGAGCCTCCAGGAGATCAACCCCGGCGACGTGAACTGGATGACCGCCGGCAAGGGCATCGCCCATTCCGAGCGGGCGCGGCCGGAGGATATCGGCGGCACCCATCCGGTCGGCGGCTTCCAGACCTGGATCGCGCTGCCGAAGCACCACGAGGAGACGCCGCCGGCCTTCGCCCACCACGGCAAGGGCTCGCTGCCGGTGATCGGCGCGGACGGCGTCACCGTGCGCCTCATCGTCGGCAGCCTCTATGGCGAGCGGGCGCCGGTCTCGACCTTCAGCGAAATGTTCTACGCGGACGTGCGCCTCGAGGCCGGCGCGACGCTGCCGGTCGACGCCGACCACGAGGAGCGGGCCGCCTACATCCTCGACGGCACGGTCGAGGTCGCCGGCGACCGGTTCGAGGCGGGGCGGCTCCTCGTGTTCCGGCCGGGCGACCGGCTGTCGATCAAGGCGGTGACGCCGGCCAACCTGATGCTCCTCGGTGGCGAACCCATGGACGGCCCGCGCCACATCTGGTGGAACTTCGTCTCCTCCTCGAAGGAGCGGATCGAGGCCGCCAAGGAAGACTGGAAGGCCGGGCGCTTCGACAAGGTGTTCGGCGACGAGGAGGCGTTCATACCGCTGCCGGAGAAGTAGCCGGCGCGGCCTTACTTTGCACCTTATGCCAAGCTGGTGTAAGGCGTTTCGGGCGGTGCGCCGCAGCGAACGAGCTTGACCTTCCGCGGGCACGCCTTTCCGATGACAGAATCCCAGACGCCGCTTCTCGATACCGTGCCGCTTCCGGCGGACCTGCGGAAGCTCGACGAGTCCCAACTCCGGCAGGTGGCGGACGAGCTTCGGCGCGAGACGATCTCGGCGGTTTCGGTGACCGGCGGGCATCTCGGCGCGGGGCTTGGCGTGGTCGAGCTGACGGTCGCGCTGCACTACGTGTTCGACACGCCGAAGGACCGGCTGATCTGGGACGTCGGGCACCAGGCCTATCCGCACAAGATCCTCACCGGCCGCCGCGACCGGATCCGGACGCTCCGGCAGCCCGGCGGCCTGTCGGGCTTCACGCGGCGGAGCGAAAGCGAATACGACCCCTTCGGCGCGGCGCATTCCTCGACCTCGATCTCGGCCGGGCTCGGCATGGCGGTGGCGCGCGATCTCTCCGAAGGCGACAACCGGGTGATCGCCGTGATCGGCGACGGGGCGATGTCGGCGGGCATGGCGTATGAGGCCATGAACAACGCCGGCCATCTCAAGTCGCGGCTGATCGTCATCCTCAACGACAACGACATGTCGATCGCGCCGCCGGTCGGCGCGATGTCGGCGCATCTCGCCCGTCTCGTGTCGGGGCGCGCCTATCGCCGCTTCCGCAACTTCGCCAAGCGGCTTCTCGATCGCTTCCCGCGCTTCTTCCGCGACAAGGCGAAGCGCACCGAGGAATTCGCCCGCGGCTTCTGGACCGGGGGCACGCTGTTCGAGGAGCTCGGCTTCTACTATGTCGGGCCGATCGACGGGCACAATCTCGACCACCTGCTGCCGGTGCTGCGGAATGTCAGCGCCATGAAGACCGGCCCGGTGCTGGTCCACGTCGTGACCCAGAAGGGCAAGGGCTACGCCCCGGCGGAGGCCTCCTCCGACAAGTATCACGGCGTCACCAAGTTCGACGTCGTCACCGGCGCGCAAGCCAAGAGCGGCGCCAATGTCCCGTCCTATACGCGGGTCTTCGCCGACAGCCTGATCAAGGAAGCCGAGAAGGACGACAGGATCGTCGCGATCTCGGCGGCGATGCCCGCCGGCACCGGGCTCGACCTGTTCGGGGCGCGCTTTCCGGACCGCTGCTTCGACGTCGGCATCGCCGAGCAGCACGGCGTGACCTTCGCCGCGGGACTCGCGACCGAGGGCTACAAGCCGTTCGCCGCGATCTACTCGACCTTCCTGCAGCGCGCCTACGACCAGGTGGTGCACGACGTCGCGATCCAGAGGCTGCCGGTCCGTTTCGCCATCGACCGCGCCGGCTTCGTCGGCGCCGACGGCGCGACCCATGCCGGCGCCTTCGACACGGCGTATCTCGCGACCCTGCCGGGGTTCGTGGTGATGGCGGCGGCGGACGAGGCCGAACTCCGGCACATGGTGGCGACGGCGGCCGCGATCGACGACCGGCCCTCGGCGTTCCGCTACCCGCGCGGGGAGGGCGTCGGCGTCGAGATGCCGGAAGAGGGCATCCCGCTCGAGATCGGCCGCGGCCGGATCGTCAAGGAAGGCACCAAGGTCGCGCTCCTGTCGTTCGGCGGGCGCCTGCAGGAGTGCCTCGCGGCGGCGCGCGAACTCGAGGCGGCGGGGCTGTCGACCACGGTCGCCGATGCGCGGTTCGCGAAGCCGCTCGACACGGCGCTGATCGACCGGCTGGCGCGCGAGCACGAGGTGCTGATCACCATCGAGGAGGGGGCGGTGGGCGGCTTCGGCAGCCATGTCCTCAACCACCTCGCGACATCCGGCGCGCTCGATCGCGGCCTGAAGGTGCGGCCGCTCGCCATGCCCGACCGCTTCATCGACCACGACAAGCCGGAGAAGCAATACGCCATGGCCGGCCTCGACGCGGCCGGCATCGTCACCGCGGTCTTCGCGGCGCTCGGGCGCGAGGCGGGCCCGGCGTCGCTCAGGGCCTGAGCCGCACGGCGGGCGCAAGATGCTGGCCGCGATCGGAGGCATCGCCTCGCTCCTGGTCGGGGTCGCCTTCCTGATCAGCGGCCACGGCCTCCAGCTCACACTGATCCCGCTCCGCGCCACCGCCGAGGGCTGGACGCCCGTCGAGATCGGCATCATCGGCTCGGCCTATTATGTCGGCTTCGTCGCCGGCTGCGTCGCCGCGCCCTATGTCATCCTCCGGGCGGGCCACATCCGGGCCTTCGCCGCGCTGGTGTCGCTCTGCGCGGCGGTCACCATCCTCCAGGCGCTGGTCGTGGCGGTGATCCCGTGGATGCTGTTCCGCCTCCTGGTCGGCGCGGCGCTGGCCGGCCTCTACATGATCATCGAGAGCTGGCTCAACGACCGCGCCACCAACGAGAACCGCGGCGCGATCATGTCGGTCTATATCGGCGTCAACTTCGCGGCGATCACCATCGGCCAGCTCATGGTGACGTTCGACGCGCCGACCTCGTTCACGCTGTTCGCGGTCGCCTCCGTCATGGTGTCGCTCGCCACCATTCCGGTGGTGCTGACCAAATCGGCCCAGCCGGCGCCGATCGCGGCGGCGCGCATCCGGCCGCGGGAACTCTACGCCGCCTCCCCGGTGGGCATGGTCGGCGTGACGGTGGTCGGCGTCGCCAACGGCGCCTTCTGGTCGCTGGCCGCGGTCTATGCCATCGGCGAGGGGCTGGACAGCCGGCAGGTGGCGATCTTCACCGGGCTCGCCACCATCGGCGGGGCGCTGGCGCAATGGCCGGCGGGCCGGATCTCCGACCGTGTCGACCGGCGCATCGTGCTGATCGTGCTCCTCACGCTCGCGGCCGCCGTCGGCCTCGCGCTCGCCTTCCTGCCGATCGCCGACGGATTGTGGATCCCGCTCGCGGTGCTGTTCGGCGTGACCACGCTGCCGACCTATGCGGTGGCGGCGGCCCATGCCTATGACCACACGCCGCCGGGCGGCTACGTGGCGACCGCCGCCGGCCTGATGCTCGCCAACGGCGTCGGCGCGATCGTCGGCCCGCTGCTCGCCGCCTGGCTGATGGAAGCCACCTCGACCGCGATGCTCTTCCTCTTCATCGCCTTCGCCCAAAGCGGCCTCGTCCTGTTCGCGATCGCCCGGATGAAGACGCGCGCCGCGCCCGCGACCGCGGACAAGACCGACTTCGACCTCGCCGCGACGGCGCCGGTCGGCGCCGTCATCTCGCCGGAGCCGCTCGACCCGGCGGACGATCTGGTTCTGGTTCCGGAGACAGCGCCGCCGCCCCCGGTGGCAGAGGATGACGCGGGCGACGACGAGCCGCGCCGCGACGCGTCCCCGTGACGCGGCGGCATTGCGAAGCGTCGCCTGCTATAATCATGTCCATGAAGCAGGGATCGCTGTTCGCGGCGCTCAGAGGCAAGGACGGCCGTTCGCTGGCATGGGCGCTGATTGCGCTCGTGCTCTTGAGCGTCTTCGTCGGCGGCTTCAATTCAGCCATTGCCGCGACCACGGACACGGCCCTTTGCCTCGTCGACGATGCCGGAGGCAAGGCCCCGCCCGTCCACGATCACCAGCCCGACTGCTGCATCCTCGGCGCGTCGCCCCTTGGCGCCGGCGTCGCGGCGGCGCCGTCGGCGACCGTTCTCCCTCGAGCCCAGGCCATGCTTGCGCTCGTGTTGCCCGAGGCCGGAGCGGCGGCGCCGGAAATATTGACCGACGGGGCCCAAGCCCGCGGGCCGCCTCTCGAAGCCTGAACCACCTTCGTCAGGCTCATTGCGGGACCGCAACGGTCCGCGCACCAACTCTCGAGAGGAATCCCATGCGTTTCGCGCTACCGGCCGCCTTTGCGGCAGTGCTTCTCCTGCTCCAGCCCGCCTTCGCCCAGTCCGTGAAGGTCGGCGACCTCGAACTGACCAACCTCTGGACCCGCGCCACGCCGCCGGGCGCGGTGGCCGGCGGCGGTTTCATGACCATCACCAACACCGGCGACGAGCCGGACCGCTTGATCGCCTTCTCCTCGCCCGTGGCGGCGATCGGCGAGGTGCATGAGATGAAGGTCGAGGATGGGGTGATGACCATGCGTCCGCTCGACGACGGGCTCGAAATTCCGGCGCATTCGAGCGTCACCCTTGCCCCCGGCGGCTACCACGTCATGTTCATAGACCTGAAGGAGCCGATCGCGGTGGGCAGCGATGTCCCGGTGACGCTGACCTTCGAGAAGGCCGGCGTGCTCGACACGGTCCTCCATGCGGCGCCCATCGGGTCACCCGGTCCGGGCGGCGTCAAGGGCGGGATGGAACACGGCATGACGCATGAAGGGGAGGCGCAATGAATTCGCTTCGGATCGTCCGCTACGCCGTCTGGGCCCTGGTCGTCCTCATGCTCGTCGGCGTCGGACTGGTGTTCTATCTCCGCGAGAGCGGGGAGGGGCCTCTGATGGCAAATGCCATCCGGGGCGGGCCCTTCAGCCTGGTCGACCAGCACGGGACGCCGGTGACGGAGGCGGCGCTGAAGGGCCATCCGTCGGCGATGTTCTTCGGTTACACGTTCTGCCCCGACATCTGCCCGACGACGCTCTACGAGATGACCGAGCTGATGGGGCAGCTCGGCCCCGAGGCCGACAAGCTCGAGGTCTACTTTGTCACGGTCGATCCGGAACGCGATACGCAGGAGGCGATGGCGGAATACATGTCCGCCTTCGACCCGCGCTTCAACGGCCTTACCGGCAGCCGCGAGGAGATCGACAGGATCATCGCGGCGTACCGGGTCTATGCGCGGAAGGTGGATCGGGAGACAGGCCCGTATCTCATGGACCATACCGCAGCGGTCTACCTCCTCGACGGCGAGGGCGTCCTGACCGGAACCATCGACTACCAGGAGGCTCCGGAAACGGCGCTCGCCAAGCTCAAGCGGCTGATCGAATCGTCCTGAGCCGGTACCCGCGTGCGACCTGGCCGGGGTGACGTATCTCTCCCCGGACGGTCCTCGCGGTGCTATATGCTCGGCATGGCATTGGCACAAAGGGCCGCAATCGGGACTGGCGCGCTGCCGTCGTCTGTTGTCGGTTGTTTCCTCTGACGCCGGCTCCCAACACAGAGCCAACGGCGATGAACGCGCGTGCACGCCTCGACCTGGTTCTGGTGGCGCGCGGGCTGGCGCCGACCCGGGCAAAGGCACGCGACTCGATCCTTCGCGGATGCGTGACGGTGGACGGCCGTGTCGCGATGGCGCCATCGGCGCCGGTTGCGGCCGACGCCGCGATTTCCATCGACGATCCGGCCGGCCGCTACGTCTCGCGCGGGGCGCTCAAGCTGATCGCGGGGCTCGACCGCTTCGGCTACACGCCGGAGGGGCGAGCCGTGCTCGATGTCGGCGCGTCGACCGGCGGGTTCACCGAAGTGCTGCTCGACCGCGGCGCGGCGAAAGTCTATGCGCTCGACGTCGGGCACGGACAGCTTCACCCGCGGCTCCGGGACGATCCGCGGGTCGTCAACATCGAGGGCGTCAACGCCCGCGCGCTACGTCCGGGGGATATCGGCGAGCCGATCGGTGCGGTGGTCGCCGACGTCAGTTTCATCTCGCTCCGGCTCGCCTTGCCGCCGGGATTGGCGCTCGCGGCGCTGGGCGCCTGGGGCGTGTTCCTGGTCAAGCCGCAGTTCGAGGTCGGCCGCCAGCACATCGGCAAGGGCGGCATCGTGCGGGATGCGGCGCTGGCGCGGCAGGCGGCAGACGACATCGCGGCGTGGCTCGCCGACATGGGATGGACCATGGACGGGCTGGTCGAATCGCCGATCGCCGGCGGCGACGGCAACCGCGAATTCCTCCTCGGAGCGCGGAAGTGAGCGAGACGGTGGAGATCGCGGCGCTCGGCCATGGCGGCGACGGGATCGCCGAGACCGGCGAGGGCCGCGTCTTCGTGCCGTTCACGCTGGCCGGCGAGACGGTGACGATCGAGCGGGGCGGCAGCCGCGGGCGGCTGCTCCGTGTCGACCATGCGAGCCCGCTTCGGGTGTCGCCGGTGTGCCGGCACTTCGGCACCTGCGGCGGCTGCGCCCTCCAGCACATGGAGCGCGACGCCTATCTCGCCTGGAAGCGCGAGATCGTGGCGAGGAGCTTTGCGCTCGCGGGCGTCGAGGCGGCGGTCGAGCCGGCCGTGCCGATCAGGGTGGGAAGCCGTCGCCGCGCCGTCTTCACGGCGGTCCGGGAGGCGCGCGGGGTCATGCTCGGCTTCCAGCGCCGCGGCAGCAACGAACTCGTCGCCGTCGAAGAGTGCCCGGTGCTCGTGCCGGGGATCGCGACGCGCCTCGGCATGTTCCGGGAGATCGCGGCGCTGGTGGCAAAGGCGCGGCGGCCGGTGCGGATCGCGGTGCTCGCCGCCGACAACGGCCTCGACATCGCGGTGAGCGGCGGCGGCCGGCCGGACGAGCGGCTCCTGTCGGCGCTTGGCCGCTTCGGCGGTGATCCCGCACTTGCCCGACTGACGCTGGACGGGCGCGAGGTCTTCGCAAGCCGGCGTCCGGAGATCGACGTCGGTGGGGCGATGCTGCTGCCGCCGGCAGGCGGTTTCGTCCAGGCTTCGGCCGCGGCGGAGGCGGCGCTGGCCGAGGTCGTCATCGCCCATGTCGGGGATGCGCGGCCGGTCCTCGACCTCTTCGCCGGGTGCGGCACATTCAGCCTGCGGCTCGCCCGGCGCGCGCCGGTCACCGCGGTCGAAGGCGAGGCGGCGGCGCTCGCGGCGCTCGACGAGGCCGTGCGCCGGTCGCGGGGATCGCGGCCGGTGACGACCCGGCGGCGGGACCTGTTCCGCAACCCGATGGCGCCGGAAGAACTCGCCGCCTTCGGCGCGGTGGTCTTCGATCCGCCCGCGGCCGGCGCAAAGGCGCAGTCGGAGGCCCTTGCGCGATCCCGGATACCGAAAATCGCCGCAATATCATGCAATCCCGCGACGCTGGCACGGGATGCGCGCATTCTGGTCGACGGCGGCTACCGCCTGGAGCGGGTCATGCCGGTGGACCAGTTCCTGTTCTCGGCGGAAGTCGAGGTCGTCGCGACGTTTTCGAGGCCGGCCGGTCGCGATTGACGCATACCGCCGAAAGCGTCGCGCGATCCGCGCGGCTGTGCCAACATGCGCCGCGGTGACACGCGCGAAGGAAACCGGACGAACGGATGGCATCGGGAGTGCGCGGATTTTTCCAGCGGCTTGGGCATTACAAGCACTATTTCTGGCCGACGATCGGAGGGCTCGCCGTCATCTTCTGCGGCTGGCTGCTCTACAAGGAACTGAGGGGCCTCACCTGGTCGAGCCTCGTCGACAGTTTCGCCGCGATTCCCCTATCGGGATGGCTGCTCGCCGTCGCGGCGACGCTGGTCGCCTATCTCTGCCTTGCCGAGTATGACCGCATCGCGCTGATCCATCTTCGCCGGAAGATCAGCTGGCCGTTCGTCATGGTGGCTTCGTTCACCACCTATTCTCTGTCCCACAACATTGGCGCCTCGCTCCTCTCGGGCACGATCATCCGCTTCCGCGCCTATGGATCGCGCGGACTGAGCGGCGGCGAGATCGCCGTCCTCGTCACCGTCACCTCGGTGACGTTCCTCGTTGGCGCGTTCGCGCTCGGCGGCATCGTCACCATCATCCGGCCGGAGGTGGTGCAGCGCTACTTCGACGTGGCGGACTGGGTCGCGGTGCTTATCGGTGTGGGCCTCCTGGCTGTGCCCCTGTTCTATCTCGCCGGGTCGCTCTTCCACTTCAAGCCGCTGACCATCGGCGGCTTCCACGTCTACTACCCACGGCCGAACATTGTGATTCGCCAGTTGATCATCGGGCAAGTGGAACTGATTGCCGCGGCGGCGATCATCTACTTCTGCCTGCCGGCCGAAGGGAATCCAGGGTTCATTACGGTGGTCGGGGTGTTCGTCGCCTCGTTCTCGATGGCGATCGTATCGCATGCGCCCGGCGGGCTGGGCGTGCTCGAATACGTGTTCCTCACCGGCCTCGACGACATGGACCAGGCGCAGGTGCTGGCAGCGCTGATCGTCTTCCGCCTGCTCTACCTGCTCCTGCCCTTTGCGGCAGCGCTGGTGATTGTGCTGTTCTTCGAGCGGTCGGAGTTTCGACGATCGGCGCAGGAGCGGCTAACCGCTGCCGGGCCGCCCGACACGGCTGCGGGGTGAGGTCCCTGGGAGGAGCGTGTCGTCCCGGCGCGTGCCACCCGGCGCGCGGCAGCGTTGATCGATCGCTTCGCGACGGCGGAAGACCGGACGTTCTTCGCCTGATCCGTCAGTGATCGAAGAGGTCGGTGCCCTCGATGGCGATGCCGAAGCCTTCCAGGCCGACATAGTGGCGCTCGCGCGAGGCGAGGAGCCGGATGGATGAAACGCCCAGGTCGCGGAGGATCTGGGCGCCGAGGCCGATGACCCGCCAGTCGCGCTCCCGGTCGGCGGCCGAGGCATGGCGCTCGCCTCCGATGGCGTCCCGCGGCCGCGCGTCTTCGCCGGCGACCCCGACCGAGCCCTCGCGAAGGTAGACGATGACGCCACGTCCGGCGCTTCCGAAGCGATCGATCACCTGGTCGAGCCGGCTTCGCCCGGAAAAGACGTCGTCGATCACCGCCTCGCGATGGAGTCGGACGGGAACGCCCCGTCCGTCGCCGATGTCGCCAAAGACGATGGCAAGGTGTTCGCTCGCGTCCCACTCGGTGCGATAGGCGATGGCGCGGGCGGGTCCGCCGGCCGTCTCGATCATGGAATCAGCGACGCGCTCGACGAGCTTCTCGCTGCGCTGGCGGGCGGCGATCAGTTCGGCGACCGAGACCATCCTCAACCCGTGCTGCGCGGCGAAGGCGACGGCCTGCGCACCGCGCATCACCGTGCCGTCGTCGTTCACCAGTTCGGCGAGCACGCCCACGGGCGGCAGGCCCGCCATGCGGCAGAGGTCGATCGCCGCCTCGGTATGGCCGGAGCGCATCAGCACGCCGCCCTCGCGGGCGATGAGCGGGAAGATGTGGCCGGGCCGCACGAAATCGCCGGCGCCGGCATTCGGATTGGCGAGTGCGCGGATGGAGGTCGACCGCTCCTCGGCCGAGATGCCGGTGGTAATGCCGTGGCGAAAATCGACGGAGACCGTGAAGGCGGTGGTGTGGGGCGAATCGTTGTCAGCGACCATCGGATCGAGATGAAGCCGCCGGGCGATCTCGCGGGTGACCGGGGCGCAGACGATCCCGCTGGTGTGGCGGATGACGAGGGCGATCTTCTCCGGCGTCGCGTGGACTGCGGCGAGGATCAGGTCGGCCTCGTTCTCGCGGTCGTCGTCGGCGGCGGCGGCGACGATGTCGCCCTCGCCGAAGGCGCGGACGGCTTCCGCGACGCGGTCGATGCCGGTTGTCATTGCAGAGGTATCCTGGTTCAGCCGATCTGGCCGCGGTGACGGAGATAGTGGTCGGCGAGCACGATCGCCAGCATCGCTTCCCCGACCGGCACCGCGCGGATGCCGACGCAGGGGTCGTGCCGACCCTTGGTCGAGACTTCGACCTCGTCGCCGGCGCGGTTGATGGTGCGGCGGGGGTTGAGGATCGACGAGGTCGGCTTGACCGCGAAGCGCGTGACGATCGGCTGCCCGGTCGAAAGTCCACCCAGAATGCCGCCGGCATTGTTGGACAGGAATTCCGGACGGCCGTCCGCCCCCATCCTGATCTCGTCGGCGTTCTCCTCGCCGGTGAGGCCGGCGGCGGCGAAGCCGGCGCCGATCTCCACCCCCTTCACCGCGTTGATCGACATCAGCGCCGCGGCGATGTCCTGGTCGAGCTTGCCGTAGATGGGCGCGCCGAGCCCGGCGGGGAGGCCATGGGCGATGACCTCGATGACGGCGCCGACAGAAGAGCCGCTCTTCCGGATATCGTCGAGGTACTCGGCATAGAACTCGGCCATCTCGGGGTCGGGACAGAAGAACGGGTTCTCGTCGACGGCGTCCCAGCTCCATTTGGTTCGGTCGATGGCATGCGGCCCCATCTGCACCAGCGCGCCGCGGACGATCATCCCCGGCACGACCTTCCGCGCGATCGCCCCGCCGGCGACGCGGGAGGCCGTCTCGCGCGCCGAGGCGCGGCCGCTGCCGCGCCAGTCGCGGATGCCGTACTTGGCGTCATACGTGAAGTCCGCGTGGCCGGGGCGGTAGTTGTCCTTGATGTCGCCGTAGTCCTTGGACCGGGCATCGACGTTCTCGATATAGAGCGAGATCGGCGTGCCGGTGGTCAGGAGCTGGCCGCTCTCCTCATCCTCGAAGACGCCGGAAAGGATGCGCACGGTGTCGGGCTCGCGGCGCTGGGTGGTGAACTTCGACTGCCCCGGCCGGCGCTTGTCCATCCAGTGCTGGATCTCCTCCTCCGAGACCGGGATGCGCGGCGGGCAGCCGTCGACGACGCAGCCGATGGCCGGCCCGTGGCTCTCGCCCCAGGTCGTGATGCGGAAGAGATGGCCGAAGGTGTTGTGGGACATGCGTTCCCCGGTTCGGAATTCCGTCCGGTTCTAGGCGGGGCGGGAGGGAGCGTCAAATCGGGGGCGAATGGCGGCCGCCTATTTGCCGAACAGGTCGCTATGGGTTCGAGCCGGACGAGTCGGAGGGCGTCCTCGATCTTCAGGTAGATCAGCACCAGATCGGACTTGACGTGACAGTCTCTGAACCGATCCATTCGCCGCTTAGCGGGTGGTCGCGCAGTCGTTGAGGAAGGGCGTCGTCGGACCATAGGAAAGCAAGGACTTCAGTCAGGAGCGGACGGAGGTTGCGATGTTCCGACCTCGAGAGAACGCGCCGGAGGCCGCCGCGAAAGGCACTGGTCTCCTCAATCCTTCTCATCGGGATCTTCGAACAGCTCGTCGATCGAGTTGAACGAGCGCAGGCCGCCACGCCTGGCCTCTTCCATGGCCGCAAAGGTCTCGGAGTTCGGAACCTTCACGTCGAACGGCATCGCTTCTTCGGCGGCAACGCGAACGAGCAGCATCCGACTAGCATCCGACACCGACAGGCCCATATCAGCCAGGACCTTCGTGGCCTGGCGCTTGGTTATTTCATCGATACGGGCACGGACGACTGCGGTGGCTGCCATGGTCGGAACTCCTGTAGCTGCAATGTAGCTACGGGCCGCCTGCGAGACGACGTGCGGAGCCCTGCACGTTCAGCCCGCCAGCGTGGAACGATCTGGCGCGCAAACCATTAGCAACGACTTGAGCCGGCACCGGTCTCGGCGGTTGATCCTCACGATCGCACCGCTTTCCGCTCGAAGGACGATCATGTTTCACCGCATCCGTTTTGGCGTGCTGCTCGCGTTCGGTTGCATGGTGGGGGCCTCGGATGCCGCGGCCGATTGCAACATCTCCGATGCGCTTCTCGAACAGGCGGTCCTGCAGAAGCCCGAGTTCCGCGACAGCGCCAACCGCCAGATGGTCAGCGACCTGCGGACGCTGCGCGATGCCGCCTTCATCCTTTGGTCCTATGGTCTCGAGGACGACTGCGAGCGCGTTCTCGGCAATATCCGGGAACTCATCGCCTCTCCCGCCATGGGCAGCCTTGGCGGCAATGACGAGGACGAGGTCGACCAGCAGCAGGCCGCCGCCGAACCCATGCGTCACCAAGGCGGAGACGTACTGGGCAATCGCGGCAACGATGACGCGTTGCCACTCATCGATATCAACGAGCTTGGTCCGGGCCTGAGGGTCGACGAGATCGTCGGGGCGGAGGTGCGCAGCTCCGACGACAGGATCATCGGCGAGGTCCGGAACGTCGTGATCGGCACCAAGGACCGCTGGGACTATGCCATCGTGGCGTCAGGCGGCTTCTTCATTCCGGGGAAGGACAGCATCGTCGTGCCGCTTCGCTATCTCCAGATCAACCAGGAGCGCGACAGCTTCTTCCTTCGCCTCCCCGAAGCCGAGGTCAGGAAGGTCCCGCTCATGCCCGACCAGGATTATCTCTGGCTCTCCGACGAAGCCTGGCGCACGGCGAACGACGCGATTTTTCAGCGCCTGATCCCTCTCACCGAGGCGGCAAACGCCGGACCGACGCCGTAGCCTGGCATCGGGGTCGACACGAACGTCAACGCCCGCTTCGGGTCAGACCCACAGCCCCTTGCCGCCGTCGATCACCAGCAGCCGGTCCTGGGGGAAATCCTCGGCGACCGCTTCGCGCGGGTCGACGCCGAGCAGGTGGGTGCGGATGACCCGGCCGACGCCGCCATGGGACACGGCGAAGGTCGGACGCTGGATGGTCGCGACCCATTCCTTAACCCGTTCGAGGAGGAGGGCGTAGCTCTCGCCGTTCGGCGGCAGGAAGCGCCACTTGTCGCGTTCGCGTTCGGCCACCAGTTCGGGATGCTTCGACCGGAGGTCGTCCATGACGAAGCCCTCCCAGTCGCCGAAGGTGATCTCGCGGAGCCGGTCGTCGAGATGGTAGGCGAAGGGATCGAGACCCATGGCGAGGCGGGCGATCTCCATCGTCTCGCGCGAGCGGACGAGCGGGCTCGCGACGAAATCGAAGCCCTTCACGTCCGGCATCGCCGCGGCGATGGCCGTGCCGTTCCGCTTGGCCTGGCCGCGTCCGTTGTCGTTGAGGGGGATGTCGCGCTGGCCCTGGAGCCGGCCCTCGACGTTCCAGTCGGTCTCGCCGTGGCGGAGGAAGATGAGGGGTGGGAGCATGCCCGCGATTCCGGCCAAGGGTTCGGGCGGCGTCAGCCCTCGGACTTGATCACGGTGGCGATGTCGGGGGCGTCGACCGCCTTCATGCCGACGACGTGGTAGCCGGCATCGGCATGGAGAATCTCGCCGGTGACCGACCGGCCGAGGTCGGAGAGCAGGAACACGCCGGTATCGCCGACCTCGTCGAGGTCGACCGAGCGCTTCAGCGGCGAGTTCAGCTCGTTCCACTTGAGGATGTAGCGGAAGTCGCCGATTCCCGACGCCGCGAGCGTCTTGATCGGTCCGGAGGAGATGGCGTTGACGCGGATGCGCTTGCCGCCGAGATCGACGGCGAGGTAGCGGACGCTCGCCTCGAGCGCGGCCTTGGCGACGCCCATGACGTTGTAGTGGGGCATCACCTTCTCGGCGCCGTAATAGGTGAGCGTGACGATGGAGCCGCCCTCGGTCATCAGCTTTTCGGCGCGCTGGGCGACGGCGGTCAGCGAGTAGCACGAGATCAGCATCGTCTTGCTGAAGTTGTCGGCCGTGGTGTCGACATAGCGGCCGGTGAGCTGGTCCTTGTCGGAGAAGGCGATGGCATGGACGAGGAAGTCGAGCCGGTCCCAGATCCGGGAGACTTCGGCGAAGACCGCATCGATCGTCGCGGGCTCGGTCACGTCGCAGTGGCCCACGACATGCGCGCCGATCTCTGCCGCGAGCGGCTCGACGCGCTTCTTGAGGGCCTCGCCCTGATAGGTGAGGGCCAACTCGGCGCCGGCGCGATGACAGGCGTTGGCGATGCCCCAGCCGATCGACCGGTTGTTGGCGACGCCCATGACCAGGCCGCGTTTGCCCTTCATGAGTGCGTCGGTGATCGGCATGCGATGATCCCAAGGTTGGCTAAGGCGAGGGCGCCTCTATCGCACGGGGCCCGCAAAGCTTCAAGGACAGCCCGTCGAGGGGGCGTAAGGGACGGCAGCACAACGAAATCGCCCCGGAACCGAATAATTCCGCCCGCCGAGGGTTAGCGTCCTGGGCGCCCGGAGCGGCGCCGGACCCGAACGTGGGAGCTTTGATATGATTCGGATTGCCCTGGGATTGGCCGCGGCGGCCCTGATGGCCACGGCGGCGATGGCGATGGAGCCGGCAAAGACGATGGAAACGTCGCTTGGCACCGTGCTCGTCGACCAGAACGGCATGACCCTCTACACCTTCGACAAGGACACGAAAGGCGCGGCCGAGTCGGCCTGCATCGACCAGTGCATCCAGAACTGGCCGCCCTTCCTCGCCGCCGATGGCGCCATGGCCGAGGGCGCATGGACCATCGTCGACGTCAAGGATGCCGACGGCGCCATGAAGAAGATGTGGGCCCATGACGGCTGGCCCCTCTACCTGTGGGTGAAGGACACCAAGCCGGGCGACGTGACCGGCGACATGGTCGGTGGCGTCTGGCACGTCGCCAAGCCGGCGATGTAGGACCGAACTGCCGGTCGGCTCCCGCCGACCCGCGGCGCCCGTGTCGAGACCTCCACACGCCCCCTGTCTCGACACGGGTGCCCCTACCCGGGCCGGCCGGGCGTTCCGGCCGGAAATCCCGGATTTCCTTTCGCCGGCTTTCGACTAGATTGCCGGCCATGGATGCCCAGTCTCCGGCCCTTGCGGCCGATCTCATCGACCGCTTCGCGGCAATCGTCGGCGCACCCAATGCGCTCCGCGACGCGGCTGCGATCGCGCCCTACCTGATCGAGCCGCGCGCCAAGTTCGTGGGGCGGACGCCGCTTGTGCTCCGGCCCGGCAGCGTCGACGAGGTGAGCGCCATCCTCCGGCTCGCGGACGAGACGGCGACGCCGATCGTGCCGCAGGGCGGCAATACCGGTGTGGTCGGCGGGCAGATCCCGGATGCGACCGGACGCGAAGTGCTGGTGTCGCTGTCGCGGCTGAACCGCATCCGCGAGGTTGACACCGAGGGCGACACGATGACCGTCGAGGCCGGGGTGATCCTCGCCGAGGCGCAGCGCGCGGCCGACGCCGCCGACCGGCTGTTTCCGATGGGGCTCGCGTCGGAGGGCTCCTGCCAGATCGGCGGCAATCTCTCGACCAATGCCGGCGGCACGGCCGTGCTCGCCTATGGCAACACCCGGAACCTGGTGCTCGGGGTCGAGGTGGCGCTCGCCTCGGGCGAGGTGTGGAACGGGCTTAGGAAGCTCCGCAAGGACAATACCGGCTACGATCTCCGCGACCTGTTCATCGGCGCGGAGGGCACGCTCGGCATCATCACGGCGGCGGTGCTCCGTCTTTTTCCGAAGCCGCGGGGGAAAAGCGTCGCCTTCGTCGGGCTCGCCGACCCGGCGGCGGCTCTCCGGCTTCTCGACGTGGCGCGGAAGCAGGCCTCGACCGGCCTCACCGCATTCGAGCTGATCCCCCGGATCGCCATCGACGTGGTGCTGAAATACGTGCCGGGGACGCGCGACCCGATCGCCGGGCCGCACGACTGGTACGTGCTCATGGAGGTGTCGTCGTCGCGCTCCGAGGCCGATGCCGAGACGATGGTCGAGGCGATCTTCGGCGAGGGGGTGGCGGAGGGCTTCGTCGAGGACGGGGTGCAGGCGCGCTCGCTGGAGCAGGCCAGCGCCTTCTGGCGAATCCGCCACGCGCTGTCGGAGGTGCAGAAGCACGAGG
>JALHRF010000055.1 GCA_022841545.1 Bauldia sp. | reverse complement strand
GGCCGTCGCTCGGCGTGGTGCCGCGGTTGCCGGAGACTTCGCGCCTGCCCGCGGAGGATTCGCTCGGCCTCGACGGCGGTACCGCGCGCCAAGGCACACGGGTGGTCGCGGTGCCGGCGCTGCCCCGGATCGCGAACTTCGATGACCTCGATCCGATTCGAGCCGAGCCGGGGGTATCGGTGGTGATCGTGCAACCGGGAGAGACGATTCCGGCGGATGCCGTCCTCGTGCTGTTACCGGGGTCGAAGGCGACGATCGCCGACCTCGGGTTCCTGCGCGAACAGGGTTGGGACATCGACATCGGCGCGCATTGGCGCAGGGGCGGCGCGGTGATGGGCCTCTGCGGGGGATACCAGATTCTCGGGCGAACCATTGCGGACCCGGAGGGTGTCGAGGGACGCGCGGGCGCTTCGGCAGGACTGGGGCTGCTCGACGTCGACACCATGATGGGGGGCGACAAGATCACCGTGCCCGTCGCCGGTCGGCATGTGGCGAGCGGGGAACCGGTGACGGGCTACGAGATCCATCTCGGGCGGACGACCGGGCCGGATTGCGGTCGCCCGTTCCTCGATCTCGACGGCCGGCCGGACGGTGCGCGGTCCGCGGACGGGAGGGTGACCGGGACGTATGTCCACGGCCTGTTCGCGAGCGACGGATTTCGCCGCGCGTTCCTGGCCGGCCTCGGGGTCGCGGAGTCGAATGTTCAATACGAACTCGGGGTGGATGCCGCGCTCGATGCCCTCGCGGCACATCTCGAACAGCACGTCGACATCGACCGCCTGCTTGCGATCGCTGGGGTCAGGCGAACGCGATGACCAGCCCGCCGAGCACGGCGGCGGCGAGGAAGAGCAGCGCCCACGCGGTGCGGTAGACGCGGAGAGCGCGGCCGATATCGTCCGGGGTCGCCTGCCGCCGGCCGGCGGCGTTGAGGTAGGGCGCCGCGGTGAGGACCCCGCGATAGCGGCGCGGGCCGAGAAGGGCGAGGCCGAGTGCGGCGGCCATCGCCGCCTCGGGCCAACCGGCATTGGGGGAACGGTGGCCCGGCGCGTCGCGACGCATGACGCGGAAGGCCTCCGGAATCGAGGCGCCGGCAACGGGGGCGGAGAGCGCGATGAAGAAGCCGGCGAGGCGGCTGGCCGGAAGGTTGACGAAATCGTCGAGCCGCGCCGACGCCCAGCCGAACTGCTCGTAGCGCGGCGACAGGTGGCCGATCATCGAGTCTGCCGTGTTGATCGCCTTGTAGGCGAGCATGCCGGGGAGGCCGAGAACGGCAAACCAGAGCGCCGGAGCGACGACGGCGTCGGAGAAGTTCTCGGCGGTCGATTCGATTGCCGCGCGGCATACCCCTGCCTCATCCAGGCTCGCCGGGTCGCGACCGACGATCCGCGAAACCGCGACGCGCGCCGCCTCGAGCCCGCCCGCGGCGAAGGCGACGCGGACGGCGCGAACGTGGTCGTGAAGGCTTCGACCGGCGAGGAGGATGGCGGCAGCGACGACGGTGCCTATCCAGCCGTAGGGGATCAGGGAGAACAGGTATTCCACGGCGACGCCGATGGCGGCGGCGATTGTCGCGATGACGATGATCGCGACGATGCCCAGCCCCTTCCGTTGCCACGGCCGGAACGTTGGCCTGTTCAGGCCCGAATCGAGACGGCGGACGAGGCGTCCGAGCTGGACGACGGGATGCGGCGCGCGCCGCCAGACGGCGTCGGGATCGCCGACCGCCGCATCGAGGGCGAGCGCGGCGGCGAGCATCCAGAGGTGGGCGATCGCAATCATCACCGCACCACTAGCGCCGTGCTGCGGATGCGGGAAGGGCGAGCCGCCCGTCTGCGCGAGCCGACAGAAGAAAATGCCCGCCGGGACTACCCGGCGGGCATCGCGGACCTGGAAAGGGGCAGGCCGGCTATTCGCCGGGGCCCTTGCAGGCGATGATCTGCTCCTTGGTGTAGGTGGTCCAGTCCGGGATCATGATGCTGACCGGCCACTCCGGGTCGAGCGAGGGATCGGCCGCTGCGGCGAGCTTGGCCTTGCCTTCCTCGGTCGTGTTCGTCCATGCCTCCGGCTGGACAAGCACCGTCATCCCGTCCGGCTTCTGGCCGTCGAGGATCTGGATGGCGAGGGTGACGCCCGCCGCCCCGATTGAGCCGGGGTTGGTCACGGCGACGCCGGTCAGGCCCTCGACCGAGTTGAGCTGGCCGACGAAACCGGCATTGTCGGCGCCGACGATCGGCACCAGGTCGACGCCGGATTCGACAAGCGCGTCGACGATCACGTTGTCGATGCCGGACGTCCAGATGCCGCTGAACGGCGCGCCGGTGGCGATGTAGTCGAGGATCTGCTGCTTGCCCTGGTCCTGCTGCCATCCGGTAAAGGTCTCATGCACGACCTTGACGTCCGGATGTTCGGCAAGCGCGCGCTTGAAGCCCGTGTCGCGGTCGGTGTCGCCGGGTGCTCCGGCAATGCCGCGCATGTAGATGACGTCGCCCTTACCGCCGATTTGCTCGAACAGCCACTTGGCGCCGAGATAGGCGTACTCCTCCTGGTTGTTGGAGACGATGTAGGCCGACGGCTCCGTCACGCCCTGGTCGACGATGACCACGACGATGCCGGCATCGGTGGCTTCCTTGATCGCCGGGTTGATGCCCGACGGGTCGGACGGGTTGATGACGATGGCGTTGACGCCGGCGCCGATCAGGTTGCGGATGTCCTCGAGTTGGCCGGCGGCGTCGGTGTTGCGGTGGGCGATGTTGAGCGAGGCGACCTTGCCCGAGGCGAGCGCCTGGGCCTTGATCGAGCAGATCATCTCCTCGCGCCAGCCGTTGCCCTGAACGGTGTTGGAGACGCCGATCTTGTAGTCGGCGGCGAAGGCAGGCACGCCGGCGAGGACGGTGCCGGCAAGGAGCGGCAGCATCGCGATGTGACGTGGAATACGCATTATAATGAACTTCCTCCCATGGGCCGGCTTGGTCCCGACGGTTGATTGCGGCTTGCATCCGCTACGGATGACCCGGCGACCACCCCCGGCCATGGTGGGCGCCCCGGGGCATCATCACCAAAAACGCGCGGGTGTCGAGATGCCGAACGGGGGCTGCCCCGCTCTCACGGAACCAACGGCACCGTCCGCTTCGTCGTGGCGGAGAGAACGGCCGAATCGATGATCCGCTGCCCGGTCAGGCAGAAGGCCGGGTCGAGCGGTCCGGTGATGGGCGCGCCGTCGTCGAGGCGGGCGAGCACATATTCGATCGGGGCGCGGCGTCCCGGCGGCAGCACGTCGACCGGGATCTTCGTGTGCGACGGGTTCGACCGCGTCTGCAGCGTCACGTGGTCGTCGTAATCGTAGCTCGCGATCGAACCGTCCGTGCCGACGAGCACGAAGCCGCATTTCGGTTGCGGCTGCTGCGTCCACGGGTCGGTCAGCGTCCCCCACCGCGTTTCGAACTTGGAGAGCCCGCGCGCATATCGACAGACGGTAATCGAGTGCTGGTCGACCTCGATCCCCGGAGTCTCGTCGATCATGCAACTCACCTCGATCGGCGCCTCGCCGTCGAGGAACCAGGTGCCGAGCGTCGTGCCGTAGCCGAGATAGTCGAGCAGGCTGCCGCCGCCGGCCGCCTTCTTGTACCACCAGGAGCCGGGCTTCTGCCGCTCCACCTCCTCGGGCGAGACGTCGACCTTGTCGGCGAGATGGAAGAGGGGGCCGCGGTTGCCGTCATAGAAATGGACCTCGATCACGTCACCGATCCGGCCCTCGTCGACAAGGCGCTTGGCGGTGTTGTGCGAGGGGTACCAGGCGAGCGGCCAGTTGATGGCGAGGCGCTTGCCGGTGTTCTCCATGGCGCCGATCATGCGGCGCGCGTCGGCGACGCTCGCCGCGAATGGCTTCTCGACGAGGACGTTGAGGCCGTGCGGGGCGATCCTCTCGACCGTGTTCGCATGCTCGCCGGTTTTCGAACAGACGATGGCGAGGTCGGCGCCGGGGGTTGCAAGACAGGCGTCGAGATCGGTGAAGACCCGTTCCGGCGGAATCGCGAAATTGCTGATCGCGGACTGCATGCGGGCCGGATCGGGATCGTAGATGCCGGCGATCTCGGCGTCGGGATGGTCGGCTACGAGGCGCAAGAGGTCGCCCATGTGGATATGATCGAAACTGATCCCGAGCACGCGATGCCGCGCCATCCTTACCCTCCGTCGAGCCGCTACCCGCGGGGCCGCGGGACGTTCGTCAGGTAACCCGATCATGGGGCCTGAAGAAAGTCCTGCTTTCGACGCGGCAACATGGCGGCCCGTCAAACGCAGAGGATTGGTGGTGGGGAACGGGCGCGCAGGCGGGCCGCGAAGGACAGGGGATCCAAAGCGGCCCGCCCCGGTCGCCACGGGGTTGGGAGATTGGGGTGGCCCCCGGCGCTCACTCGGCAACGATTGGGCATCGGGGCGAGTCGCGCCACCCCCCAGATCGGGGGGGAGAGACTGTGTTCGACCCTATGGTTAAGGAACCGTCGCCGGATTCCACCGACATCGACCGCCGTCCGGCCGTCCCGGCGATGGCGGGCAGGCCGTGTGCACCGGTCGGGCCCCGGGTCCCGGCTTGCATCGGCGTCAGGGTCGTCGAGCATGCCCGGCTGTGGATAACCGGCATGGCGGCATAACGCAGCTCTTCGACCTCGCGTAGTATCGGTCCGTTTTGGCAATCTGGTGCGGGGGGCTGACATGGTACGATCGGGAATCGTGCTGGGTGCCTTTGCGGGGCTGTTGGCATGTCCCGCTTTCGCCGCGGATGTTCTGGTCGACGGAAGGCCACCGCCAAGCGGCAGTCCGGTGTATGGCGCGGAGCCAATGATCGCCGCCGACGTCGGGCTTGGCCTCGGGTATTTCTGGTGGGACGACGATAACAGTCGCTACGACTACGAGACCGGCGAAGTGTGGGGCGCCGGACGGATCAATTTCCAGATCGGCGGGGGAGGCCTGAACCAGGAACTGGAGGTGTCCGGCCTCGCCGGCTTCGTGGACGACAGCTACTACAGCTACGGCGCATTCAGCCACTCCTACTGGAAGAGCCCCGCTGCCGCCGCCGGCCTGCTCCTTGGCGCCTCGAACATTGCCGGGTATGGCGCGCTGACCGCTGGTGCCGAAGCGGCGGTGTTCATGCCTTCAGCGACGCTGGTGGGCCTCCTCGCACACACCTGGGGGGACGACGGCCTGCCGGACTTCTGGACCGCGAGCGGCGAGGGGCGCTGGTACTGGAACCCCAATACCAAGCTGACCGGTACGGTCACCTATAACGATTTGAACGACGCCTGGATGCTGTCGGCTGGCGCGGAGCATCGCATCGCCGGCACGATGGCAGGCATCTTCGCCGACGCCACCTACTACACCAACGACACCGGCAACGGCTGGGAGCTGTTCGCCGGCGGCCGGCTGTTCTTCGACAAGCCCGGCCAGACCCTCCAGGGCCACGATCACGACGTGCCGTTTGCGGCGGCCCGGGCCATCACGTTCTGATCCGGCCTACCCGGGTTTGAACTTGGGACGGAGTTGCGGTGAAACCCCGGGGCAGCGGCCCCGGGGTTTCACCATGCGGGTCATGCAAGATCAGCTGCCGATCACACCGCCGTCGAGTTTGGTGATCACGACCGTGGCCGAGCGCGGATAGGCCGCCCCGCCGTCCGGCCAGCGGCTCGAAAGCGTTCCGGCCTTGAAGCCTTCGGCCGTGGTGGTGGCGCCGGGATGCTGGACGTTGATGAACATCGTCCTCTGGTCCGGCGACATCGCGATTCCGGTGATCTCCTGGCCGACCGGGCCGGTCAGGAACCGCCGGATCTCCCCGGTGTTGGGGTCGGCGCAGAGCATCTGGTTGTTGCCGAAGGGCTCCAGCGCACCCTTGTTCTGCTCGCTTTCGCCGATATCGGTCTGGATCCAGAGCCGGGCATCGGCGTCGAACCACAAGCCGTCCGGGCAAGCGAAGATCGAGTCCTCGCCGAGCGCATGCCCGGCGAAGGTCTTGCTCTGGTTCTTGTCGCCGGCGATGACGAAAAGGTCCCAGGCGAAGCGGGGGGCGGCCTGATCGCCGCCGTCCTCGGTCCAGCGGATGATGTGGCCGAAGGCGTTCGCTGCACGCGGATTCGCCGGGTCGACCTGCACCTGGGTCCGGCGCGTGTTGTTGGTGAGGGTGAAGTAGACGGCGCCGTTCCGCGGGTCGACCGCACCCCACTCGGGGCGGTCCATCTTGGTGGCGCCGACATGATCGGCGGCGAGACGGGTGTTGACGAGGACATCCGCCTGGCTGGCGAAGCCGTTCTCCGCCGTGAGGCCGTTCTCGCCGAACTTCAGCGCCAGCCAGTCGCCGCTGCCGTCGGCATTGAAGCGGGCGACGTAGAGCGTGCCATCGTCGAGCAGGCTCCCGTTGGCCGTGGCCGCTGCATAGGGGGCGTTCGAGACGTACTTGTAGATGTACTCGAAGCGGGCATCGTCACCGGAATAGGCGACGAAGGGCCGGCCTTCGACGACGGGCGCGAAGACCAGGCCCTCGTGCGCGAAGCGGCCAAGGGCAGTGCGCTTCACGGGGACCGACGCGGGATCAAACGGGTCGATCTCGACGATCCAGCCGAAGCCGTTGGGCTCGTTGCGATAGTCGTCGGCAGGCGTCGCACCCTTTACCGAAACGTCGAAGCGCACGAACTCGTCCGGCGCCCCAGCCGCGAGCTCCCAGGCATAGCGGCCTTCGCCGGTCGGGACGCCATAACGCTCCTGCTCGCGCGGCAGGTCCGGCTTCTGGTCAGCGGTGTCGCCGTTGCGGAAGTAGCCGGCCCAGTTCTCCTCGCAGGTGAGGTAGGTGTTCCAAGGCGTAAAGCCGTTGGCGCAGTTGTTGATGGTGCCGCGCGTCATGGTGCCGTCGGGGCTGTACTTCGTCTTGGCGAAATCGCTGCCGCCGACTGGTCCCGAGATGGTCATCGGGGTGAGTGCCGTGACGCGGCGGTTGAGCGGATCGCGCACAACCGCCCACGCGCCATCGGCCTGCTTCTTGATGCGAACCACGCTGACGCCGTGGCCATTCGCCTCCTTACGCACGGCGTCGGCATCGCGCTTGCCGTCGACGATCAGCACGCCCTCGGAATCGTACTCGCCGCCGACCATGCTTGCATGCATGAAGCGTGGCTCGACGTATTCGTGGTTGAGGACGAGGAGACCGTCCTCGGCACTGCCATCGATCGGAAAGAAGTGCATGCCGTCGTGGTGGCTGCCGATCTGCTGGGCCTGGTCGTCGGCGCTGTTCTCAAGCGCGAAGGCGGGGAAATTGCCGGCGATCGGCTCGCCCCAGGGGATGAGGACGTCGGCGCGGTAGCCCTCGGGCACCACGATCGCGTCGGAAAGGCCGACGGAGACCGGCTTGAACCCGAGAAGGGTCGATCCGGCGTCGGCCTTGGCGGAGCCGGGGAACATCCCGCTGCTGAGGATGCTGGTGCTGAACAAGCCGCCAATCGCCGCGACCAGCCCGCCGCGGAGAATGCCGCGCCGGTCGATCCGCGCCGCGAGGATGTCTTCGAAATGCGGGTTGGCCGAGTGGTTGCTCGGCCGCTCGTCGCCGTGTTCGTCCGGGGTCCAGGTATCGTTCATCGCTGCTCGCGCTCCTGCGGATTGCGGGTTGGAGAGCGCGGACGCTAGGCGACGCGGATGGCATGCCGGCAAAGGTTCGATGACGTTTTCTTGTCATTCCTCTAATTCGAGACTGGCTGGCGCATAGGGGGCGTCTGCGACGTTCTGCCTGTGAACAAGGCCATACCCTTCCCCCCGACACTTCCACACTTTAAAGAAGGAGTGAACAGAGAGGTTGCCGCGTGATCGATACGAACGGTCGGTACAAGAAGGCCAAGGCGTCGCGAAAGGCTGCCTCGGTGAGGCACGTGACCTTGTCGGACGATGCCAAGAAGAAATACGAGGATATCGTCAGGACGCGCGACGAGCGTGAACAGGCCTATGGCCGGCACCTCGCCGAGGAACGGAAGACCAAACGCTAATCTCGCTGTTGAGGTTCACGGCGATCCGCGCGATCGGTCCACGCCGGTCGTCGATGGCGTTCGTCTCCCAAAGTCGGGCCCTGCTCGGGGAGGGAGCCGCGATAAGAAAAAAGCCGCCGGTCTGTCAACCGACGGCTCGGATTCGTCTGGGAGGTCAGATCAGACGAGTTGGAATATTGGGCCTATTCGACGATCGTCTCGGCCGGAACGCGCGCCAGCACCGAAACTCCGTCGCCGCGTTCCTCCACGGTGACAAAGCCGGGAACTGCGGTCGTGTCGGAAACCGGCAGCATGTCGGCCTTAGGCGCCACGGTGGTCGCCCCGTCGTACTTCGCTGCGCTCGCAAGCCCAATCGCGATCGTGGCCGCGAGGCTGGTCGCCAGGATGGTGGTGTGAAGCCAGATCGTCATCTCGGTATCCTCCGGCGGGTCGTCCCGTCCGTTCTATCAATGCCGAACCCGTCTGAAGGGTTCCGGTATCTTTCATTCATCCAGCGTTCATCTTTGCCGCCCGCGGCAACTACTGGAACGCAACCGCAAAACGCTCGTCCATGTTGGCTGCGGCGTAGGACTGAATCGCAGCCTCCTGGCCCGTGACGACACGTACGCTGCGGTCATGGGCGCCGTCGAGGCACTCGGCCGGAATGAGCGGCCATTCGGCAGCCGCGCAGACTTCCGCGACCGTCGGGGCCTCGCGGGTTTCGCCGCGAAGGGTCGCGCCGGTCACCGCAGCCGCAACAGTCACGGCGAAGGCGACAGCGACGAATATCGGGCGGATCCTGGCAGTCATTGTCTTTACCCCTCTTTGGTCGGCCAACTCTCTGGTCTCGACCAATCAACCTGCATGAGGGTGAGATAGTTCCGACCGACCCCAACTGCAGTGATGTACTTCACAAAGTTGGTGTGGCGTTGATCACGCCGCAAATAAACGTTTGGTAATGGTGAAGGATTGGGGATCACACTGCCGTGAATATTCATTCGGCATGGAGCCGCCCGCCTTGCCGGGAACGGCGCTTCCCGCTAGAACCCCCGCCGTCCGCCGCGGTTTGCGGCACAAGCCGAGGAAACATGCCGCGAACCGCCTTCTACCCCGGCACCTTCGACCCGGTGACCAATGGCCACGTCGACGTCCTCTCGGCGGCCCTCGCGTTAGCCGACGAGGTCGTCGTGGCGATTGGCGTCCATCCGACCAAGAAGCCGATGTTCCCACTTGCAGAACGGAAGCAGATGATCACGGCGGCGGCGAAATCGCTCCCGGGAGCGGCGGGACGGGTGCGAGTGACGACCTTCGACGGGCTGGTGGTCGACGCGGCTCGTACGGAGGGGGCAGCGATCATCGTCCGTGGCCTGCGCGATGCGGCCGACTTCGATTACGAGATGCAGATGGCCGGGATGAACGGGGCGATGGCGCCTGACATCCACACCGTATTCCTCCCCGCGGCGCCCCAGACCCGCCACATCACCGCCACGCTTGTCCGCCAGATCGCGGCGATGGGCGGCGATGTCACGTCGTTCGTCCCGCAGAACGTCGCCGCGAAGATCGCGCGGAAATTCGCACGCTGACGACGAGATCGCCATGCTCCGCCTTACCATCGCCTTCGTGGCCGTTCCCGCCGCTCTTGTCCTTGGATCGGCATCGGCGCTGGCGACCGCCGGTATGGTGTGCGACGGGCTCGACAACAAGGACGTGTTCGTGGAGATGAACCTGCCGCGTTCTGCCGGCTCGCCGCCGAATTGGGTACGGGTCGGGACTCCTGAAAAGAGCTTCAGCACGCTTGGGATGGACGAAGGTGCGGTGCCGCTCATCGTCAAGCAAGCGTTCGACGATCGCCAGACGTTCAACATCGATCTGGCCGACAGCGGCGCGGACGACGCGCTCGTCAAGATCCGCCTGCTGAGGGCGGAAGAGGGCAACGATCTGTCGGTCTATATCGGCTATGCCCATGTCGTCGGACAGGGCATCTACCCCATCTCATGCAGCGAGGATGAATGATGACTTTACGCAACCTGATCGTCGCCGTTGCGGCGAGCCTGCTCTTTATCGGAGGACCGGTGATGGCCCAGGACTACGATCCCGAGAACACGCTCCTGATGCAGCTCGACAGCGGCACGGTGACGATCCGCCTCCGCCCCGACCTCGCGCCCAACCATGTGGCGCGGGCAAAGGAGCTGACGCGCGCCGGGTTCTATGACGGCACCCCGTTTCATCGCGTCATCGACGGTTTCATGGCGCAGGGCGGAGACCCGACCGGCACCGGCACCGGCGGCTCGGACCTTCCCGATCTCAACGCGGAGTTCACGAACACGAATTTCGGTCGCGGCGTGATCGGCGCGGCGCGCACCAGCGATCCCAACACCGCAAACTCGCAGTTCTTCATCTGCTTCCAGGACTGCTCGTTCCTCAACGGCGACTACACCGTGTGGGGCGAGGTGATCGAGGGCATGGAACTGGTCGACCAGATCAAGCGCGGCGAGCCGGTCCAGAACCCCGACACGATCATTTCCATGAAGGTTGCCGCGGATACGAACTGACGAAGGGTGCGCGCCGACCTTCAGCCAACGACATCAGGAGAGACCACAAACATGGCCGAACTCGACCCGGAAAACACGCTCGTCCTCGAGACCACCAAGGGCAAGGCGACGATCGCGCTCCGCCCCGACCTCGCCCCCAACCACGTCGCGCGGATCAAGGAACTGGCGCGCGAAGGCTTTTATGACGGCACGCCGTTCCATCGCGTCATCGACGGCTTCATGGCCCAGGGTGGTGACCCGACCGGGACCGGCACGGGTGGATCGGGCAAGAAGCTCAAGGCCGAGTTCAATGCCGGCAAGCATATTCGCGGCACATGTTCGATGGCCCGTTCCCAGAGCCCGGATTCAGCGGATAGCCAGTTCTTCATCTGCTTCGCCGACGCTGCCTTCCTCAACGGCCAGTACACCGTGTGGGGCGAGGTGGTCGACGGCATGGACATGGTCGACAAGATCAAGCGCGGCGAGCCGGTGAAGGATCCCGACAGGATCGTGTCGATGAAGGTGCTTGCCGACGCGGCGTAGGCCCTTCGCCTCGCGCGCCGGTGTGCTATGAAGCCGCCGGACGCGACGAGGAGGGGATGATGTCCAACCCTGAGCCGACCAGTCCGGACGCGCCCGACGAGGGCGGCCCGGGCATATGGATCGCGGCGGCCATTCTGATCGGGGTGGGCGTCGTGTTCCTCTTCCAGAACATGGGCTACGCCATACCGGGCAACTGGTGGGCGCTGTTCCTGCTCGTCCCCGCGGTGTTCGCGCTCGCGGGCGCGTGGAAGAGCTACCGGAAGAACGGCGGGCGGTTCGGGCCCGGCATGGCGGGGTCACTGATCACCGCGCTGGTGCTGGTCGCGCTGACGCTGGTCTTCCTCTTCGACCTCGACGTCAACTGGCACGTGATCTGGCCGGCGGTCCTGATCGTCATCGGTCTCGGGGTGCTCGTGCGCGCCGTTTGGCGGAAGTGACCCTGGGGCGTGCGCGTCGATCTCTTTGATTTCGACCTGCCGGAGGAGCGGATCGCGCTCCGTCCGGCGCGGCCGCGCGACGCGGCCCGGCTGCTCGTGGTGAAGCCGGGGGAGCGACTCGACGACCGGCATGTCCACGACCTGCCGGGCCTGCTTGCGCCGGGCGATGTGCTCGTCCTCAACGACACGAAAGTGATCCCGGCGGAATTGCACGGCGAACGCGTCCGGGGTGCGAGCACGACGCCCGTTTCGGTAACGCTGTTCGAGCGGGTCGATCCGTCGCGATGGCGCGCCTTCGCGCGCCCTGGACGACGGTTCGCGCCAGGCGATCGGCTACGCTTCGGCGCGCCGGCGGAGGGCGCGTGTCTGGTGTCCGGGCTCGATGCGACGGTTGAGGAGAAGGGCGAGGCGGGGGCGGTGCTGATCCGCTTCGATCTTTCGGCGCCGGTGCTTGACGAGGCGATCCACGCCATCGGCCATATGCCGCTCCCGCCCTATATCGCCGGAAAGCGGGCCGAGGACGATGCCGACCGCGCCGACTACCAGACGGTCTTCGCCGCGCAGGAGGGGGCGGTCGCCGCGCCGACGGCCGGGCTCCACTTCACGGAAGCGCTGATCGCACGGCTCGATGCGGCGGGGATCGAGACGCGGACCGTCACACTCCATGTTGGCCCCGGCACCTTTCTCCCGGTCAAGGCCGAGGACACAACCGGGCATCGTATGCATGCGGAATGGGGGGCGATCTCAGGGGAGACCGCCGCAGCGCTGAACCGGGCGCGCCGGCGGGGAGGGCGGATCGTCGCGGTGGGGACGACGTCGCTCCGGATCCTCGAGTCGGCGGCCGCCGACGACGGCACGATCCGCGCGTTCGCCGCGGAGACCGCGATCTTCATTACGCCCGGTTATCGCTTTCGCGCGGTCGATCTGCTGATGACCAACTTCCATCTGCCGCGGTCGACCCTGTTCATGCTGGTCGCGGCCTTCTCGGGAAGGGAGACGATGCTCGCCGCCTACCGCCACGCGATCGACGCCGGCTATCGCTTCTATTCGTATGGGGATGCGAGCCTGCTCTACCCGGAGACGGGACGATGAGACGCTCCTTGTCATGCCCGCGGAAGCGCGCACCCAGTAACCACAGCCGGCCCAGAACGAGTCACGGCGTCAGTTGCTGGTTCCCCGCTTGCGCGGGGCTGACAGGTTGTGGTGCCCGGAGGCGCAATTGACCCCCGGCGTCACCTTTACGGTCCATGCGACCGACGGCACGGCCCGCACGGGCGATCTTATGCTGCCGCGCGGCACGATCCGCACCCCGGCCTTCATGCCGGTGGGCACGGCGGGGACGGTGAAGGGGATGTATACCGATCAGGTGCGGGCGCTCGGGGCCGACGTCATCCTCGGCAATACCTATCACCTGATGCTCCGGCCCGGCGCCGAACGGGTCGCGGCGCTCGGCGGCCTTCACGCCTTCGCCAGATGGCCCTGGCCGATTCTCACCGATTCCGGCGGATTCCAGGTGATGTCGCTGTCGTCGCTGCGAAAGATCGACCAGGACGGGGTCACCTTCCGCTCGCATATCGACGGCTCCGAGCATCGCCTCACGCCGGAGCGCTCTTTGCAAATCCAGGCACTCCTCGATTCCGACATCAGGATGCAGCTCGACGAGTGCGTCGCGCTGCCCGCCGACGTTGCTGCGATCGACAAGGCGATGCAGCTCTCGCTCCGTTGGGCCGAGCGGTCGAAGGCGGCCTTCGGCGCGACCGAGGGGAGGGCGCTGTTCGGCATCGTCCAGGGCGGAGACATCCCGGATCTCCGGCTTCGGTCGGCGGAAGGGCTGGTCGCCATTGGCTTCGACGGCTACGCGATCGGTGGGCTGGCGGTGGGCGAGCCGCAGGAGACGATGTTCGCCATGATTGCGGCGACGACCCCGGCCTTGCCTCTTGACCGGCCGCGCTACCTGATGGGGGTGGGAACGCCGGAGGACATCATCGGCGCGGTGATGCGCGGCGTCGACATGTTCGACTGCGTGCTGCCGACGCGGGCCGGACGCCACGGCGTCGCCTATTCCCGCTACGGGAAGATCAACCTCAAGAATGCGCGCCACGCCGATGACCCGCGTCCGCTCGACCCGTACTCGGACTGCCCGGCCTCGCGCGACTATTCTCGCGCCTACCTGCATCACCTCATAAAGTCGGGCGAACTGCTCGGGGCGATGCTCCTCACCTGGAGCAACCTCGCCTATTACCAGCGGCTCATGGCGGGCATCCGCGCGGCGATCGCCGCAGGACGATACGACGACTTCGCCGCAGAGGCGCTCGAGGGGTTCGCCGAGGGCGACCTTCCGGCGCGGAGCTGACCGGTCAGATCGATTCGCCCGTGTCCTCCACAAGGACGCAGCCGTTGATCCGCCAGCTCCCGTCGGGCTGCTTCTGGAGCGAGTAGAGCGCTACCCAGTTGCGCCCGTCCGGACCGGTGACGAAGACCCGCTGCTCGGGCCCGCGCGGTGTCTCGACCGCGGGTCCGAAGGTCACCGACCGTGGCCGGTAGACCGGCTGATAGCCGCTCCGGACCATCGCCATGAACCGGTCGATGTCAGGAAACAGCCCCTGAATGGTCGGCGAAGCGTAGCCGTAGGCGGCTTCTCCGTCGTCCCGCTGAAACGCCTCGATCTGGCCCGAAACGACGCCGCGAATGGCTTCGCGATCGGCGTCGGCGACATCGGCGCGAGCGCCGGGGAGGCTGGCCACCACCACCATCCCGATCGCAAGGAAGACTCGTCCCAACCATGTTCTCATGACCGTGACCTCCGTGCTGGTCAGGGAAGTATACGCCAGAACCGCAGGTACGGTTTCACGAAGGCGCGACCATTTGCGGAAGCGTACCCGGCGGGCCCCCCTGCTGCCGGGGCGCCGGCGCCTGCCGACGCCCGTTTCGGTGTTGACCGATCCGGGACCCGCCGATAGGGTCCGCGCGCCGATCAGGGCCATCCGAGCGCGTAGCTCAGCCGGTAGAGCAACTGACTTTTAATCAGTAGGTCCCGGGTTCGAGCCCCGGCGCGCTCACCAAAAGAATCTATGATTTCAATGATTTGCTGAGATTTTTAAGAGAGTGGAATAGGGGCGCACATTTCAAGTCCGCTGGAAGGCCGTAGTGCGCAAATGCCGGCGTTCAGCCTCCGCGAGGGTGAAAACTCCACCCGTTGGCACCATTCAAAGTCCTTGCGGTGATGGGCCATCCGGAAGACCGCGCTGGGCGCGAGGCCATGGCAGCATCCATTACAAGGGAAACTGGGGTCGGAAATACGCGGTGTCAGCCATTGAACAATGAAGAGTTCATGGCCGAGGTTGGAAGGATCCCGGCGCGAGCCGGAGGGTCCAGATGCGAAGGTCGTCGGCTTCGGACCGGAGCTCCTGTCCGACGCGTCCGTTGAACGCGTTGTCGCGGAGTTCCCGGCAAATGGCCTCTCCCCAGGCGGGATCGGGATTGAGCTGCGAGGTCATACTCTTTGCCAAGGTACTTCCTCCTTCAGACGAACGGCAGCACGCCGCCATCGACGCCGAGCACCGCCCCGGAAATGAACCCCGCCTGGTCGCTGGCGAGGAAGAGGACGGCCGCCGCCACGTCCTCGGGGCGCCCCAGGCGGCCGGCGGGCAGCTTCCTGTCCTTGAGGAAGGCATCGACCGCCTTGTCGCGCGTCGTGCCGTAGGAGTCGGCGAGCGAATCGAGGAAGCCACCCGGGCGGTCCCACAGCGCCGTGCGCACATGCGCCGGCGCAACGACGTTCGACCGAATGCCCTTCGCGCCCAGTTCGCGTGACAGGATCTTCGACAGCATGAGGACCGCGGCCTTGGAGATGCTGTAGTCGGGCAGGAGCGGATGCGGCATCACGCCTGCTTCGGACCCGCAATGGACGATACACCCGCGGCCCTGGGCGATCATCTGCGGCGCGACGGCGCGGCTCATACGCATGTAGCCGAGGAGGTTGAGGTCGAGCGTGGCGTCCCATTCCTCGTCGGCGACCTCGAGGATGCCGGCGCGGGCGGGAGCCCTGGCCGCGTTGTTGAAGAGGACATCGATGCGCCCGAAGCGGTCCACCGCCGCTGCCGCGACGCGGGCGGCCGCCGCGCGATCGGTGAGATCGACCTCGACAGCAAGCGTCCTGTCGGCCGGGCCGAGCTTGCTGAAATCGTTGAGGTCGAGCCCGGCGCCAACGACCTGGGCCCCGTCGGCAAGGAAGGCCTCGGCCGTGCAGAGGCCGATCCCGGAACCGGCGCCCGTGACGATGACAACCCGTGGCGTGCCGTTGTTCATGCCTGCCTCCGTCCCGCAGCTCAGGGGATGATGCGCTCGGCGCGCATGCGGTCGAAGGCGTCGACGAAGGACTGCTCCGTGTCCTGGAAGTCGTTGAATCCCAGCCCCCGCGCCTTGCCCATCGAGTGAACGCATTCCATCGGCCGGCCGAGGTCGAGGTCGGTATGCCAGGGCGAGGCGAGGCGGTCGAGCCGGTTCGGCTGGAGCCCGTGCTCGGCGACGACCCGGTCCCACGCCGGACCCATGTCGCGCATGCGCTCTTCGAGCGAGTTGAAGTGGCCGGGATAGGCGCCGGGCGGGATGCCGAAATACTCGGCGATGTGGCTCCAGAGCCGCTGCCAGCGGAAGACGTCGCCATTGACCGCGTTGAAGGCCTCGTTCCGGGCATTCGGCGTGGTCGACGCCCAGACGATCTGGCGGGCGAGGATGCGCGCGTCGGTGATGTCGTTGAGGCCGGACCAGGCGGTCGGCGAGCCGGGGAAGACGAAGGGCGCACCGGTCGCCTTGCAGATCGAGGCGTAGGTGGCGAGCGTCGCGCCGATGTTCATCAGGTTGCCGACGGCGTAGCCGATGATCGTATGCGAGCGATGGACGGACCAGCCGAAGCCGAGCCGCGCGCCGTAGTCGGTCACTATGTCCTCGAGCTCGTAGTAGAAATTCTTCTTTTCGAGGCGCGGCGTGTCCTCGCGGAACGGGGTGACCGGAACCACCTTGCCGTAGTCCTCGAACGGCCCGAGATAGTGCTTGGCGCCGGTGACGACCGCGGTGTGGACGACGCTTCCCGTCCCGGCGAACGCGTCGAGCACCGTGCGCAGCATCGCGCCGTTCAGCCGGATGTTCTCGTCCTCCGTTCGGCCGAGCGTCCAGGTGCAGTAGTAGATGTGGGTCGGGGCGAGGCCGGCCAGCGCCGCGAGGGCGGCGTCGCGGTCGAGAAGGTCGACCGACCGCGTCTGCATGTAGGAGGCGCCCAAGGGAGGGCGGCGCGAGATGCCGTGGATCTCCCACCCGCCCAAATCGCGGAGGTGTTCGGCCACGTTCAGGCCGACGATTCCCGTTGCGCCGACGACCAGCGCCCGTCGCTCGTACATTGCGGTTTCTCCTGGAGGGCCCGGCGGACCCGGTTCAGAGGATCGAACGGATGGTCCCGCCGTCGGCCCGGTGGTTGACGCCGTTCATGGCCGTGTTGGTGGCGAGCTGGATGACGCCGCGCCCGTGCATGGCCGGATCGATGAGGCGTCGGCCGAGATTGCCGGGCTGCACCTCGTCATAGAAGCTCGTCAGCGTCTCCTCGACGGTCTTGCCCTGCTCCTTTGCGAGCCCCGCGAAATAGCCCTGCACGGATTCGGTCGCCGTGGTGCCCGGCATGTAGCTGTTGACGCGCACGTTCGTCCCGCGGGTCAGTTCCGCGAGGCCGCGCGACAGGCCGAGCATGGCGGTCTTGGTGACGGAGTAGGGGATCATGTTGCCGATCGAGCGGATGGCGGCTTCGCTGGCGATGAAGACGATCGACCCTTCGTTCCGGTCCAGCATGTCGCGCATCAGTTCGCGCGTGATGCGGATGCTGGTCATCAGGTTGTGCTCGAAATACTCGTGCCAGCGCTCGTCCGAGACCTGGAAGAAATCGTTCACGTCGAACACGCCGATATTGTTGATGAGGAAGGAGACGGGCCCGAGACGGCGCGCGAAGTCGGCGAGCGCCTTCGCACCTTCCGGAGTCCGCAGGTCCGCAACCACGCCGTGGGCATTCGCGCCGATCTCGGCGCAGGCCTTCTCCAGCTTCTCCCGCGTCCGCCCGTTGATGACGACGGTGGCGCCCTCCGCATGAAACGTCTCGGCGATCGCCCGGCCGATCCCGGTGGCTCCCCCGGTGACGACCACGATCTTGCCAGCCACGCCAAAATCCATCTGTTTCCTCCGGTGGAAATCAATTCGATCGTCTTGAGTACGTAGCGTAACATTTTCGATTGCAGAATAAAGGGAAAGCGGTTCAATACAGCGTTGCAACGGTTTCACGGATGTCTCATGGACAATCGTGCGGGAGAGATGCTGGCGTTTGTCGCGGTGGTCGAGCGGGGCAGCTTTTCCGCCGCCGCCGAGGAGTTGGGCCTCACGTCGTCGGCGGTCAGCAAGGCGATCTCGCGGCTCGAGCAGCGGCTCGGCGTCCGGCTCGCCATCCGCTCGACCCGCTCGCTTCGGCTGACGGCCGAGGGCCAGACCTTCCTCGAGGGCGCCCAGCATCTCCTCGAGGAGATGAACCGCCTCGAGGCCGACATCCAGCAGACGTCCAGCCAGCTCGGAGGAATGCTCCGGATCAGCACGAACATCCCGTTTGCCATCCATGTGCTCAACCCGATCCTCGCCGACTTCCTGATGGAGCATCCGGGCATCCGCATCGACCTGTCCTATTCGGACGAGACGGTCGACCTCATCTTCGACGGGACGGACCTCGCCATCCGCAGCGGCATCCTCG
This sequence comes from Bauldia sp., assembly GCA_022841545.1. Taxonomy (GTDB): domain Bacteria; phylum Pseudomonadota; class Alphaproteobacteria; order Rhizobiales; family Kaistiaceae; genus Bauldia. Next base: position 10,503 of record JALHRF010000055.1, on the reverse strand, counting down.
GCGACTCTTCGATGATCGCGCGCCGCCTGATGACATCGACGCGCCACGTGGTGGCGGCGCCCGCTTATCTGGCGCGCCACGGCCATCCGCTGCATCCATCGGAACTCCGAGAGCACAACTGCCTCGGCCTGAGCCGCCGGCGATGGTACGGCAACTGGCCGTTCAGGATGCACGACGGGACCATCGAGCACGTCGAGGTCCGCGGCAACCTCCTCGTCAACCAGGGCGAGGGATTGCGCGAGTTCGCTGTGCGGGCCCTCGGTGTAGCGCGCCTCTCTTCCTTCCACATCGCCGAGGACTTGAAGGCGGGCAGGCTCGTCGCCCTCCTCGAGGACTTCAACGCCGGCGACGAGGAGCCGATCAGCGTCATCTATCCGGCGCAGGGACAGGTGCCCGTGCGGACACGGGCGCTCATCGACTTTCTCGCCTCGCGGCTGTGAGAACTATGATCCGCGAAATCCGTTCAACTGAATGTTGAAGCAAGTTCGCTTCAATCGCTGGACCATCGTCGCTACCCTTTCCCGACGTCGCAGCCGCCTGAACGGGAGCCGACCTCAATGAACCTCGATCTGACCGGCAAGCGCGTGCTGGTCGCCGGCGGCGCGACCGGGATCGGGCTTGCCTGTGCGCGCGCCTTCGCTGACGCCGGTGCGAGCGTGACTGTCGGCGGTCTGACCCAGGCCGAGGTCGACGCGGCGGTCGCGGTGCTCGGGGCGGGCGCCGCAGGACTGGCCGGCGACCTGACCGACAACGAGCACGCCAAGGCCCTCTACCGGCTCGCGACCGCCGGCGGCCCTCTCGACCACCTCGTCAACAGCGTCGGCATCTTCGAGGTTCGTGATTTCTTCGAGACCACCGACGAGCGATGGTTCCAGTATTTCGACGTCAACGTGATGACCGGCGTGCGCATGGCGCGGCTCGCGCTGAAGGACATGCTGGCGCGGGGCGAAGGGTCGATCGTGTTCATCAGCAGCGAGAGCGCAATCAAGCCGCAGCCGTGGATGGCGCATTACGGTGCGATGAAGACCTGTCTCCTCGGCGTGTCGCGTGCGCTGGCCGAACTGACTGTGGGAACGCAGGTGCGTGTGAACACCATCCTCCCCGGCCCGACCAACACGGAAGCGGTCCGGCGGTACCACGAGCAGATCGCCGCGGAGCGGGGGACGACGCGCGAGCAGGTGGTGGCGGACTACTTCGACAAGACCGAGCCGACCTCGCTCATCCGCCGGATGATCGAGCCGGAAGAGATCGCCGCATCCGTGCTCCATCTGTCGACGTCGCCATGGCTCAACGGGATGGCGATGCGTGCCGAGGGCGGGACGATCCGCGCCATTGCCTAGAGGCCGGTCGCGGCCGGCAGAACCCATTTGCGAGGCGGCATACCGCCGGTTCGGAGAGCGCGAGGTGCATTGGATGAAAATGAATTCATATTGTGTTGCGCAGTAAGAAATTTCATTCTATCCTTTGACGGTAGGGTCGAGACCGACTTCGGGGGGACGCCGGACACGGCGTCGGAGTTGGTCGAACGTGGTTCGGGAGGAGCATTGGCCAATCTGCGGCTCGAGGGCCTGCGCAAGGAATTTCGCGACGGCACCGTGGCCGTGCGCGACATGTCCTTCGACGTGCGGGACCGCGAGGCGGTGTTCCTCCTCGGGCCGTCGGGGGCGGGCAAGACGACGACGCTGAGGCTGGTCGCCGGCCTGGAAGAACCGGACTCGGGATCGGTCACGATCGGGGACCGCGACGTCACCCATTTCATGCCGCGCGACCGCAACGTGGCGATGGTCTACGACAAGCACTCGCTGTTCCCGCACCTGTCGGTGCGCGAGAATCTCGCCTACCCGCTCCGCATCCGGAAGATGAGCCAGGCGGAGATCGACCGGCGGATCGCGTCGGTCCTCGAGACGCTGCAGATCGGCGACCAGATCGACAAGATGCCCCGGCAGCTGTCCGGCGGCCAGATGCAGCGCGTTGCGATCGGCCGGGCGCTGGTGCGCGACGCCGACGTCTTCCTGCTCGATGAGCCCATCTCCCATCTCGACGCGCAGCTTCGTGCGCGGATGCGCCTGGAATTCAAGCGGCTGCAGCGCGACTTCAACGCCACCATGCTCTACGTGTCGCACGACCAGCTCGAGGCCATGACGATGGCCGACCGGATCGTGCTGATCAACAAGGGCCGGATCGAGCAGATCGACCGCCCGCAGGAACTCTTCGACCGGCCGCAGACCACCTTCGCCGCAACCTTCATCGGCGAGCCCGCGATGAACATCCTGCCGGCGCGGCTGGCCGAGGATGCCGGCCGCGCGCACCTTGAGGTCGGCAGCTCGCGGGTCGGGCTCGATCGCGAGTGGCTCGACAACGGCGGCGAACCGCTCGCGCCCAGCGAGGAATACCTGATGGGCGCGCGGCCGCAGCAGATGCGGCTTGCCCAGCCCGGCGAGGGCGGCGACGGCCTCGTTCACGGCAAGATCTTCGCGATCGAGGTGCTCGGATCGCGCGTCGTCTTCGACATCGAGTTCGGAGATTCCCTCGTGCGCGTCCTGACCACGGGCGACGAGGCGCGCCGATACCCCGAGCGCATAGGCGCGCCGATCGGCGTCCGCATCGACGCGAGATACGTCTACCTGTTTTCGAAGCGGACGGCCCGCACGGTGCGGCAGGCCCGCTTCACCGAAGCCAGGCTCGCGGCCTGAGAGCGAGAGGAGAGTCTCCGGCGCCCGCAAGGCGCCGATCGTGGAGGAGTGAAAGTGACACATACGACAGTGGAGGAAAAAATGCCTGGGAGAAGAATTCAGCTGCTGGCTACAGTGGCGGCAACGATGATCATGGGCGCTGCGCTGCCAGCCTACGCCCAGACCGAGTATCAGAAGCAGTTCGACGGGACCGAGATCAACATCCTGACGCCGGCGATGCCGCAGTTCGCGGCCATCCTTCAGTTCCTTCCGGAATTCGAGGAGACCTACGGCATCAAGGTCAATGTCGACGAGGTCGCGTTCGACCAGTATCGCCAGCGCTCTCTCGTGGAGATGCAGCAGGGTACCGGCCGCTACGACGTGTTCGCGGTGGACGTGATGTGGCTCGCCGAGTATGCCGCCGCCGGCTTCCTCGACCCGCTGATGCAATACGTGAAGAACGCGGATCTCACTCCGGCGGACTACGACATCGACGACTTCCTGCCGCGCGTCATCAGCGGCACCGGCGTCTACAATGAAACGCTCTACACCATCCCGATCGGCGCCGGCCCGGTGGGCACGACCTTCCGCACCGACGTCGCGGAAGAGGCGGGCGTCACGATCCCGAAGCGGTTCTCGCCGGAGTTCACCACCGACTACATGATGGACATGGCCAAGAAGGTCCACAATCCCGAGAAGGGCATGATCGGCTTTGCCAACATGCCGGGACGGTGGTTCTGGGGCGTGACCTATCTTCCTTATCTCTATGCCTTCCAGACTCCCGAGACCAAGGGCAACGAGTATGTCGGGGAGAACTGGGAGATCACCATCAACAACCCGCATACGATCGATTCGATCGACTACTTCGTCTCGACGCGGGACTTCATGCCCGCCGACAGCGCCAACTGGGGCATCGACGAGGCCACCCAGCTCTACCAGTCGGGCGGGGCGTTCGGCCTCTGGAACTACCAGGACTTCATCTTCGGCTTCTTCGAGGACGGCAAGAACCCGGGCATCCAGGGCAAGAGCGCCCATGTCCATACGCCGGCCGGGCCGCACGGGGTGATCGATCCGTGGTTTGGCGCCTGGAGCCTCGGCATATCCGCCGACAGCGCCAACAAGGAAGCCGTCTGGACCTTCATCCAGTGGATCACCTCCAAGGCCATCCAGGAGCGCGCGACCGAGTTCGGCGCCGGTCCGTCGCGGCACTCGACCTATCGCAGCGAGACGCTTGCGAAATTCCAGCCATGGTGGATCGACGTCTATGACTTCATGCTGAAGGACACCAACCCGGACGAGCGTATCCGCGTCCCGGAGTGGGCCGAGATCTCCGACATCATGGGTGAGGAAGGCAACCGCGTGTGGATCGGCGAGATCGACTCCACGACGGCCGCCGCCAACATGGAGGAGCGCATGACGGCCGTGATGCGCCGCGGTGGATACTACATCCCCGGGCGTGACGACCTGCCGCCGCAGCATTGGCGCGACCTGACCTACTACGATCGCCTGCCGTCCGCGTGGCAGTAGGCCTGACGACATGATCGACCGGGCGGAGCCTCTGCTCCGCCCGGTCTTCTCGCCTTGAGCGACCGTGAATCCGGCGGACTGCCCTTGACCCGGTGGTGTCGCCAGCCGCTATGCCGCAATGTGGCGACCGAACGGTGCCGGACAAAAGGTCAGCCGGAGAACGGGTGAGGGAGGATGCCGATGTCGGACGTGACCGCGCCGGGACGCCCCTCGGCCACCAGGCCGAGAAGCGGCTTCGCCGCCCGGTTCGGGCCATCGAACAAGCGGGTCTTCCCGTGGGTGCTGATGGCGCCGACGCTGATCATCCTGTTCGCGATCGGCGTCTACCCGTTCCTCTATGCACTCTACATGGCGGGGCAGAACATCATCCTGTCCAAGCCCTACCTGCCGCGCTTCTTTGTCGGGTCGTACCAGTACCAGTCCGTCATCCAGGACCCCGAGTTCTGGCATGCGCTTCGCGTCACGCTGATCTTCACCGTCGAAGCGGTCTTCATCGAATTCTGGCTCGGCCTCGGCCTGGCGCTCCTGTTCAAGCGCGCCATCCGCGGCGCCAGCGTGTTCCGGCTCCTCATCCTCATCCCGATGATCCTGCCGCCCTTGGTCGCGGCCCTGATCTGGCGCTACATGTTCTTTCCCGGCGCCGGCCTCGTCACCCACTACATCGGCGGACTCGTCTCGTTCTTCGGCCTGTCGGAGCCGCCCTTCCTTTCGTCGCCGAACTGGGCGCTGCAGACGCTGATCTTCGTGGACATCTGGCAGTGGACGCCGTTCATGTTCCTGATGATGACCGCGGGACTGGCTTCGATTCCGCGGCAGCCCTACGAGGCGGCGGAGATCGATGGAGCGTCGTCCTGGCGTGTGTTCTGGACGATCACGATGCCGCTCCTCAGGCCGGCGATCCTGATCGCCGTCGTCATCCGGACGATGGACGCGTTCCGCACCTACGAACTGATCGTCGTCATGACGCGCGGCGGACCGGGCAACGCCACCACGACGCTGAACGTGCTCCTCACCAAGACCGGCCTCGAGTTCTTCGACGCCTCCCGTGCGTCGGCCATCTCGCTCCTGATGATGCTGATCATCATCGTCATGAGCTTCGTCTTCATCCGGGTGTTCCGCTCCCGCACCGAAGTGGCCGAGTAGGGGAGGGGGAGATGGCCATCGTCGATATCCGTCGCATCGAATCGCCCGCCGCCCCGGAGCGGTCCCGCACCTGGTGGGTCTACGTCCTCCTGCTCATCGTCTGCTTCGTGAACTTCGTGCCGTACATGTACATCGTCATGACCGGCTTCATGGACCGCGAGGCCGCGATCTCGCAGACGCCCACCTGGATGTTCTGGCCGACCCTCGACGCGTTCCGCCACCTGATCTTCGAGAAGGGGATCATGTGGAATTTCTTCAACAGCACGGTGGTAGCCCTCGCATCGACCTTCTTCTCGGTGACGATCGGCACGTTCTGCGCCTACGCCCTCGCCCGCTACGTCTTCACCGGGCGGGACGATGTCGGTTTCTGGGTGCTGACCAACCGCATGATGCCGCCAGTCGCGGTGCTCATCCCGATCTTCATCACGTTCCAGACGCTGAGGCTGCTGGATACCCGCACCGGGCTCATCTTCCTCTATACGGCAATGCAGCTGCCGTTCGTGGTGTGGATGCTGACGGGCTACTTCCGGGACATCCCGCGCCGATACGAGGAATCCGCCATGGTGGACGGCGACACCTGGTTCGCGGCGTTCCGCAAGGTGACGCTGCCGCTGATGGCGCCGTCGATCACCGCGACGGCGATCTTCGTGATGATCCTGTCCTGGAACGAGTATGCGTTCGCGACCTTCCTGACGAGCATCAACGCCAAGACCATGCCGCCGGCGATCATGGCCTACTCGATCGGCGCCAACGTGCAGTGGAACATACTCGGCGCTGCCGTGATCCTGATCACCGCGCCCCTCATTCTGTTCGTCCTCATCATGCAGCGGCAGCTCATCAGCGGTCTCTCGCAGGGCGTCATCAAGGACTGAGCGACGTGGGAGCATCCTTCACACAGCACGGACGATCGCCGGCAAATGGCTGAAGTCCGTATCTCCAGCCTCGTCAAGCGGTTCGGCTCGTTCACGGCCGTGAAGGACGCAAGCATCACCGTCAACGACGGCGAGTTCGTGTTCCTTCTGGGCCCGTCCGGCTGCGGCAAGACCACGACGCTGCGCATGCTCGCCGGCCTGGAGATGCCCACGGAGGGCCGCATCGAAATCGGCGGCCGCGACGTCACCTACCTCCGGCCGCGCTACCGCAACGTCGGCATGGTCTTCCAGGACTACGGCCTCTACCGGCACATGACCGTCTTCGAGAACATCGCCTACCCCCTCCGGGTCCGACGCATGACGCGGACGCAGATCAGGGAGAAGGTCGGCGACGTCGCCAGGCTGATGCAGATCACCGAGGTCCTCAAGCGCAAGCCTGACCAGCTCTCGGCCGGCCAGCTCCAGCGCGTGGCGATCGCCCGGATGCTGGTCCGCGATGCCGACATCTTCCTCATGGACGAGCCGATGTCCCATCTCGATGCGCAATTGCGCGGGCTGATGCGGGCCGAGTTGCGCCACCTCCAGAAGCAGATCGGCACCACGACCATCTTCGTCACGCACGACCAGCTCGAAGCCATGACGATGGCCGACCGGATCATCGTCATGCGGGGCGGCCACATGCTCCAGTTCGCGACGCCGCGGACGATCTTCGAGCGGCCCGCCAACGAGTTCGTCGCCACGTTCGTCGGCGAGCCGCAGATGAACGTCTTTCCCGTGCGCATCGAGGCGCGCGGAAGCGGTGCGGTCGCTGTGCTGGACGGCACGGACATCCCGCTCGACCCGGCGTGGGTCGGGGCGAACGGCATCGCGAGCATGGAGGGCCGCACGGTCCGCCTGGGCATCCGACCCGAGCACGTCGCCATTCGCGAGACGGCGGACGAACGGCATCCATTGGCGGCGAAGCTGCTCGCGTTCGAGCCGACCGGGGCGGAGAACCTCTACGTGTTCTCCGCCGGCGGCGTCGAGATCACGACCCGCAGCTCGACCGACGAGACGGCCTCCCACAGCAAGGAGTTCGGTGCCCCGTTCCACCTCGGGCTCGACCCGAACTGGCTGTACCTGTTCGATCCGGATGACGGCCGCACGCTTGCCTACGCCGCATCGAGCCGCGCGGATGACGAAGGGAGCGCACCGGCATGAAGTCCTGGGTCGTCCTCGTCGTCATCGTGATCCTCCTGCTCGGCGGGTGCTCGGCCATCGAGGGAGCGGCGCCGCCGCCCTATGCCTCGCTGATCGCCGTCGCTCTGATCGTCGTGATGAAGGTGGTGAATGATCGCATCAAGCTCCTCGCCTGGCCGATGGAGTTCCTGCTCGCCTCCGCCGTCATCATGATCGTCGTCAACCTGATCCGGCTCTACTACACGCCGCTGCCCTACTGATGGTCCAGATGAACACCCTCGCCCTCGTCGCGCGTGGCCTGACCAAGAGCTTCGGCCGCCGGAAGGTGGTGCGCGGGGTCGACCTCGACGTGCGCCGCGGCGAGATCGTTGGTTTCCTGGGGCCGAACGGGGCCGGCAAGAGCACGGTCATGAAGATGATCACCGGCCTGCTCACGCCGGACTCGGGAGAGATCGAACTGCTCGGCGTCCGGAACGGGTTCCGCGACCCGGGCATCCGCTCACGCGTCGGCTACCTGCAGGAGAAGCCGCGCGTCTATCCCGAAATGGGCGCGCGGGCTTACCTGTCGCTCTTCGCGCGGCTCTACGGGCTTGCCGACGCCAGCACTCAGATCGCCGGCGCGCTGGGCCGCGTCGGCCTCACGGATGTCGGCGAGAAGCCGGTGGGCGCCTTCTCGCGCGGCATGCAGCAGCGGCTGTGCCTGGCGCGATGCCTCATCCATGCGCCGGAGTTCCTGGTTCTCGACGAGCCGACGCTCGGCCTCGATCCGAACGGCGTGGTCGACATGCGCGAGATCTTCCTCGACCTTCGCGCGTCCGGCGTGGCGCTCCTGTTCTCGTCGCATCAGCTCGACGAGATGGAGCGGGTCACGGACCGGATCGTGTTCCTGCAGGAAGGGCAGGTACTTGCCTCCGGCGACAAGCACGACGTGCTCGTCGGCGACGCCTCCGGCGGCCTGACGGTCGAGACCGCGGAACGCGCCATGGACGTCGTCGCCAGGCTCAAGTCGCTCCCGCAGGTCGCGGATGCCCATGTGCGTTCCGACCACGAGCTGACGGTCACGCTCGCGCATCCGCAGGACGACGAGCGCGAGGGACGCGCGGAATTCGTCCGCACCCTGGTCGCAGCCGGCATCACGCCACTGTCGGTCAGGCGGCGCCGGATGTCGCTCGAGGAACTGTTCGTCCAGATGACGGCACATGCCACGTCCGGCGACCGCGTCAGGGACAGGGTCGTCAACTAGGAGAGATCCGGGAAAGGCCTGAAATGGATCTGGGATACACGGGCAAGCGCTGTCTGGTGACAGCATCGACAGGCGGACTGGGCTACGCCATCGCGCGGGCGATGGCTGCCGAGGGCGCCTCCGTCTTTCTGAACGGACGGAACGGCGAGACCGTGAACCGGGCCGTCGCCCGCCTCCACGGCGAGGTGCCGGGCGCGACGATCAGCGGCGTGGTCGGCAACAGCGGCTCGGCCGACGGCTGCGCCGAGATCATCGCCGCATGCCCGGATGTCGACGTGCTCGTCGTCAATCTCGGCATCTACGAGGCGATGGACATCTACGAGGCGGGGGACGACCGCTGGTACGAGCTGATCGAGACCAACGTCATGAGCGGCATCCGCCTCAGCCGCAACTATCTGCCCAAGATGCTGGCGCGCAACAGCGGGCGCGTCATCTTCATGGCGAGCGAGTCGGGCATCAATCCCGCGCCGGAGATGCCGGCCTACAGCGCGACCAAGACGATGCAGATGTCGGTCGCGCGCAACCTCGCCGAGACCACCAAGGGCACCGCCGTCACCGTCAACTCGGTCCTCCCGGGGCCTTGCAGCACGGAGGGTGTATCGAAGCTGATCGCCGGGCTCTACCCGGGCGTCGAGACGGCGGAGGCCGAGCGCCGCTTCGTTGCAGAGAACCGGGCCACGTCGCTCATCCAGCGCCTGTCGCGGCCGGAAGAGGTGGCTGATTTCGTCACCTTCCTCGGCAGCAGCCGCACGGGAATCGTCAACGGCGCGGCGCTCCGGATCGACGGCGGCCTCATCAGGACCGTGATGTAGCCATGCAACTGGCGCTCGCCCGGCAGCCCTCGCGCCCACGGTCCTTCCCGATCGTGGCGCTGTTCGGCAAGGAGATCACGGCGAAGCTGTGGTCGCCCTGGCCGTTCCTCCTGGCCTCGGGCGCATGCCTGATCGCCGTCGTTTACGGCAGCGGGTTCCAGAGCGGCTTCGAGACGGAGACGGTGCTGGTCACCGCGAATCCGCTCGCGAACCTCAACGCCATCGTCTCCGTATTCCTGGCGGTGTTGCTCGGCATGCGCCTCGCCGCCGGCGTCGCGTGGGAGCGCGAGCACGGCACCCTCGAGGTGCTCCTCATGTCGCCGGCGGGCCCGCGGGCGATCGTGCTGGCGAAGTTCGCCGCCGAGTTCGTCGTCCTCCTGGTCCTGCTCGGCATCTACGCCGCCTTCATGCTGGTCGCGCAGCCGCTCGGCTCTGGCGTCATCCGCCCCGACGACGTGCTCGCGCTCGCGACCAACGTCGCGCTCGTCCTCCCCGTGATGGCGATGGGCCTGCTGGTGTCGTGCCTCTTCGGCAGCGTGCGGGCGGCCGTCATCGCCTACCTGGTGGCGCTCGCGGTCCTTTCCGCCCTGCAGGCGCTGCTCCTCATGCTCCAGCAGGCGCAGCCTCAGGACCTCAGCCTCGCGATGCTGTTCGTCCGGGCCGGATTGCAGCAGGCAGCTCCGGTGCTCGGACTGGTCTCGCCAGCCGCCCCCCTGGCGGACCTCGGCCTCGCCGCCGTGGGCAGCATCGTGATCGCCCCGTCCAGGATTGTCGCCGCCCTGGTGCTGACGCTGGTGGCGGTCGTGCTGGGCGGCGAGATCACCCGGGCGCGGGGGGCGGCATGAGGCGTCATCTCCTGCCCGCCCTTGCCGTCCTACTCGCGGTATCTCCGGCGGCCGCGCTCGAGCCCGAGATGCGCGAGGTGGTCGTCACCCACAATCGCGTCTGGGACGGCTACGCCTACAAGGAAAATTTCGTCCCCTCCGCTGTCGACGACCTGTTCCTTATGCCCGACGTCGACAACGCGGTGAACTTCGTCCGCACCCAGGAGTACT
>JALHRF010000054.1 GCA_022841545.1 Bauldia sp. | reverse complement strand
CGATGATCACGCCGGCGGCGCCCCTGGCCTTCGCCGCGGTCGACATCAGTTCGCCCCAGTGGCCGGAGCGGGTCTCGCCGGCGGCGGAGATCACCACGACGCAGCCGGGATACATGCGGCGGAAGAAGGTGAGGTCGCGGACCTCGGGCAGGTCGTCATATTCGTCGTCGCTGCGCGGGTCCGAGGCGCCGGCAATGGTGAACGCCGGGCCGGCTATCCGCATCGTGCGTTCCATCGGCTTGATCGCGATGTCGAGGCACTGATGGCGGAGCCCCATCTCGTCCATGATGTCATAGGCGGCGGCGGTATAGAGGCGCTTCAGCCGTGCCGCGGTGTCGGCGATCTTCGCCGCGTCCCTGTCCATTGCCCCTCCCTGCTGCCGGTGGCAGGAACCTCCCGGCACTCGCGGCCGGGCGGTTGAGTCCCGCTCAGGCCAATTCAAATATGAACTTTATGTATTCAACTTTGGACGATAAAGGTAATGTCGCGGAAGTCAATCAGGCGTGTTCGCGGGGGAGATGAAATGTCGAGCGAGCCCATGGCCAGGCACCGTATCCCGGTGATCGACCGGATGATGGACGTGCTCGCGCTGCTCGAGAAGCGCAACAACGGGGCGAGCATCCGCGAACTGGTCGATCATCTCGGCCTGCCGCGGACGACGGTCTATCGCATCCTCAACACGCTCCACTTCCATGACGTGGTGCGACGGACCCCGGACGGCGCCTATCGACTCGGGCCGCGTCTCCTGGCGCTCGCCGCGCGCACGCTCCCCGACGCGGAGGATTACGACCTCGCCGCGCTGTCGCGGCCGCATCTCGAAGCGCTCGCCGAGAAGACCGGCGAGGGCTGCAAGGTCTCGATCCTCGACGGCAGCGCCGTCCTCGTCGTCGCCGCCGTCCAGGGTACGCGGGAATATGCGCTCACCGTCGTCCCCGGGCAGCACCAGCCGCTCCATGCCGGTGCGGCGAGCAAGATGCTCATCGCCCACGTTCCGAAGGAGGAACTCGACGCGCTCCTCGGCGAGGGCGACCTCGTCCGCTACTCGGCGAAGACGCTCACCGACCGGAAGCGCCTTGCGGCCGAGCTCGCCCGCATCCGGCGCGAGGGATGGTCCGAGGACCGGGGCGAATACTCGCCCTCGATCCTCGCCTTTGCCGCGCCGATCCGTGACCGGAGCGGGAAGGTCGTGGCCGCGCTCTCGGTGCCCTTCCTGCAGGGCTCGTCGCCCGAGCACATGGAGGTGATCCGCGTCGCGGTGATCGCGGTGGCCGGCGCGATCGCCGCCGACCTGCCGCCGGCCCAGCCGATGGTGCGCTCGGTATCGAGGGCGGCAGTTCGTCCCGCACGCGTATGAAAACGATGAAGCCGCAAGTTACGTCAGCCGATACCCGTTCTGCTCGAGGAACAGCTTCAGCCGCTCGGGAAATTTGAGCACCTTGCGCTGCCGTCGCGGGCAGTCCTCGACCGCGCCGCCGGTCAGGCAGACCTCCTCGCCTTCGTCGGACGCGTGGTCCCACTTTGCATTGAGCTGCGCCCAGGCCTCTCCGCCCTTGCCGACGCGCGCGCTCGCGCCGACCCAGCCGGCCAGGTACCCGCGCGATGTCCAGCGGTTGCGGTCGTCGACGTTGGTCTCCATCCGGCGGAGCCATTCGCGATGCGCCGGCAGGAACTGCATCTCGGCCGAGGCGTCGACGACCTTGCCGCGGCGCACCGTCAGCACCTGGAGCGGCGCGGCGCTGCAGGCGTAGCAGTCGAACTCGTAGAGGAAGCGGTTGTCGACGGTGACGATCTCGGCCAGCCCGTCGCCGTCGAGATCCTCGAGGAAGTCGCCGTCGCCGTCGAAGGCGCCGACCGGCACCGCGACCCACTTCTGGCCGACCTGGGTGGCGACGATCGCCTCCGTGCAACAATGCGCGCCGCCGGAATAGCTGGTGAAGTAGACCTCCGGCCGGACGTTGTTCGGGTCGATTTCGGCGATGCTTGCCGCGGTGGTCGGAAAGTCGAAGCCCGAGGCGACGCCCACCGTTTCGAGAACCCGCTTGTCGCCGACCACTACCGTCAGCACCGGCACGTCGAAATCGGGGTCGATCTTCGGCCGGCTGACCAAGCTGATCTGGGCGGTCACGTCGCCGACGGTGACCGAGGCGCCTTTGGCGCCGTCCTCGAATTCGGTGGTCGGGAAACGGGGGCCCTGGGCTTCGGCGCAAGCCGCTCCCGCGGCGAATGCGAGCGGGAGGAGGGCAGCGAGCAGGACCGGCGCGACAGGGGACAAACGCACCTCCTCGAATCTCCTCGATGACTCTACTTGGCGATTCCCTCGCGGGGAACCCCGAACTGGAAACGCGTCGGCGCTACGGCTAGTCTCGGCGGGACAACGGAGGTGGACATGCCCGATACCAAAGGCCTGAAGACGATCAGGCTCAATCTCGCCCGGACCAAGGACTTCCCCGACGGGAGCGAGCGCCATGGCTATCGCTTCACCGCGCCGCTCGATCAGAACGGCCATCTTGACGCCGAGGGCTGGAAGAAGCACCGCGACCTTTGCCGGGTGGTCCGCTTCTGGGGTGACGATGAGGACGACGTCGGTCACCTGGTTCATCGACCAGGCGGCTCGTGGGGCTTCACCTACGATCTCGCCGGCGACGAAGGCGACGAGGCCGGGTTCAAGCTCTCGAGCCACGTCTTCGTCCCCGGCGAATACGTCTCGATCCGGGACGACGATGGCGAACTGCACCCGTTCCGGGTGGTGACAGTGGAGAACGTCTGAGAAGCCGGCTACGAGCCGCCGCACTGCTCCATTGCCCCCCAGGCCGCATGGCCTGCACACGCTGGTTGAAAGGAACGATCTCGGCTTCCGGGCGTTGCTTTTCCGGGGTGAGGATGCACCGACGATCCGTTTCATTGACCGTGCTGGCCACTGCCTTGCTGGTGTGCCTGCTTGCCGCGCCCGACGTCTTCCTGGTGGTCTTTGCGGGCATTCTTGCAGCGGTGTTCCTGCATTCCGGCGGGCACTGGATCGTCCGCTGGACGGGGATGCCGCACGGTGTGGCCGTCGGCGCCTTCGCGGTCGCGATCCTGCTTCTGCTCGGCGGATCGGTCCTCGCATTCGCCCCGGCAATATCGACCCAGTTCGACGAACTCTCCCGTGAGATTCCCGAGGTTCTGGCAAGCGTCCGCGACAGGATATCCGAGTATGCCTGGGGCGAGCGGCTCCTCGATCGCGCCCTGCCGGAGTGGGCCATGTCGGGTGAGGGCACTTCCGCCGCCGCCTCGGCGGTGTCGACCACCTTCGGGGCGCTCGGCAACATGGTCATCATCGCGTTCATCGGACTCTACGGCGCCATCGCACCCGGCGTCTATCGTCGGGGCCTGGTCTGGCTGGTCGCTCCCGCGCTCAGGGCCCGCACCGAAGAGATTCTGGACAAGCTGGCGAAGAGCCTTCGCGACTGGCTTTCGGCCCAGTTGCTCGCGATGGCGGTCGTCGGTGTTCTGACCACGCTCGGGCTCTGGCTCATCGGCATACCGCTTGCCGTCCTCCTCGGCCTGATCGCAGCGATCCTCGCCTTCATTCCCAATATTGGGCCGATCCTCGCAGCCCTGCCCGCGGTACTGCTGGCGCTGCCTGAAGGGATGACGACGACGCTGCTCGTGGTCGGCGTCTATGTCGTCGTCCAGGCTGTCGAGAGCTACGTCATCACGCCATTGATCCAGCAGGAGAAGGTCTCCCTTCCCCCCGCCCTGGTGATTTCGGCGCAGCTCCTGCTCGGAGTCCTGTTCGGCCTGCTCGGTTTGATCCTGGCCATGCCGCTCACCGCGGTCGCCGTAACGCTGGTTCGCGAGGCCTATGTCAGGGACTATCTCGATTCGCGACGTGACCACCCGGTTGACCTGAAGCAAGCACCGTCCGGCTAAGACTTCGCACCGCAGGCGACGCGGCAACGAGACCGCTTCAGAAAATCCACGGGAATTCTCTGGAACGGAGCATTCATCCGGCATGAATAGTGCATGATGTTGGACGGCAAGCACATTCACCCGAGAAAGGGAACGTGACCGCATGATCCGCAAGTTTTCCCGCAGATTGTCCGTCCTCCTCGCCTTTGCGGCCCTGGGCGGCAGTCCGACGCTGGCCGACACCCCGATTAAGTTCTCGCTCGACTGGAAATTCGAGGGCCCGGCGGCGCCGTTCCTCGTCGCTCTGGAGAAGGGCTACTTCACCGAAGAGGGCCTGGACGTCACGATCGACACCGGGGCGGGGTCGGTCGAGCCGATCAACCGCGTCGCCTCGGGCGCCTACGACATGGGCTTCGGCGACATCAACTCGGTCATCAAGTTCAACGACCAGAACCCGACCACGCCGCTGAAATCCATCTACATGCTCTACAACAAGCCGGCCTTTTCCATCGTCGGCCGGAAGAGCCTCGGCGTGTCGGCGCCGAAGGACCTCGAGGGCAAGAAGCTCGGCGCTCCGGCTCCGGACGGCGCCTATGCCCAATGGCCGATCTTCGTCGAGGCCAACGGCATCGACGCCACCAAGGTGACGATCGAGAACGTCGGCTTCCCGGTGCGCGAGCCGATGCTCGCGAGCGGCCAGGTCGACGCCATCACCGGCTTCTCGTTCTCCTCCTACATCAACCTCAAGGCCAACGGCGTTCCCGCCGACGACATCACGGTCCTCCTGATGGCCGACTACGGCGTCGATCTCTACGGCAACACCATCATCGTCTCGCCGGCCTTCGCCGAAGAGAATCCGGAGGCGGTGAAGGGCTTCCTCCGCGCCCTCACCAAGGCGATCGAGGAGACGGTCGCCGATCCCGAGGCCGCAGTGGAATACGTCGTTGCCGCCAATCCGGTGGTCGACAAGGCGACCGAACTGGAGCGTCTCCAGATGGCGATCGACCAGAACATCGTCACCGACGAGGTGAAGAAGAACGGGCTCGGCGCGGTAGACCCGGCCCGGCTCGCCAGCGCCATCGACCAGATCGGGCTGACCTTCCAGTTCGCTGCGAAGCCAACGGCGGAAAGCGCCTTCGATCCGGGGTTCCTGCCCGAGGCGGCGGAACGGGCGGTCGAGTAGCGGACGGACCGGGTGGCGGGTTTCGTCGTCCTCGACCGGGTCCGCCACGCCTATGGCATCGAAGGCCTGGCGCCGGTCGTCGATGACCTCAGCCTCTCGATCGGCCGCGGCGAGTTCGCCGCGGTCGTCGGCCCGTCCGGCTGCGGCAAGTCGACCTTGATGAAGCTCGCCACCGGCCTGCAATTCCCGCAGGCCGGCACGGTCATGGTGGCGGGGGCGCGGGTGACGCGGCCGGTGCGGATCGCCGGCATGGCGTTCCAGGCGCCGACGCTGCTGCCGTGGCGGACCACCCGCGACAACATCCTCCTGCCGCTCGAGATCGTCCAGCCCTACCGGCGCGAGATGCGACGGAAGCGAAGGGAGTTCGAAGCCCGCGCCGAGATGCTCCTCGCCTCGGTCGGCCTGGCCGGCGCCGGCGACAAGTACCCGTGGGAGCTGTCGGGCGGCATGCAGATGCGCGCCTCGCTGTGTCGCGCGCTGATCCATGGGCCGCAACTCCTCATGCTCGACGAGCCGTTCGGCGCACTCGACGCTTTCACCCGCGAGGAGCTGTGGTGCGTGATTCGCGACCTGCATGCGGCGAGCGGAGTCACCATCATCCTCGTCACCCATGACCTCCGCGAGGCGGCGTTTCTTGCCGACCGCATCTTCGTCATGTCGTCCCGCCCCGGGCATATCCTCGTCGAGCGCGCGGTCGATTTTCGTCGCCCCCGAGAGCTCTCGCTCACCTTCACCCAGCCGTTCCAGGATGTCGTGCAGGAACTCCGCAGCCACATCACGCTGGCGCGCGGATGAGGCGACCGTCGCTCCTCCTCCGGCTGTCGCCGTTGCTGTTCCTCGCCGGGATGCTCGTGGTCTGGCAGGCGGCAATCGTCGTCTTCTCAATTCCGCCCTTCGTCCTGCCGTCGCCGCTCGCGGTCGGGGAGGCACTGGTCCAGTACCGCGGCGTCATCTTCCAAGAGTCGCTCTACACGCTCGGCACCACGCTCGCGGGCTTCGGCCTGGCGGTGGTCTTCGGCCTCGCCCTCGGCCTCATCGTCGGCTGGTCGCAGACCGTCTATGTCGGGCTCTACCCGCTGATGGTCGGCTTCAACGCCATCCCAAAGGTCGCGGTGGTGCTGATCCTGGTGCTGTGGTTCGGCATCGGCATCGTCCCGGCGACCATCACCGCCTTCCTGATCTCGTTCTTCCCGATCGTGGTCAATGTCGCGACCGGCCTCGCCACCATCGAGCCCGAGATGGAGGACGTGCTCAAGGCGCTCGGCGCCTCGAAGCTCGACATCATGCGAAAGGTCGGCATCCCCCGCGCGCTGCCCTATTTCTTCGGCTCGCTCAAGGTGGCGATCACGCTCGCCTTCGTCGGCTCAGTGATCTCGGAGTCGATCGCCTCCAACCACGGCATCGGCAACCTGATGCTGCAGGCCCAGGCCCAGTTCAAGATGCCGCTGATCTTCGCCTGCCTCGTTGCGCTCGCCATCCTCGGGATCGCGATGTATGCGCTGATGGCGTGGATCGAGAAACGCACCACGGGCTGGGCGCACCGCTCGGGTTTTGCCGCAGCCTGAAGCGCCTCAGATCGGCTTTGCCGCGGCGCGCGCCGCGATGTGTTCCTCGGCCTGCTTCATCGCCGCCGTCAGCACGCCCTTGATGCGCTCGAGGTCCTTGGGGTCGATCTGGCTCGGGTCGAGGTAGAGGCTGACGCCGGCCTGCTGCTCCTGGATCACCGGCGCGTGGCCTTCGCTCCGCACGATCGCCTCGACCACGTAAGGCATGATCTCGCGGCTGATGCCCTTCATGGTGATCGGCGGCAGGCGCTTGGCCACCACCATGTCGGAGACGAGCGCGAACGTCTCGTAGGACATCACGATCTGGCCGATGCCGGCGACCTGCTGGAGCCGCGCCGCAAGGTTCGCCTCGGCGCCGATGATGGTGTAGTCCATCCTGTCGGCGCTGCCGAAATTGCCGACGTTGCAGTAGCCGGTGTTGATGCCCATCCGCGCCCGGAACGGTTTCTCGATGCCGCGCCGCATCCACCGCTCGCTGAGTTCGGCGAGCCGGCCCTGCATGGCCACCGCCATCCGCACCGCCGCGCGCGCGTCCTCGACCACGCCGCGTGTTTCGGGATCGCCGAAGAAGACCAGAATCGCGTCGCCGATGAACTTGTCGACGGTGCCGCCGTGCTGCAGCGCCACATCCGACATTTCGGTCAGGTACTCGTTGAGGAGGCCCGTCAGCTCCTCCGGCTGCAGGCGCTCCGTCGTCGCGGTGAACTCGACGATGTCGGAGAAGAAGATCGTGAGCTTCTTCCGCTCGGTGGTGATGGTCGCGTCCTTCTCGCCGCTGAAGATGCTCTTGTAGATCTGCGGCGACAGGTACTTGGCGATCTTCAACGACACCGTGGCGAGGAAGTCGTTGGTGAGGTGGAGTTCGCGATTGAGCCTTGCCACGGACTTCGCCTGGCGGAACTGCCAGGCGATGAAGGCGACCGCGGCGATGGCGGCGAAGACCAGGTAGGCGAACAGATACTTGAAGGCGAAGAGGTTCGCCTCGACCGGCTGCTGCACCGTGACTTCCTGGATGCCGCGCACGTCGCCGACCTTCCAGTCCTTCTTGGGGCTCTCCGGATGGCTGTTGTGGCAGGCGACGCAGGCCTCGCCGAGGATGATCGGCGTGGCGAGCCGCACCGTGCGGCTGAACAGGGAGCCGCCGACCTGGATGACGGGTTCCGACGGATCGGCGCGGAGTCTCGCGAGCGCATTCCTCTCGAATTCGTCGAGGTTGTGCGGCTCCCGGCCGGCGAAGGGAAAGTCGGAGACGAAGCGGTAGCCGACGCTGCCCTCCTCGCCGATCAGGCGGCCAAGCTCGAGCGAGAACGTCGCCGGGATCGGAATCGCCCCCGGCTCCTCGCGGAACTTGGCCGAGGTGTGGACGTTGCCGTCCGCCGCGACGACGCGCGCCACCACGTCCTGGGCATAGAAGTTCCGGACGTCGTTGATGATCCGGCTGAACTCCTCCGACTGGCGGGTCAGGGCATTGCTGGACAGCTCCCGGAGGTCGGCCCAGATCGCGACCGGCAGCCCGACGAAGAGCAGGGCCACCACGGCGATCCAGATCGCACTCGGACGTGTAAGCCGGCCGGAGGGCGCGCCGGCGCCTGTTGTCGACGCCATTGTTACGGTTGACCTCGGTCGAAGACGGACATGGGAGCATGCCCTGTATTCTGTGAGTGCCACGCTTGGCTCAGGCGCGCGGCGAATGCAACTGCCCGGGCGCGATCCGGCAATATTTTCATCGCCTTCTGTTACTCCGGTCACAGCCGAAGCCGGGCGGCAAGAGCTTGAACTGCTGGTCAGGACCGCCCATCTGAAAAGGCAGAGAGTGGACGACCTCTCCAATCCTGAAAACCCCCTCGGGACGGCCCGACCCTGTTTGAGGTCGTACCATGGCATGGGTTCTTCTCGCTTCTGCCGGCATCCTTGAGATCGTGTGGGCCTACTTCATGAAGAAGTCCGCCGGCTTCACGCTGGTGGTGCCGACCGCCATCACCATCGCGACGATGATCGCGAGCTTCGGACTCCTCTCCGCTGCGATGAGGACGCTGCCGCTCGGCACCGCCTATGCCGTCTGGACAGGAATCGGCGCTGTCGGTGCCTTCGTGATCGGCGTCGTCCATCTCGGCGAGGCGGTGACGCCGGCGCGCATTGCAGCGGTCGCGATGATCCTTGCCGGCATCGCCACGATGAAGCTTGCCGGCTCCTGACCGCAAGGCGTGGAATTGTTGCCGTCGCGCCGATGTTGTGCGCATGAGAGGGTGCCGGGGCGGTCCTTGCCCCGGCGCGCGACCACACGGGCGAAGGCGGGGAAGGGACATGGACGGGACGGCCACGACGTTGCGCACCGGTGGGCAGGTGCTCGCCGAGGCGTTGATCAGGAACGGCGTCGACAGGGCCTTCTGCGTTCCGGGCGAGAGCTACCTTGCGCTGCTCGATGCCCTCTACGGCTCGCCCGTCGGTGTCACCGTCTTCCGACAGGAGGGTGGCGCGGCGATGGCCGCCGAGGCCTGGGGCAAGCTCACCGGTCGTCCCGGAATCGTGATGGCGACGCGCGGGCCGGGAGCAGCGAACGCATCCGCCGGTCTTCATGTCGGCCGGCAGGATTCGACGCCGATGATCCTCCTCCTCGGCCAGGTCTCACGGAAGTGGCGGCATCGCGAGGCCTTCCAGGAGATCGACTACAAGGCATTCTTCGGCGAGATGGCGAAATGGATCGCCGAGGTCGACGATGCGGCGCGCCTGCCGGAATATGTGAGCCGTGCGTTTTACGAGGCGACATCGGGCCGTCCGGGCCCCGTCGTCCTCGGCCTGCCGGAGGACATGCTCCGCGACCGGGTCGCCACCGCCGACGCGCTGCCCTGGACGCAGGTCGAGACCTGGCCGGGCCTCACCCAGATGGCGCAGCTCCAGAAGCTCCTGTGGTCGGCCTCGGCGCCGCTGGTGGTGCTCGGCGGCTCGCGCTGGAGCGAAGCCGCGGTCGAGTCGGTCCGGCGCTTTGCCGAGCGGTTCGATCTTCCCGTTGCCTGCTCGTTCCGGCGGCAGATGCTCTTCGACCACGACCACCCCAACTACGCCGGGGATATCGGCATCGGCCCCAATCCCGCGCTGGTCGAGCGGCTGCGGAAGGCCGACGTGCTCCTCCTCGTCGGTGGGCGGATGAGCGAGATGGCCTCGGCGAGCTATAGCCACATCGGCATTCCCGAGCCGCGGCAGACGCTGGTGCACGTCCACCCCGGGGCCGAGGAACTCGGCCGCCTCTACCGGCCGACGCTCGCCATCAACGCCAGTCCGACGGCGTTTGCGGCGGCGCTCGAGGGACTGCAGCCGCCGAACAACATTCCCTGGCCGGGGGAGGCGCCGGCGGCCAATGCGGCGTATCGCGCCTGGTCGGCGCCGGTGACGAATCCCGGGCCGGTCCAACTGAGCGAGATCGTCCATTGGCTCCGCAGTCGGCTGCCGGACGATGCGATCGTCACCAACGGCGCGGGCAACTACTCGGGCTGGGTCAGCCGCTTCTTCGGCTTCCGGCGCTACGGTACCCAGCTCGCGCCGACATCCGGGTCGATGGGCTATGGGCTGCCGGCGGCGATCGCGGCGAAGCTCCGCCATCCCGACCGTGCGGTGATCTGCTTCGCCGGCGACGGCTGCTTCCAGATGACCAGTCAGGAGTTCGCGACCGCCGTCCAGGAGCGGGCGGCGGTGATCGTGGTGCTGGTCAACAACGGCATCCACGGCACCATCCGCATGCACCAGGAGCGGGATTATCCGGGCCGGGTGATCGCGACCGACCTGGTCGACCCGGACTTCGCCGCCTACGCGCGCGCTTGCGGCGGCCATGGCGAAACGGTTGCGACGACGGAGGAGTTCGCGGGGGCTTTCGACCGGGCGCTGGCGTCGGGCAAGCCGGCGATCATCGACGTCAAGTTCTCGCCCGAGGCGATCACGCCGACGCGGACGATGAGCGAGATCCGCGGCAGCGGCCGGCGCTGAGGCCTCGTTGGTCCGAATGGTGCTTGATCCATTACCGGACACCAGGAAAGGGACCGGCCGCGTGAAAGTCATCTACGACACCGATATCGGTTGGATGAACGACGACTGCATCGCCGTGATCATGGCCCTGTGCTCGCCGGACATCGAGCTTCTTGGCATCACGCCGGTCATGGGCAACTACGATCTCAAGCATGAGGTTGCCTGCGCGCTCCGGCTTCTGGAAGTCATTGGCCGCGAAGACGTGCCCGTCTGCCCGGGATTCGACCGGCCCCTCCTTCATGAACGCAGTCGTTATGCCGACGCCATGTGGGGACGGTGGGCGACCTTCGCGGCGGACATCGACCTGCCAGCCGGCCTGCCGGCGCTCGAGCCCGACCGCCGGCATGCCTGTGACTTCATCATCGAGGCGGTTCGCGCGAATCCCGGGGAGGTGACGATACTTGCGGTTGGCCCACTCACCAATCTTGCCGTCGCCATCCGGAAAGCGCCGGACATCGTGGGCCTCGTCCGCCAGGTGATCATCATGGGCGGCGGCATCGGTCTGTACCCCGGCGGATGGGGAAACTCGACGCCACTGGCGGAGTTCAACTTCTGGGTCGACCCCGAAGCAGCGCGGATCGTCCTTCGCGCGCCGATGCCGACCGTCCTGGTGCCGATCAACGTCTGCCGGAAGACCCGTCTGCCGAAGGGATTCGTGGAGGCGATCGCCGGGTCACGGTCGGCGAAGCGCGGTGTCGCAGACCTGTTCCGGACCTGGACCATGCCACTCTTTGCGTCCACCGTGCGCGAGAACCATCTCTCCTACGGCCTCTACGATTCTTGCGTCGTCGGTTACGCCCTGCGACCGGCCCTGTTCAAGTCGGCGGAGCTCTGCGTCGACGTGGTCACCCTTCCGGGGCCCCAATACGGCATGAGCGTCGCGTACGAGGCCGGCGAGCGCATCGTCGATGACGAGAACATTCGGTTCCCCATCGAGAATCCCCCGCCTCCGGTCACGGTCGTCCATGACGTCGAGTTCGACGGGCTGGTGTCGCTCTACCTGGAGAGCGTCGGTGTGCTGGCCTCCGGATAACCACCATCCAATGATCTGGATCAATGCCCGCGTTCTGCGCACCGGCATCGTGTCGACGTCAACCGGGTGTCCACGATGCGCCTGCTCCTCGCGCTCCCTTTCGCGGTTCTTGCGGTTTCGCCGGCGCTAGCCGTCGAAATCGGTGACGCGGCGCGCGGGCTCGACTATGCGCGCGTCAATTGTTCCGAGTGTCACGCCGTGGAACCTCGGGAGATGATCAGCCCCTTCTTCGACGTGCCGACCTTTCGCGAGATCGCCAACACGCCCGGCGTCTCGGAACTGGCGCTGATCTCGTTCTTCCAGACGCCGCATCCGACGATGCCCGACTTCGTCGTCCCGAGCGCCGACATCCGGGACCTCGTCGCCTACCTCGCGACGCTCAAGAACTGACCTTGCCAAGCCAAGCCGCCGCCCGCTGGCTTCCTGCCCGCTCCGCAACGCGCGCTTGCGATACTCTCTATAATTGTATAACGTTCATAACTACAAGTTATAGGTGCTTTCTGGACTGGGAACGTGGTCCTGGTTTCGCCATTTGCCAACATCGACCGGGTGCCCGGTCTCAAGCAGCTGCAGGCCGCATGCTCCGCGACAGAGGATCTGACGGTCGCCGTCATCGACGGCCCGGCTGACCTCGGCCACCCGGCGCTTCAGGGCGCGGCCGTGACGGAGCTTCGCGCCGATATTGCCCTTTCCCGGTATGCGGGCGTCAGCCGGGTCCACGGCACCCATGTCGCAAGCGTCCTCTTCGGACAGCCGGGTGGGCCGGTGGCGGGCGTGGTCCCGCGGTGCCGTGGCCTGTTGATCCCCGTGTTCTCGGACAGCGACGACGGCGGGGTTCGCCCGTGTTCCGAGCTTGAGATGGCGCGGGCGATCCATGCGGCTCTCAGCCATGGCGCCAACGTGATCAACATCAGTGCCGGCCGGATGTCGGGTCCGGGGACGGCGGGCATGCATCTCAGCGACGCGATCCGCCTGTGTGCGCAGTCGGGCGTGCTCGTCGTGGCGGCGGCCGGAAACGACGGATGCGACTGCCACCAGGTGCCGGCGGCGCTTCCCGAGGTGCTCGCGGTCGGCGCCATGGATGAGCGCAGCGATCCCGTCGGGTTCAGCAATTGGGGCGCCGCCTATCGCAAGGGCGGCATCCTTGCCCCGGGGACGGACATCCTTGGCGCGGAGGCAGGAGCCGGCACCGTCGTCATGACCGGGACGAGCTTCGCCACGCCGATCGTATCCGGCGTCGCCGCGCTCCTCATGGCCAGACAGATCGAGGGCGGCGGGAAGCCCGACGGCCGGGCCGTGCTCGCTGCGATCCTTGGCGGCGCCGATGCTTGCGACAATGCGCTTCACGGCCACTGCGAGCGGCACCTCGCCGGCGCGCTCGATGTCGGTGGCGCCCTCCGGCGGATGGCTGGCGGCGCGACCGCCGCGCCGCGCTCGGGGACCGTAACGCGATCGGGAATGACTGGGCTGGGACAAAGGAGTGCAACCATGGACGAGCAGTACGGCGACATCGGCAATGCACCGCAAGGCACTTCCGCCTCGCCTTCGATCGAAGCGCTGGCGGCGTCGCTCAAGGCGATGGAAGGGATGATGGGCGAACTCAGCCGGACCCTGGGGTCGCTCAGGCCGTCGGGCGTCGGATACGGTCCCGAGGCCGAGTCGGCCCCGCCTCGCACACGGATCGATGCGAGGACCGAGGCGCCGCAGTCCGCGGTGTCGGTTCGCCCCTCCGGTCCGCGGTCTGCGCTGCAGGCGAGCGCGCCGCGCGACGGCGACCTGTTCCTGCCTTCGGCATGCTGCGACGCCTGCGCGGCGCGCGAGGCCCGTCAGCTCGTCTACGCGCTCGGCCGGCTCGCTTACGATTTCGGCACCGAGGCGCGGTTCGATTCGATCCAGAGCCAGCTCCGCGCGGTCATCAAGCACCCCAATCGCATCGCGTCGGTGACCGATCCGCTCGATCTGGTGGCATTCCTGCGGCTCTCGCCGCCGCATACCCCGGCGATCACCTGGACGCTCAATCTCAACGAAGCGCCCCTCTACGCCATACGTCCCGAAGGCGACTACGTCGAGGAAACGTACAAGACGCTGGTCGACATCCTTGAAGCCCAGACCACGACGACGATACGCTTCAACGAGTATGTGCCGCCGGACCCGCCGCCGGTTCCGGCCAAGGGCAAGCGCACAGCGCCCGAAGCCGGGCGGGTGCCGCCGCCGCCGGTCGAGCGCATGTCGCTGCCCGGCGTCGTTAACGGCGAGGTCGAGCTGATGAGCGGCCAGGTGATCCCTTCGGTGAGGCCTGCGCTCGGCGCCATGCATGCCTGGTCGACCCAGGCGCTCGTGGACACGATCGAGAGGGTTCCGGCGCCGGCCAACGCGGTGGATTTCGGCAAGCTGCCGCCCTTCGATCCGCGTCTCGGTCTGCAGACCTTCCTTGCCAGGGTCTACGAGGAGCTTCGGAATGTCGGTCTCGCGCCGCAGGATCGCGCGTTGAACTTCGCCGCGACCAACGCTTTCCAGGTCAGTGAAGTCTTCGCCAAGATGCGGGGCAGGGCGATTCACATCGAGGGGTTCGAGGTGGTGCGGAGTCCGGTCATGCGGCCCG
This sequence comes from Bauldia sp., assembly GCA_022841545.1. Lineage (GTDB taxonomy): Bacteria > Pseudomonadota > Alphaproteobacteria > Rhizobiales > Kaistiaceae > Bauldia. The sequence goes on along the minus strand of JALHRF010000054.1, from coordinate 14,512 downwards.
ATTCCGACTGCTGGGACGTGAAGATGGTCTTCTTCAATCCCGAAGCCCCGTCGACCACGCCGCGGGAAGTCTACTTCTTCACCATCGACGTCAGCGACGTCGTCCCGGTCGCCATCGGCAAGCCACGACACTGGACGCTCGTCTGATCCTTGCATTTCGGCGAAGCCGTCATCTGGCGCGCGGCTTCACCCGGACGGCGTGCGGGCGTCCGATCATCAGCGCCATTCTCGTCAGCCGGGCTCTGGTCCCGGTTCGCAAAAGGAGCCAAAGTCATGTTATTTCCGATCCAGGCCGCGCCGATCGACCGCGCAAACCGCGCTCTCCACGTCAGCGGCAAGTCTTCTCAGGGTCTTTCCACCCAGGCCTTCGACATCGGCAAGCTCTGCCCGATCTGTGATTTCCTGCCGCCTCCGGTCTCCGGAGTATGCAAGCTGCTCTGTCCCGTGCTGGGCGACATCATCCGGTAGCAGCACCCGCAGGCCGTGTCCCCGCCGAGATGCGGTGGGGACCGCTTGCGGTGGCGGCCGTCACCGCGCCTCGGCCTCGATGCGCACGATGCGGCGCACCTCCAGCTCGCGGAGCAGCCGTTCGATGTCGACGATCGGCATGCCGACGAGGACCGCCAGCGACCCGAGGGGGAGCCGGCCGCGTTCACGAACGGGCGCGAGGATTTCGGCCTCACGCCCGCGTAGCGTGGTCTCGTTCAGGTGCCGCCGGAAGCGGATCAACGGTGCGTCGGCCGGGCCGCTGACGCTGGCTATCGCCGGCGACATCGTCACGCGCAGCTCCATGATCATCCGCGGCCGCGTGTGGGCCTCGATGGCGATGCGTTCCGCGCCGTACAGCACCTCGCCCGCGCCGGCGCGAAGGGCGGCGGACATCGCGTCGCCGCGCGTCGTCGGCACGTCGAATCCGGCATTGTCGTCGATGAGGATGGTCCCCGGCTCGGTGTCCCTGGCTGCCGGGCATGCCTCGCGGAGTGCCGCCCAGGCGAGCCCGACAAGGCGGAGCCGCGCGGGCGAGCCGGGGCCTCCCTCGATCCTCCGCGGCGACCAGAGCACCGCCGCGCCCGGCCCGCCGATGAGGCGCGTCGCGACGACTCCATCGCGGGAGGCGGCGCGGACAACCGGCAATGCATTCCTGTCGACGGCGGGGGCGAGGGCCGGTGCGCTACGTTCCAGCGCGTTGACGATCGCCTCCGAGACGCTCTGGTCGAGCTGGTTGCGCGGCACGCTCGCGGCGCCGAGGAGCACCTCGACGGAGTTTGCCGGAAACGCCTCGACCGGCGCGAAGGCGAGCCACGCCAGCCCGGCGCGAAGCCACGCGTTCCGGGCCGCCGTCGACGCCGGGTCCTCCTCGGCGCGGGCCAGGAGCGCGTTCATCGCGACGATCTCGGCCAGGCTTCGCGTTCCGTCGCTGGTCGCGAAGGCCCGTTCGAGGGCGCGGCGCGCGGCGGCGCGGTCGCCGCGCCCGCGGGCAAGTGCTGCCTGATTCATGGCCGCGACGTAGAGGAGCCGCTCGTCGCCGGTCTGGGCTGCCGTGGCTCCGACCTGGCCCGCGAGCGCCTCGACGTCGTTGCCTTGGCCCGCGGCGATCCGGGCAGCGATATGGATCGACAGCAGGTGGAGATCGTCGGCGTCGGCGCCGCCCGCGTTCAGCCGGGAGATCACGGCGTCGAGCCCGGCCGGCGCGCTGTTCCCCTCGCCGCGCGAGAGTCCGGCACGGAGCCGCACGGTCGCAAGACCCGCGCGGAGCGAATGCGGCGCCCGGCGCGAGGGCTCCGGCGTGGCGAGGATCTCACTGAAGCGATGCTGGTAAAGACGGATCTCCTGCCGGACGAGGTCGGTCGCTGCTGCCGCGGCAGGATCACGGGCGACGTTTCGGGCCCGCGCCGCGAGCTCGCGGGCAAGGTCGATCTCGCCGGCATGGAAGGCGTTCGCGGCGAGCGTCGTGAGGGTCGCGCTGCCGGCGAAATGCGCCGTGCAGAAGGTCTGCGCCAGCGCCTTCAGCCCGTCATCGAGCGCCTCGATATCCTCCATCGCATCGAGTGCCGTCGTTGCCGTGGTCGGGTCGGTGTCGCGGTAGCCGGGCGGGATCAGGAAATGCGAAGAGCCGACAGGGACCAGCGCCGCCGCGGCCGCATCGATGCCGACGCGTTCCGCGATCGTCCGCGGCAGGAGTCCTGGAAAGAAGCGGAGCAGCCGCTGCTGTTGCGGCTGGAACTCCGCGATGGCGTTGCCGGGCGGTGGCGCGTCGATGCCGCGGCGGCGTTCGAAGGCCGAACGCGCCATCGCGGTCGCGGGTTCGTCACCGATGACGACCAGCGACAGCGCAAGCCGGCGGAGAAAATAGAACAGCCAGTCGTTGAGTGTCCCGATCCCGCGTCCGTGACGCGGCGCGAGCACGACGATGGTTGCAGCCGCCGGCAACGCCGCGGCGATCCGCCCCGCGTCGTCATGGGCGAGGAAGGTGATGGGGTCGCCGACGGCGCCGGCGTCGATGCCGCGTCGGCCGTTGGTGATCGGTGAGGTCGCCGGGTCGGACGGAAGTCCCGGTTCGAGCGTGATACCGATCGCGGTGGCGAGCTGCAGCGCGGCTTCCCGTGGTCGCCACGCGCCGAGGGTGAGGTCGACATACCGGCGGGCATCGCCGGCCGGAGGCGGGGCAGGGTCCGGTACGGGGACGGCCGCGGGCGGCTCGGGCGCACCGGCCTCCGCTGGCGGAGCCGGCGTGTCGTCGGCTGGGGGTTGGTCCGCCGCCACGTCGCGCTCCCGCCGTCAGGCGCTCATCGCGACGGCCGCGATGACGCTTCGCGACAGGCCGTCGAGGGCGAGGAGGGCATCGACGGCGCGGTCGTGGAAGCCGACTGTCTCGATGTTGAGCGACGCCGCGGCGGCCGCGGTCTCGATCATGGCGAGGTGGCGTCCCCCTGCGATGAGGGCGTCGCGGTAGCCGCGCTCGCCGAGGGCCGCGGTCGCCGCATCGAAATCGGCCGCCAACAGGATCAGTGCGGCGGAGCGTGATAGAATTTCCGGCGAGACAAGGACCTTATGGACCTGGGCGAAGGTGTCTTCGCGTCGAACGACACGGAGATTGTGGTGGGCCGGGTCGTACCAGCCGAGACCACGCGGCAGCGACTCGACCGCCACGATCGCGACGAAGGCGCTGACCGGGTCGACTTCGCTCAGCCGGCAGCAGCCTGCGGCAAGCAGGTCCGAGAACGTGCGAAGCGAAAGGGAGCCACCTCCTGAAGCGACGGGCGCTGCGTGCGGCTGCAGTGGCGCGCGCTCGGCGAGCGGGAGCATCGGCAATCCGCTGTAGTCGGGCGGCGTGCCGGCCTTGCGCCGCACGGCGATGCCGTCCTGCGGCCCGCGTTTCGAGTTCTCATGGTAGAGTTCCCAGGCCGTCTCGGGGCGGGGGTCGGTGACGGCGTACCAGGGGGCGGACATCGTGGTTCAATCCTGTCCGAACGGGTGGGGCAGGGTGTTGCCCGCACTGCCGCGCGCGATGCCACGGTAGCCCAGCTTCTGCGGCACCTCGTAGAGGCGGTCGCCGCCGAGCGGCCGGAGCGCATGGCCCGGATTGAGCGGCTGGTAGCCGGGCACGACGACGCGGCACACGGCGAGGCCCAGGCCGGCGAGATCGGCGCTGGAAAGGTTGGCCGCCAGCACGCGCACGCCGGTGAAGCCGACGCGGCCGGCGGCAACCTCGAGGTCGCCGGCCGCCGAGCCCGTCGCGGCCGTTTCCCGTTCGGTGAGGTGCCGGCGGTCTTCGGACGTGAGGATGAAGGCGATGCGCTCGACGTTCTCGCGCGCCGCCGCGAAGCGGAGGTGATCGGCGGCCTCGATCACGTCTTCCCAGTCGTTCGACGGCGATGGCGGCGGCTCGCTCTGCTGAGCCGCCCTCGCGAGCCGGCGGTTCTCGGCGAGCTTGCAGAGCGCCTCGGCGGAGGCGACGACGGGATCGAGGTTGGCCGCGGCCGCGAAGACGAAGGCCGGGGCCTCGGGGCGGTCGGAGGCAAGCACGGCGAGGAAGGCCGGAATGCGGTTATTGGTGGTCGCATCGAGGAACGATACCCGGTCCCCGGCGCGCTCGAAACGGTCGACGAGCGCGCCGATCGCAGGCGGCAGGGTGTCGTGCCGGATGTGCGGCGGCGGCGTCATCGCCTGCCAGAACACCGCCGCCGCGTCGCGCGCCACCACGTCGTAGAGCCCGGCGAGGGAGGCGGCCGCCACGCTGTCGCCAAAGCCGAGTCCTCCGCGGCCGGGGGGGATCACGGGGAGGTCGCCGGCGCTCCTCGCATGGAGGAAGGGATGCCAGACCAGCGACGCCGGCACGTGGACGGTTTCGCCGGTCGCGACGTCGACGGTGCTCGTCCACCGCACCGGCGTTTCAGCGGTGAACGGGACGTAAGGGAAGCCGGGACGGCGATACTGGCCGTCGCTGAAATGCGCGAAGGCGCGCGGCTCCACACAGGCGAACCCGGCCGCTGCAGCGGTCGCGACGGGCAGCCCGCCGCGATCGTAGAGGGCGGCGGCGTAGCGCGCGAGCGCAGCCGCGACCGCAGCGGCAAAGGCCGCGTCCCGGGTGGTTCCGGCCGCGGCGGTGCGGAAGCGGCCGCCGACCCCGCCGAGGGCGGCGGCGTTGCCGACGCCGGCCGCGGCGTGGACATAATCCGGGGCGTCGGCGTCGCGCCCGATCTCGCCAAGGCTCGATACGATACCGAGCTTCGGATCGTAGAGCTGGTCGAAGACGGCGGCGATGGCGGCTTCCATTACGCATCCCCGGCTGGATCGGGGGGCTGCGCAGCGGGTTCGCTGCGCGGTGGCGAGCAGACCGGGCACCGGGGCGCCTTGAGCACCGTCCGGGTGTGAAGCGCAGGCGTCATCAGATCGGCCTCGATCAGCCGCCCGGCGACGCCGCCCGGCAGCACCCGGCTGAAATACTTGAGGAGATCGACGGCCGCGAGGTCGGCCGCGACCCGCGCCATCGGCTGGACGAACCCCGTCACGTCCTGGCCGAAAAAGGCGTGCGCCTCGGTGGCGCGCCGGCGGCCGGGGTCGGCGAGGTTGGCGTCCTGCCGCATGATGAGACACTCGTAGCAGGGCCCCTCGCCGGGCACGACCAGCGGCCCGAGGGAAGCGATCTCGTCATCGAGGACGATCGGGTAGAACTTCGTTCCCGAAGCGACGCATTTCCGGTTCCAGTCCCGCATCAGGTCGATGCCGCCGAAGTCGCTGCAGACGACGTGGCAGGCGGCGGGTTTCGACTTGGCGGTCCACTCGTCGAGGCTGCGGGGCGGCGTCGCCATTGCGCCGGAAATCTCCGGACGAAGCTCATCGCTGTCATTGAAGAAGTCGAGATTGCGGAGCGCGGGATGGTCGACCAGCGTCACCGCGCGGAAGCCGCAGCTCCGGAGGTTGCCGAGCAGCGGCAGGGCGATGTGGTTGATGCCGAAAACGGCGATCTCGATCGTCGCGACATTCGCCCGGCCGATCGCGGCGCTGGCGCCGTGGTTCCAGTAGAAGATGTCCTCCGGACGTTCGCCGGTGGCGCCGTGGGCCACAACGAGCAGACGCTCCGCCACCAGGCGGTCGAAGAGCGTCCGGAGCGCCGTATGGCGGGCGGCCTCGACGTCGGCCATGAGGCCGGCGAGACTGACGCCGTCCCCCTCGGCCGAGCGCCGGACGAGAAGGTCGAGGAAATCGCCGAGCCCCGCGCCGCGCAGGAACAGGCGCGCGCTGCCCCGGCGGATGACGATGCCGTCCGCATAGGGAATGGCCTGGATCCCGAGGAGGCGATAACGCGCCTCCTTTACGCCCGGGACGTCGTTGCCCATGTCGGTTCAGCCCCGCCGGAGAGAACGGCCCGCAGTGACCGAATTCTATCGCACGCGCACCATGGATCGGCAATTCTCGCGAGGAGCCTGCCGGCCGGGCTCAGCGTATGCCGAGCGGCCCCTCGCCGCGATCGAGGATGAGCGGGATGATCAGGTCCTCCTCGTCCTCGAGGTGGCGGCCGAGCTTCCTGAGAAGTCTCTGGCCGGCGGCGGCGTAGCGATCGGCGGCGCGCATCATCGCGTCGCGGTCGTTGTCCTCGGTGCGCAGGAACGCACTCGCCGCCTCGAACGATTCCGACATCGTCGCATGGATGTTCTCGTGGTCGCTCTCGAGCACCTCGAAGCCGCGGACGAGGCGGGGCTCGGCGGCGCTGAACACCGGGAAGAACTGGTAGTCCTCGATATTGTGGTGGCCTTCGAGATGGCCGAGGAAGGTCTGGAGCCGCGGGCGGAACCAGAGACGGTACTCGGCCGGCGTCATCTTGCCCTCGCGGAACTCGGCCGCGCCGCGGGCGAGGTTGAGCGCCGACTGGCGGAAGCCGTCATGGATGCTCAGCCAGAAGCGCGCGAGGTCGCCGAGATTGACGTGGCCCTGCCAGACCGTGCGCGGATAGCGCTCGACGAGCAGGCGGAGGTCTTCCGGCCAGCCGGTCCGGAGATCGAGATCGAGGGTCATATGGGAGAATGCCAGGTTTGGAGGTGTGGCCCCTGATATAGGCACTGAAGCTGCAGTGCGAAACGGCATCCCGTGTCCCGAAGCGCTGGGGGCGACGGAGATGTGATGACGGCGTGTGGCCCCGCCGCTTCCCATCGCCACGCGCGTGCCCTACGTCCACGCCGACACCAGCCATGGAGACCGCCATGCCATCCATCGCCGCCACGCGCCGCCGTTTCCTCGGTGGCCTCGTCACCGTCGGCGTCGCCGGGCTGTCGCTGCCCGCTCTGCCGCGGCTTGCTGCGGGACAGGATCTGCCGCTGACGCCCGCTTGCGACGACGGCGACGAGGTCACGATCGCGCAAACCGAGGGGCCGTATTTCACCCCCGATTCGCCCGAGCGCGCCATGCTCCGCGAGGAGGGAATGGCCGGCACGCCGATCATGCTCTCCGGCTTCGTCCTCACCCGGTCCTGCCGGCCGATCCCGCGGGCCCTGGTCGAGCTCTGGCACGCCAACGACGCCGGCGAATACGACAACGCCGGCTACCGGCTCCGTGGACACCAGTTCACCGACGCCGACGGACGCTATCGCTTCGAGACCATCGTCCCCGGCCTCTATCCCGGCCGCACGCGTCACTTCCACGTCAAATTTCAGGCGCCGGGCGAGCCCGTGCTCACCACGCAGCTCTACTTCCCCGACGAGCCTGGCAACGAACGCGACCGCATCTTCGACGCGGCCCTCCTCCTCGAAACCGACCTCAGGCCGCCGATGACCGGCCGCTACGATGCGGTGCTCGACGTGGCGTGACCGGGCGTCGCGAAGGTCGCGAGCGAGGTTGACTTGAGCGCCGTCCCGGCGCCCAATGCCGTTTCGTGCATGCGGGGTGCCGCTTTGGCGCCGCGTAGAATGCATCCGGGAGGTTCGTCATGATTGCAAGAACACTCACCGCCGCCGCCTTCATGCTGGCGGCCGGCATCGGCGCCGTGAGCGCGGCCGAATGGTTCGTCGTCGCCGGCGAGGACCGCGAATGCGCGGTGGTCGACCAGGTCCTGCCGGGCTTCGGCAAGCTCGCCGGCCCCTACGCCACCCAGGCTGAAGCGGTCGCCGAACAAGGCAAGCTAGCCCGCTGTGAGCAGGCCAACACCGATCCCGATCCGGACGAGGACGGCCCGGCGCGCTGAGCCCGCCGTCCGGCATTTTTGGGCGGGCCGCGATCGGTCCGTCCGAGAATGTGGGGAGAATGGTACAGCCGGCTGGGCTCGAACCAGCGACCTACGGATCCACAATCCGGCGCTCTTCCAAATAAACCATTGTAATAACAACGCTATTTACCAAAAGTAAGTGTATTGTCGCATGTTTGTCGCGGGAACATTGCGTGGGCGGCATCCTGATCCGTTGTGGCTGCACCAAGTTGCACCATCGCGGCATAGACGGAGAAAAGCTGGCTCTTCATGTAACGGCTGGTGGTAAGAGAGTACCATTTCTCCTGGCTCCAGACGGGCGTGTCCTGTATGCTGTGTCTCAGCAAACGGCAAAGTCCCCTATGCGCGCCCCACAAAAGAGGCAGAAAACCCAACAGGACTCGGACTCGGCTTCGGCCGAGAAGACAATCGCAACAGCACTCGCCCCAATGGCTGCCGTCGCGGCATTTTTGGCTGCGATAATTGGGCTTATAACGAACTGGCAGAAGTTGGGCGAGTTCTACGAGAGTTCACCCATATCTGTAGGAGCCTTTACAGCGAGCGCCGCTGGCTTGATATCATGGGTCATGATTGGAAAGCTCGGATCTAATATCACTTCAAAACGACTATTGGCAGTGAGACTGTCGTCTATTGCAATCGTAATTGTTCTATATTCGCTATTAGTTTTGTGGCCAAATCGCTGCACCCTTAGTAATGTGTGCGCGCCCAGCGATTGGGAGCCTTTCCAATTAGGCTCGCTAGTCACTCCAGCGAGCGCTGAAGAGAAGGAAGGTTTAGAAATATTATCTATGAAAGTTGATGTTACCAGATCATCTTTCATTTTAACTAGGAACGCTGAGTCTATTCATGGAGGTTTCGAAGAGGTCGAGAGACTTGCCCTACAGTTTGATCGGGATATGCATCACGTGTTTTCTGCTGCCAGTTGTCGCGGCATTGGCGGTGAAAGACCTATCGTAGACGCACTGCCCGTTTGGCGATCTTTGTTGATTGAACGTGGTAGAAGGGATCTAGCCAATCTTCTTGTTGACTATAAAGGTTATCAAAGCCTCTTACTGCATTCCGGCAGGGAAGCCTTCATTGAGGCGCGGCCAACGGCTGCTGAGTTGGCGACATTAATGGCTACGAAGCCGGAATTGTTTTCACTTCTGATGCGATGGATGGTCGAATGTGTAGGTGTAGCGGAGCCTGTTCTAATATGGACGTTGCGCAACAATACTTCTCGTGTTCTTACGTTGTTAAATGTTGACTATATCGTTTTAGATGTGGGACAAGTAAAGGGCGCCGGACCAGACACCTTAGATCCGATCGACGTTATGCCCCATGAACTTTATCATCAGACGGGGGTACAAGAGCGCGATATAAACCCTCATATCCTTCTTAGTCCGGGCGACACGGTGACTATCAGAATTCGTTACAGGCTGGAGACGACAGATTGGGGCTTCACTTGGCTTATTAGACCAATCTTCCACACAGCGGAAGGCGTTTCATCAGAAGGGCCGGAGTTTAAGATTTTCAACGCAAAACGGCGACTGGGCTCGCTTGAGGGAGGTGCGCAATGAGATTTTCAGTTGCGCTTTGTATTATGATTATGAATAGCCTCGGAGGAGCTGCCGCGGGATCGGATATGGTCGCGGCGCCGGGCGAAGGAATAATTTTAGTTGATCAGAAGGGATTTGTTCAGCGCTGGGTTGGAGGTAGCCGGACGCCAGAATGGTCGGTGCCGATCAACGGAATAGGCGAAGGAGCTCGATCGATTGTTGCGGATCTAGTTATTCTGCCGGATCATACGATTTTGATAGTGGAGCGTATTGGTCATATAATTAAAATGGCCGGTAACGGGGAGATACTAGGGGCTAAATTGCCGATGTATGAGTACATACTGTTGGATGTTACGTTTAGTGAGATGCAGGGTGGCCTGTTGGAGCAGGATCCTGTAAAACTTGGCCGCACTTCGGTTGCAATAGTATCCGATGATGGGTTGTCCATTTACTTGGCTCCAGACGAATGGTCTTTAATCCGGCAAGTAAAATTAGATTATTTATGGAATGATGCGACTTTTGGCGCGGTATTTGTTGCTGAAAGTATGGCGTATCATTTCAGTGATGGCTTGGTAATTAACAAAGCCGTTGATATTTCGAAAGGAAATATAATCGGGAGTTGGGTTTCCGGCGAGAATCCTCATGAAACTGCTTTAGCACTGTGTAACGATGTTCTTGTCGTCGGATCTCAAGAGGGGGTTGTTGCATTTATTCCAACGAAAGGTGAGGCATCTGATTTTCGCTATCGACAGGTCGGTGAGACCGATAGGGAGTTGAGAGCAATACTCGATGCGGGTTGTCTCGGAGCTGATCTTGCTTACACGGTGAGTATCGAAGCGGGGAATGGGCAACTTCAGCTATGGGACCTGGAAACGATGGCGGCAGTCGATGTGGTTGACGGTGCGAATGACGGCCATTTCGGGATGGCATTGTCCGCTGTTGCGGGTAAGGACAACGAGCAGTTGTTGTCGCTAGGAGATGGGGACGCTCGACTATGGTCTGTCCTTGATAACAAGCTGGTACTGAGGGCCACCCATTTTTTTGAAACCGGAGAGCGGTTGTCTGCGATGTCTGTTCATGAAGGGTTTCTCCTTTGGGATGGCGCGACAGTTTGGAAACTGGGTAAAGACGGCGGCGATCCCACATGGTACGCTGGAGCACTTCAATAGCGTATATGCATATTATTCTAAGCGCCGAATAAGGTGATTGCCGCGGTCTCGAGTTCATTTCCATCATTATCACTTGGGAATAAGTGTCCGTACACGTCCATCGTCATCACTATGGAAGAATGCCCCAGGCGCTCTTGGACGACTTTCGACGGAAGACCTAGCCCTCCGTCCCCGGGCCTGTTGATACACCACGAAGCGTAGAAGTGCCGAAGAGAGTGAATGCCTGTGTATTTGGCCTTTCGCTTCGCCTACGTGACCCCCATCGCAACACTAAGCTAACATATTGAAAGTGCTGATAAAAACGTGGTACAGCCGGCTGGGCTCGAACCAGCGACCTACGGATCCACAATCCGGCGCTCTACCAGCTGAGCTACGGCTGCACGTCTCTTCGCGCGCGGAACCTAGAATCTAAGACGTCGCGGTTCAAGGGAAAAGGGTGCGTCCTACTCGCCGCGTCGCAACGGGAGCAGAATGGGCTCCCGCTTCTCCACCGACTCCGGCTTGGGCATGCGCCGGAGGATGGCGACAATCTCCGCCAAACTCGGCAGCGCGGCAGCCGGCTCTGATGATGCCAGCTCCGGTTCGGCCTCATAGCGGGAAGATTTCTTCACGGCACTACTCCGGTCGTCAGGAACTGGAGCAACTCGGCCCACTCGCACGGGTCAACCGGACGATGGTCACTCAAACACGAACGCGTCCCGCAAATCCCCAAGCTGCTGCCGGATGCCGGGCAGCATGGGGAGGTCGAATCGCTTCGAGATGAACTGGAGGATCGAGGTTGTGTCGTAGGGCGTGTGATCGACATGGCCCTTCTTGGCGAAGGGCGATGCGATGACCGTCGGCACCCGCGATCCCGGCCCCCAGGCGTCGCCTTCCGGCGGCGGCGCCGGGTCCCAGAAGCCGCCGTTCTCGTCGTGGGTGATGATCACCGCCATTTCGTCCCACTGCGGGCTCCGGCGGAGCGTGCTGACGATGGTCGCCATCATCAGGTCGCCCGCGGCCATCGTGCTCTCCCCGGGATGCTGGTTGCTGTTGCCGTCGGGCTTGACGAACACCACCGCCGGCAGCGTGCCGGCCGCGGCGTCCGTCCAGAAATGCTTCATGTCGCGGAGATGGCGCTCGCGCGCCTCCGTCCCCGGCGCATAGGCGGCGTAGTAGTTGAAGGGCTGGTGGTGGGGCTGGAAGTTGACCGCGCCGAGCGTGTTGTAGATCGAGCCGCGGTCGACGAGCGCCACGTCCCAGCCCTCGGCGTACCAGGCCCAGTCGACCCCCTTGGCCGAAAGCAGCGAGCCGATGGTCTCGCCGGTCTGCGGCGGCAGCGGGTGATACCCCGGGTCGGCGAGGCGCTGGTCGCCGCCGATAGGCGGCGGCACGGCGCTCGGCTGGTAGGGCGGCTGCACGGTGTTCGCCACATGGCCGTCGGGCGTATAGGCGCCGTCGTTGATGAAGCGCGGCGGCCCTTCGAGCGCCGACTTCGGCGAGTCCGGCGCGAGCTTGAGGTTGCCGGCCTCGTCGAGGACCGAGCGGTCGCGCCCTGGCGCGTCCTCCCAGTGCGGCGAGCAGGCGCAGATCAGCCAGAAGTGGTTGAGGTTGGAGCCGCCATAGGCGCCCATGAAGAAGAAGTCGGCGAGGGTGAATTCATTGACCAGCTTGTCGAGCCAGGTGCCGGCGGTCGGGTAGTGCCCCATCGCCAGCGAGCCGACATCGGTCCAGGCGACGAACATGTCGTTCCGGCCGCCATTGATCTGCATCCGGTTCTGGTAGAAGCGGTGCACCGGGGTCACGGTCAGCACGTCCGCCGGGAGGTTGTAGGGCGGCGCCGCGATGTCGAAGGGCCGGTTCGGCATCGTGGCCGGATAGGCGGGGTCCGGCGCAGGTGGCTCGGCGCCCTCCTTCCACACCGGCGGCAGCGACGGCAGCACCGAGCCGTCGCGATCCAACTGCACAATCGACGATTCCGGCGCCTGCGGGATGCCGAAGGTGCCGGACCGGTTCGGCAGGAGATGCACGAAGCTCCGGTTCTCGGCGTAGACGACGACAACCGTCTTGATCCTGTCGAAGTCCGACGGGAGCGGCGTGTCGTCGGCATCAGCCGCCGCGGTGGCGAGGGCGAACCCGAGTGCGAACGTTGCCGTCAGTCTCACCATCACCGGTCCCTCCGTAGCCGTCAGGGCGACAGGGGAGCATGACCGGCGGCACAAATGCAAACGGCCCGGGGGAGGATCCGGGCCGTTCGTTACGCACTGACGCTCGGACAGGACGCGAAAGTTACGCGGCCTTGATTTCCTTGAAGGTCTTCTCGACATGCGCCGTCATCGGCTTGGCGGTGTCGGCGACGACCTTCTGGACGAGGTCCTGGAATTCCTTGAACTGCGCCGTGGCGGTCTCGAACTGCTGGCGGGCGAAGGCCGTCTGGAGTTCGATGACGTCGGCGAGTGTCTTGGCGCCGAACAGATCCTTGGCGAAGGCGAAGGAGGCGTCGCTGTTCGCCTTGACCGCGTCGATCGCCTTGACGCTGAAGGTAAACGCGCCGTCACGGGCGGTCTCGAAGGTGTCCTCGACGACTTCGGAGGTATCCTCGGCCGCGGTCTTCATCTTGGCATAGGCGTCGCGCGCCTGGACGATGCCCTTCTCGGCGAAGTCGCGGAAAGCGGCCGGCACTTCGAAGTTGGGGGTGGGCATGCTGAACGCCTCGAACGGCGCCTTGAAGTCCATGGTCTCGGTCTTGGCAGTCTTGGCTTTGGTTTGGGTGGCCATGATCGTGATCGCATCCTTGGCTATGGATTGAGGCAACGGGTCGCTCCGGGACGGTGGCGTGGGGCGTAGCCCGGCCGCGGATCGTCGCCGATGATCGACATATAGGCAGATGTTTTGTGCGTTGCAACATAAATCTTGCAACGCACAAATGTCCGTTCTGCCTGACAGGTGTCATGTTGCCGGCGCTGTCGAAGCGGTCAGGCGTGTGACGGGGAAAGGACCGGACTCGCGTAGCCGGCGATGAGCTTGACCAGGTCGGCCTGGCGGGTGGCGCCGGTCTTTTGGAACAGGCGTTCCAGATGGGTCCGTACGGTGCGCTGCGCCACGCCGAGCACGGCGGCGGTCGGCCCGACCCCGCCGAGTTCGATCACGGCCCGGAGGACACGTTCCTCCGCCGGGGTGAAGCCATAGAGTTGGGTGGCGGCGGCGACAGCCGCCGGGATGTTGATCGTCGCTTGCCGGACGAAGAGGGCTGCGGTCGCCGCAATGCTCGAGCCGGCCTCTCGCCTCCCGCCGCCGCCGAGCGGAAGGACGTGGGCGACGAAGCGGTCGCCGCCCTTGCCGACCAGCGCCACGGCGCCACCGCCGGGCGCGACCGCTCCGTCGCCATCGCCTGCGGACCCCAATCCTTCCATGATCGCCCGGTTCGCACGCGGATCCACCACCGCAAGGGTGCCTTTGACCAGCGTCACCGGGTCTTCGGCCGTCAGCATTGCTTCGCCGCTCGGATTGGCATGAACAAGACCGCCGAGAGCATTCACCAGGAACACGCCGGCGACGAGGCCGGCAATGGTCTCGATCATCGCCGCCGCCTTGATCCTTTGCAGGTCGACGATCTTGCCTATGAGAACCGCCCGCTGGAAATGCGGGGCGATCAACCTCATCCGCCGGAATTCGGTCTCCCCGATATACCCGCCGCTCTCGTGACGAACGGCTGCGAGCGCGGAGAACCCCGAGGCCGACTTGCTGAGGGTCGCTTGGATGGAATCGAGCTGTCCTTGCGGTTCGGAGAATTCTCTGAAGTGATCCGACTCATACAAGGCGTCGTAGTCGAACTCGCCTGACCATCGCGCCAAGGAGACGACGTCGCCGGGATTGGTCCGAACAACAGCGGCCAATATCGCGTTGCGCCCATAGGTCTGACGGAACATGTTCCAGTAGGGTTCCTCATAGCCCCACGGAATCAGCAGGTCGACTTCGGGCCGAAGAAGGTCAAACGATCCGACCACGCCCTGGAAGCAATAGAGGAACTTGCACGCCGCCTCCAGCGCGGGGGGCCAAAGGGCCGGGTCGAGCGCCGCATCGTAGGCGAGAGCGATAACCGAGGAGACTTCGTCCGCTTCCGACAGG
>JALHRF010000053.1 GCA_022841545.1 Bauldia sp. | reverse complement strand
ACATGCGGCACCACCGGCAGCCGCCGCGACCATGCTGCCTCGGCCACCGTGATGTACTCGCTGACCCCGCCGAGCCGGGTCACGTCCGGCTGAACGTAGTGCACGGCGCCCGCCTCCATGAAGGCGTTGAAGGCGTCGGCCGTGTAGAGCTGCTCACCGAGCGCGACCGGGATCGTGGTCGCCCGCGCCAGCGCCGCATGGCCCGCGACATCATCGTACCAGAGCGGCTCCTCGAACCAGAACACGTCGAGCGCCTCGGCGCGCCGGCAGAAGCGGAGGCAGGTCGGCAGGTCCCACTTGCCGTTGCCGTCGACGGCGATGGTGACGCCGTCGCCCACCGCCTTCCGCACCGTCTCGATCCGGGCGAGATCGGTGCCGATGTCGGGCGAGCCGACCTTGAGCTTGAGCCGGCGGTAGCCGTCGACCTCGACCGCATGGCGGCTGCCCGCGACGAGCTGGTCGGTCGGGATCGACAGCCAGCCGATGTCGGTGTTGTATGCCTCCAGCCGCGGCGAGGTGGCGCCGCCGAGATGCGCCCAGAGCGGCACGCCGGTATGCTTGGCGCGGAGGTCCCACAGCGCGACATCGACCGCGGCGAGCGCGAGCTGGGTGATGCCGGCGCGCCCCACCCACTGGATCGCGGGGGAGCGCGCCAGCTTCATCCACAGCCGCGTCGTGTCGAGCCCGTCCTCGCCGAGGAGGAGATCGGCATAGCAGGCCGAGATGCAGGATGTGATCAGCCGGTCCGAGGCGAGATGGGCATGGGTGCCGGTAAACCCATAGCCGGCTAACCCGTCGTCGGTCGTGATCTTCACCCCGACCACGCCCCAGTGAGTGATGCTGTGGGTCGAATCCGAAATTGACGAGCGGTTGAGCGGGACGTGGAGGATGAATGGTTCTATGGCGGCGATCTTCATCTGCGTTTCCTCTGGGTCCTGCGACGCGGTTTGTCCACGCCAGTGTTGTCGGTGAGCCGCGGTTCGAGGACGGCGGCAGTGATGTCGATCAGCCTTAGCATGGCCGCGTTCGCGCGCTCCGGGTTGCGGAGGCGGATTCGCTCCAGAACGACGCGGTGCGCGGCGGCATCGCCAGCATGGCAGGTCGCGGCGAAGACGGCACGGAGTGCGGCCTCGATCGGGCTCCGCATCAGTCGCCGGTCGGCGGTGAGGTCGGGTGCCCGGCGAGTGCCGCGCCGAGCTTCGCCACCACCGCGCCATGCGCCTTGCCGCCCGTCGGCGTGGCGTCGCGCGGTAGCGCGATACTTAGCCGGCTCACCCGTCGACGATCGTGCCGTCATCGAGCACCGCGTGGGTGGCGTGGAGGACTTCCTGCTTGAAGGGGGTGGCGCGCGGCTACGGGCTCTTTCCTCCCGGAACCACCTTAGCTGTGGGATGTCATCGCTGCACATATCAAAAACGAGACCAATGTCGGCTTTCCGTCGGCGCTCGGTGCCTGCATTCTCAAACGGGTGCTGGGTAATCCCGAAGTCGACTACATCGCAAGCAAGATCGTCGAGGAGACGGCGCACCCGATAGACATTGCGAGCCTGTGAGAAACAGGAGGTTTGGTTGGCCGAGGCGTTGCCATGCCAACGCCCGCGCTCCGAACGGATCCTCGTCCCGTGCCTGCGGAGCGGAGCCGGCCTGAATGACGTTTCGGGCAGGCGGAAACCGAATGCAAAAATCGCTCCGTTATGAAGCGCTGCTCGGACCGATGATCCCGATCATGTAACACCGACCGATGGTGCCGAGATCGCGATCGGCGAGGAGCGTCGTCACGGCAGGAAGCGCCGCCGGATCCTCGCGCTCGACCTTCGTGAGCGCAGCGGCGCAGGGGTCGAGTTCCTGATAGCGGATATAGAAATAGGCGTGAACGAGGATGAGAATGCCGATGATCGTCCAGATGAGCTTCATCATGTTCCGTTTCTGCCTCTCTCCGAATCGCGCCTGACGCATGGTCCGATTCCGACAGTTGCTTCCGATAGCGACCAATGCTTCGCACGGGCCGAGATCGCAAGGACACACTTGGAAGTATTTGACTCTATTGGCATGTCTTTGAATCTAACCCCTGAGAGGTTGAGGCCGCAGGATCGCATGTGCAAATTCGGTCCACCATCAGAAGACCGGGCCAGGCGAAACCGGCGCCCGGATTGCGGCCGCGGGCTGGCCGCCGGCGGCCGTGATGATCGCCACCGCCTTCTCGAAGGCGGCGTCGGCGTCGAGGGTCGACGTATCGAGGATTACGGCGTCGGGCGCGATGGCGAGCGGCGCGGTGGCGCGGCCGGCGTCACGGGCATCGCGGGCGATGATCTCGTCGAGGATCGTCTCGTAGGCAATGTCGCGTCCCTTGGCGCGGAGTTCGGCGGTCCGCCGCTGCGCCCGCACGGCAGCCGTGGCCGTGACATAGATCTTCACGTCCGCATCCGGCACCACGGCGGTGCCGATGTCGCGCCCGTCGAGGACGGCGCCGGTCGCCCGGCGGGCGAAGTCCTTCTGGAACGCGAGAAGCGCCCGGCGGACCTCGGGATGAACCGCCACGCGTGAGGCCAACTCGCCAGCCTCGTGCCCGCGAAGCGCCGGATTTTCCAACTCCTCCGGGTCGAGGGCCTCGGCCGCTCGCGCGGCGGCGGCGGCATCGTCCGGATCGAGGCCGCGATCGGCGACCCGCTTGCCGACGGCCCGATAGAGCAGGCCGGTATCCAGATAGGACAGGCCATAATGCCGGGCGAGGCGCGCGGCGAGCGTCCCCTTGCCGGCCGCCGCCGGGCCATCGATGGCGATGATCATGGGCAGCGAGGCGACGGACATTTCGAACGGTCAGCCAAGCTTGGGCTCTTCGAACTGCGCGCCAAGTCCGGCCATCATGGCGCGAAACTCGGGGAAGCTGGTGGCGATGGGCGCGGCGTCGTCGATAGTGATCGGCTCGTCGGACGCCAGCCCGAGCACCAGGAAACTCATGGCGATGCGATGATCGAGATGGGTTGCGACGGTTCCGCCGCCCGGGACCTTTGCGGCGCCGTGGACGATGATCGACTCCGGGCCTTCCTCGACGGTCACTCCATTGGCAGCAAGACCCGCCACAACCGAGGCGATGCGGTCGGACTCCTTGACCCGGAGCTCGCCGATGCCTTCAAACTTCGTGTCGCCCTCGGCGAAGGCGGCGGCGACCGCAAGAACCGGATATTCGTCGATCATCGACGGCGCACGGGCGGGCGGCACTACCATGCCTTTGAGCCGGCCGCCCTTCACCCGCACGTCGCCCACGTCTTCGCCTCCGATCGAGCGGCGGTTCTCGATCCGGATGTCGGCCCCCATCTCGATCAGGGTCTCGACCAGACCGAATCGCGTCGGATTCATCAGCACATTCTCGACGGTGACGTCGGAGCCTTCGACGATCAGCGCCGCCACGATCGGGAAGGCGGCAGAGCTTGGGTCGCCGGGCACGACGATCTTCTGCGGCTTGAGGTTGGCGCGGCCTTCGAGCCGGATGATCCGCGCCCCGTCCTCGCCGGTGGCGATTTCGATCTGGGCGCCGAATGCCGTGAGCATCCGCTCGGTGTGGTCCCGGGTCGGCACCGGCTCGATGATGGTCGTCGTGCCCGGCACGTTGAGGCCGGCGAGCAGCACCGCCGACTTCACCTGGGCCGAGGCGACCGGAAGCCGGTACTCGATCGGCAGCGGCATGTCGGAACCGCGGAGCGTCGCCGGCAGGCGGTCGCCCGACCGGGACAGAACCTGGACGCCCATCCTCCGCAGCGGGTCGAAGACCCGCCCCATGGGCCGGCCGACGAGGGAGGCATCGCCGGTGAAGGTGGCGGCGAGGGCGTGGCTTCCGGCTATGCCCATGGCCAACCGCACGCCGGTGCCGGCATTGCCATAGTCGATGACGTGCTCGGGCTCGAGCAGCCCGCCGACCCCGAGGCCCTTCACGCTCCACCAGCCGTTATCGGCGCGGGTTACGGTGGCGCCGAAGGCGCGCATCGCCGCGGCGGTGGAAAGAACGTCCTCGCCCTCGAGCAAGCCCTCGACCGTGGTCTCACCGACCGCCAGTGCGCCCAGCATGAGCGAGCGGTGCGAGATCGACTTGTCACCCGGCGGCCGTACCCGGCCATTCAGGGGGCCCGAACGGCGGGCGCGGAGTGGGATTGCGCGGACTTCTTCAGGCATGGATGGATGGAGCTCCGGATCGCGTTTCGGCCAAGCGGGCGCCGGGAGCGATAGCATAGGGCAAGAGGGCAGTCACCCGGCCGCGGAGACTTGGAGCAAATCCCGTTTGACTCCCCCTTCCGACCAGACTACGGGAGGCCGCTCAACGCTTCCGCGAGGCTAGGGAAAGTGGCGAAACCGGATCTCGGCACCAAACGAATCTGCCCGAACTGCGGCACGCGGTATTACGATCTCAACCGTGACCCGATCGTCTGTCCGCGCTGTGGGACCCATTTCGAGGCTACAACGACGACGCGGGGCCGCCCTGCGGCGGTGGTCGACGACGACGACGAGGATATCGAGCTCGAGGCCGACGCCAAGCCGGAGTTCGTGCCGCTGGAGGAAGCCGACCAGGAGGAGGCCGACACCGGCGCGGTGGTGGTCGAGGGCGACGACGAGGAAGTCGACGCCGACGACGATGCCGACGACACCTTCCTCGAGCCGGACGAGGACGAGGAAAGCGACGACGTCACCACAATCATCGGCGACGTCGATGACGAGGAACCGTGATTCCGGCCGGCCAGGGCGTCAATGCGGCAATCCGCACCTGGACGCATTGAGCCGGTGGAAATCGGATGTGCGAGATGCTATCTGACCGTCGCGGTTCGGCCCGGCCCACTTGCCGGACAGGTCCGCGACGTCCAGGAGGGGCCATAGCTCAGTTGGGAGAGCGCTTGAATGGCATTCAAGAGGTCGGCGGTTCGATTCCGCCTGGCTCCACCACTCCCGGCTCTGCGTTCTATTCCTCCTAACATCTTGAACAGTATAGAGAATTCGGCGGTTCGATAGCCGGCTTCGTGGACGTACTGAAGACGCCCGGCAAACGCCAGTCCGAGCACCGCCCGCTGCCCTTCGATCCCCCGGAACGCCAGAGTTTCAAGGGATTTCCCATGAAAGCGCAGACGGTTCGATAACAAGGCGGCATGCCCTGGGCAGCGATTCGGTCGCCGATCAGCGCCTTCTCTCCCCGAGTTCGCGGACCCGGCGCTCGTAGGCTGCGACCACGGACGTGCCGGTCGTATCGACCAGACGGTCGAACATGCGCTCGGCCTTCCGCTCGGCGTCGATCTGCGTCTCCTGGAGCTTGGCGACGTGCTTGCGGCTGGAAGCCACGCCGAGGGTCCCACTGCTCGCGGAGTATGGCGAGCGCCATTTCGAACAGGCCTCGTGTCGGCACCCGTACGGATTTGCGACAGCCAGGCGGGTGGCGCCAAAGAGCGGGTATGCTTGGCGCCGGCCGCCGTTGATCGACGACGGAATAGCATTCTCTCCCGCCAAGAGAGCCGAAGGGGCGGGAGATGGGCCGCCAGCAGCGCACATGAAGCCCTCGACTTTATGGTTTCTTTATCCGGTTGCCCTGCCATCCGAATAGCGGCCTTACGCCGACCGGGTCTACCTACCCTGCTTCAGCGCACCTAACACAGGCCGCTGGTACCGCCGCCGACACAACCGTCCAACGCGCGCGCAAGGAGGTGTTCCCGTGCTCGACATCGCCTACATCGCCATCGTTCTCGTCTTCTTCGCGCTCGCCGCCCTCGGCGTGCGCGCCTGCGAGCGGCTTTGAGGATCGGTCCATGCCGCTCGACCTGATCCTCGGCGGGGCGGTGGCCGTCCTCCTCCTCGCCTACCTGACCTACGCGCTGATCCGCCCCGAGCGGTTCTGAGGAGCCAAATCCATGGCCAGCGAAATCCTGCAATTCATCATCTATGGCGTCCTCCTCGCCGCCCTTGCCTGGCCGCTCGGGCTTTACATGGCGCGGGTGTTCTCCGACGAGCGGACGTGGCTGACGCCTGTCCTCGCGCCGATCGAACGCGGGCTCTACGCGCTCGCCGGAGCCGGCCGGAATCCGGCCGGCCAGCACTGGACGCGCTACGCGCTCGCGGTGCTCGCCTTCAATCTGGTCGGCTGGGTGTTCCTTTATGCCGTGCTCCGGTTCCAGCACGTGCTGCCGTGGAACCCGGAGGGCATGGCGCCGATGTCGCCCGACCTCACCTTCAATTCGGCGGTGAGCTTCGTCACCAACACCAACTGGCAGGCCTATGGCGGCGAGGCGACGCTCGCTTACTTCAGCCAGATGGTCGGCATGACGGTGCAGAACTTCGTCTCCGCCGCCACCGGCATCGCGGTCGGCGCCGCCATCATCCGCGGCTTCGGCGGCCGGCAGCTGAAGACGCTCGGCAACTTCTGGGTCGATCTCGTCCGTTCCGTCCTTTACGTCCTCCTCCCGCTCTCGATTGTCGCGGCACTCCTCCTCGCCTGGCAGGGCGTGCCGCAGAACCTCTCGGCCTATGTCGATGCGACGACGCTCGAAGGCGCTGAGCAGGTGATCGCGCAGGGGCCGGTGGCCTCGCAGGTCGCGATCAAGCAGCTCGGCACCAATGGCGGCGGCTTCTTCAACGCCAATTCCGCCGTGCCCTACGAGAACCCGACCCCGATCTCCAACCTCCTGGAGATGCTGTACATCCTGCTCATTCCCGCCGCCTTCTGCTTCATGTTCGGACGGATGGTCAGGGACATGCGGCAGGGCGTGGCGATCTTCGCCGCCATGCTCGTGCTCTTCACCGGCGCGCTGGCGCTGACCTACGGGTCGGAGATCGCCGGCAATCCGCTCATCGCCGAGCTCAACGTCGACCAGCCGGCCGGCAACATGGAGGGCAAGGAAGTCCGCTTCGGCGTCGGCAATTCGGCGCTGTGGGCGACGGCGACGACCGCTGCCTCCAACGGCTCCGTCAACGCCATGCACGACAGCTTCATGCCGCTCGGCATGCTCGCGCCGATGCTGCAGATGCAGGTCGGCGAAGTGATATTCGGCGGCGTCGGTTCCGGCTTCTACGGGATGCTCCTCTTCGTCGTGCTCACCGTCTTCCTCGCCGGGCTGATGGTCGGGCGGACGCCCGAGTATCTCGGCAAGAAGATCGAGGCGAAGGAGGTGAAGCTCGCCATCCTCGCCTTCCTGGTGATGCCGGTCGGCGTGCTGATCCTCGGTGCGCTGGCGGCCGTCCTGCCCGTGTCGCTCGCCTCGCTCCAGGACGGAGGCCCGCACGGCTTCTCGGAGATCCTCTACGCCTATTCGTCGGGCACGGGGAACAACGGTTCGGCCTTCGCAGGCTTCGGCGCCAACACCGTCTACCACAACACCATGATCGGCATCGCCATGCTGTTCGGCCGCTACGCGATGCTCATCCCGATGCTCGCGGTCGCCGGGGCGCTCGCGGTGAAGAACGTGTCGCCGGCCTCGGCCGGAACCTTCCCCACCCATACGCCGCTGTTCGTCGTGCTGCTCATCGCGGTGATCCTGATCATCGACGGCCTGACCTTCTTCCCCGCCCTCGCCCTCGGCCCGATCGCCGAGCACTTCGCGCTGCTCTCGGACCAGACCTTCTGAGGATCGAGACCTTCCGAGGACCATGACCATGACCAAGAAACCCGATGTCGCGCTGTTCGACCCGGCCATCACCCGCGCCGCGCTCAGGTCGGCCGCCGCCAAGCTCGACCCGCGTTCGCTCGCCAGGAACCCGGTGATGTTCGTCACCGAGATCGTGGCGGTGCTCTCGACCGTCATCTTCATCCGCGACGTTGCGCTCGGGGCCGGCGGCGCGGTGGTCGTCGGCCAGATCGCGGCCTGGCTCTGGTTCACCGTCTACTTCGCCAATTTCGCCGAGGCGATGGCCGAGGGCCGCGGCAAGGCGCGGGCCGATGCGCTTCGCGCCACCCAGGCCGAGACGCCGGCCAAGCGCTTTACCTCGGACGCGATGACCACGACCGAGCCGGTGTCGAGCCGCGCGCTCCGCGTCGGCGATCTCGTCCTGGTCGAGACGGGGGACCTGGTGCCGGCCGATGGCGAGGTGGTGGAGGGCGTCGCCTCGGTCGACGAATCCGCGATCACCGGCGAGTCGGCGCCGGTCATCCGGGAATCCGGCGGCGACCGTTCGGCGGTGACCGGCGGCACGCGCGTCGTTTCCGACTGGCTCAAGGTGCGCGTGACCGCGCGGCCGGGCGAGAGCTTCGTCGACCGCATGATCGCCCTGGTCGAGGGCGCCGAGCGGCAGAAGACGCCGAACGAGATCGCACTCAACATCCTCCTCGTCGGCCTCACCATCATCTTCCTGATCGTGGTGGCGACGCTCGAACCTTTCGCCGCCTATGCCGGCGCGTATATCCCGGTGATCTTCCTGATCGCGCTCCTCGTCACGCTGATCCCGACCACCATCGGCGGGCTCCTGTCGGCGATCGGCATCGCCGGCATGGACCGGCTGGTGAAGGCCAACGTCATCGCCAAGTCCGGCCGCGCGGTGGAGGCGGCCGGAGACGTCGACACCCTCCTCCTCGACAAGACCGGCACCATCACCTTCGGCAACCGCATGGCGGACGCCTTCGAGCCGCTGCCCGGCATCGACCCGAGGGTGCTGATGGAAGCATCGCTCCTCGCCTCGCTCTCCGACGACACGCCGGAGGGGAAATCGATCGTGGCGCTCGCCGAGAGGCATGGCCTGCACCCGTCGGGCGAGATCGCGGAGTTCATTCCGTTCTCCGCCAGCACCCGCATCTCCGGCGCCAACCTGGCCGACGGTACGATGCTCCGGAAAGGCGCCGAGGACGCGGTGCTCGCCTGGTGCGACGACGGCGAGTCTGGTCCGCTCAAGCGCATCATCGAGACCATCGCCCGCTCCGGCGGCACGCCGCTGGTGGTCGCCCGCGATCGCAAGCCGCTCGGCGTCATCCACCTCAAGGACATCGTCAAGCCGGGCATCCGCGAACGCTTCGCCGAGCTTCGCCGGATGGGCATCCGCACGGTGATGATCACCGGCGACAATCCGCTGACCGCGGCGGCCATCGCCGCCGAGGCCGGCGTCGACGACTTCCTCGCCCAGGCGACGCCCGAGAAGAAGCTGGAGCTGATCCGGGGCGAGCAGGCCGGCGGCCGGCTGGTGGCGATGTGCGGCGACGGCACCAACGACGCCCCGGCGCTCGCCCAGGCCGATATCGGCGTCACCATGAACAGCGGCACGCCGGCGGCGAAGGAAGCCGGCAACCTGATCGACCTCGACAGCGACCCGACCAAGCTGATCGAGATCGTGCTGATCGGCAAGCAGCTCCTGATCAGCCGCGGCTCGCTCACCACGTTCTCGATCGCCAATGACGTCGCGAAATACTTCGCCATCCTGCCGGCGATCTTCGTCGCCGCCTATCCGGGGCTGTCGGCGCTCAACGTGATGGGTCTCGGCAGCCCGGCGAGTGCGATCCTCTCGGCGGTGATCTTCAATGCCCTGGTCATCATCGCGCTGGTGCCGCTTGCGCTTCGCGGCGTCCGCTACAGGCCGTCGACCGCGGCGAGTCTCCTCCGCCGCAACCTGCTCGTCTACGGCGTCGGCGGGCTGATCGTGCCCTTTGCCGGCATCAAGGCCATCGACCTCATCGTCAACGCCCTCGGCATCGCCTGAGGAGGAGATACCCATGCTCGCGCAGCTTCGCCCCGCCCTTGTCATCCTCGTCGTGATGATCGCGCTTACCGGCTTCGCCTATCCGCTCGCCGTCACCGGGATCGCGCAGGCGGTCTTCCCGGCGCAGGCCAATGGCAGCCTCATCGCGATCGATGGCCGGTTCGTCGGCTCGGAACTGGTCGCCCAAGGCTTCGCCGCAGACCGCTACTTCTGGCCGCGGCCCTCGGCGGCCGGGGCCAACGGCTACGATGCGGCAAGCTCCAGCGGCAGCAACCTCGGGCCGACCAGCGCCGCGCTGGTCGCGGCGGTGGGGGAACGCGTGGCGGGTCTCGGCGGCGGTCCGGTGCCGGTCGACCTGGTCACGACCTCGGGCAGCGGCCTCGACCCGCACATCTCACCGGCGGGGGCGGCCTGGCAGGTCACGCGCGTCGCAGCCGCCCGCGGCTTGTCCGAGGACGCGGTGGCCGCGCTCGTGACGGAACACACAGAAGGGCCGACCTTTGGTCTCCTCGGCGAGCCGCGGGTCAACGTGCTGCTCCTCAACCTCGCCCTCGACACGGCAGCCCCGACGGCCCAATAGTCGCCGGCCGGAGGCGAGGATGGCGGATATCGACGGCAGGCCCGAGCCGGAAGCGCTTCTCGCCGAGGCGGCGAAGGAGGGGCGCGGGAAGCTCAAGATCTTCCTCGGCGCCGCCCCCGGCGTCGGCAAGACCTATGCGATGCTCGAGGATGCCCGCCAGCGAAAGGCCGAGGGCCGGGATGTTGTGATCGGCATCGTCGAGACCCACGGCCGCGCCGAGACCGAGGCGCTGCTCGCCGGGCTGGAGGCGATGCCGCGCCGGCGGATCGCCTACCGCGGCCGTCTGATGCCGGAAATGGACATCGACGCGATCCTCGCCCGCCGGCCGGCGCTGGCGCTGGTCGACGAACTCGCCCACAGCAACGTCCCCGACAGCCGCCATCCGAAGCGCTGGCAGGACATCGAGGAACTGCTCGACGCCGGGATCGACGTCTACACGACGCTGAACATCCAGCACCTCGAAAGCCTGAACGACATCGTCGCGCGCATCTCCGGGGTGCGGGTCCGCGAGACGATTCCCGACAAGGTGCTGGAGCTCGCCGACGAGATCGAGCTGATCGACCTGCCGCCGGAGGAGCTGATCTCGCGGCTCCGCCAGGGCAAGGTCTATGTCCAGGACCAGATCGCCCGCGCCATCCAGAACTTCTTCTCCAAGGGCAACCTGACCGCGCTCCGCGAGCTGGCGATGCGCGTCGCCGCCGACCGCGTCGATGCGCAGATGACCGCGCATATGCGGAGCCACGCCATCGCCGGTCCATGGCCGACCAACGATCGCATCCTCGTCTGCATCAACGAGTCGCCCGTCGCCAAGGCGCTGGTGCGGGCGGCGAAGCGGGTCGCGGAGCGGGCGCGGCTGCCGTGGATCGCCGTCCACGTCGCGACCGAGACGTCGGAGGCCCTGCCCGAGGCGGCCAAGGACGCCATCGCCGAGGCGCTTCGCCTGGCCGAGTCGCTCGGCGCCGAGATCGTCACGCTCAATGCCGAACGTCACGTGGCGCCCGAGCTCGTCGCGTTCGCCCGCACCCAGAACGTCAGCCGCATCATCGTCGGCCGGCCACGGCCGCGGCGGTTCCCGGCCGCGCTGTTCCGCGAGGCCGTCGCCGCGGAAATCATCCAGAGTGCGGACGACTTCGAGGTGACCATCATCTCGCCGGAAGTGGCGGACGGGCCGCGTTCGGTGATCGTCGCGCCGGGGCTCTCGCCCGAGCGTGACCCGGTGGCCTATCTCTGGGCGGCCGGGATCGTCACCGTCGCCGGCGGCATCACGTTCGCCGTCGACCGGATCTTCCCGGTCGAGAGCCTCGCCCTCATCTTTCTCGTCGCCGTCCTGGTCGTCGCGATCCGGCACGGACTCTGGCCGTCGATCTTCGCGAGCCTCCTCAGTTTCGCCGCCTACAACTTCTTCTTCACCGAGCCGCGCCTCACGCTCCACATCGCCGAGCGCGAGGTGGTGCTGACGCTTCTCCTCTTCCTCGTGGTCGCGATCCTAACCGGCAACCTCGCCTCCCGGCTCCGCGCCCAGGCGGCGGCGCAGCGCAATGTCGCCCGGCGGACGGCCAACCTCTATGCCTTCAGCCGCAAGATCGCGGCGGCGGGGTCGTTCGACGACATCGTCTGGGCCGCGGTTCACCACGTCGCCTCGACGCTGCAATGCCGCTCGCTGGTGCTGGCGCCGGCGGCGGGCGGCGGGCTCGCCATCGCCGGCGGCTACCCGCCCGAGGACCGCCTCGACGCGCGCGACTGGGGTGCGGCGCGCTGGGCCTGGGAGCACGGCGAGCCGGCGGGCTGGGGCTCGGCGACGCTGCCCTCGTCGACCTGGCTCTTCCTGCCGCTCAAGACGGCGCAAGGACCGCAGGCCATTCTCGGCGTGTCGTTCGAGGAAGGCCGGCGGCTCGATGACGAGGAGCGCCGGGTGCTCGATGCGCTGGTCGACCAGGTGGCGATCGCCATCGAGCGGGCGCGACTCACCACCGACATCGAGGAGAGCCGGGTCCTCTCCGAGACCGAGCGGCTCCGCGCCGCGCTCCTGTCGTCGGTCAGCCACGACCTCCGCACTCCGCTGGTCTCGATCATCGGCGCCGCCACCAGCCTGATCGCTGCGGGCGACGCCGTGGGCCGCGACGGGCGGATTCAGCTCGCCGAGACCATCCGCGACGAGGGCGAACGCCTCAACCGCTACGTCCAGAACCTCCTCGACATGACCCGGATCAGCTATGGTGCGCTGCCGCTCAATCGCGAGTGGGTCGAGCCGCGGGAGCTGGTGGGGCGGGCCGTGCGGCAGTTGAAGGACGAGCTCCGCCCGTTCAGGCTCCGGGTCGACGTGCCGCTGACCTTGCCGGCCATCAAGGTCGATCCGATCCTCCTCGAGCAGACGCTGGTGAACATCCTCGACAATGCCGCGAAATATGGGGCGCCGGGTACGGAGATCGTGATCGCGGCCGAACGTGCGGGAGAGGCCATCGCCATCGCCATCGAGGACGAGGGGCCCGGCATCCCGGAACCTGACCGGGAGCGGATCTTCGACATGTTCTACCGCGTGCGGGCCGGCGACGGCGACAGCAAGGGCACCGGGCTCGGGCTTGCCATAGCCCGCGGCATCCTCGACGCCCACGGCGGCTCGATCCGGGCATTGCCGCGCACCGACGGCCCGAGCGGCACGCGGATCGAGATCCGGCTGCCGCTTTCCGCGACTGCGAAAACCGGCGCCGAGACGCAGAAATGAGCGGACGGATTCTGGTCGTCGACGACGAGGCACAGATCCGAAAGTTCCTGCGGATCGCGCTGGAGGCAAGCGGCTTCGAGGTTGTCGAGGCGAGCGGTGGCGCTGAGGGCATCGCGCGCTGCGCCACGGCGACCCCGACCCTCGTCATCCTCGACCTCGGCCTCCCCGACATGGACGGCAAGGAGGTGGTCCGCCGCATCCGCGAATGGTCGGAGGTACCGATCCTCGTCCTTTCGGTTCGCCAGTCGGAGATCGAGAAGGTCGCCTCGCTCGACGCCGGCGCCGACGATTACGTGGTCAAGCCGTTCGGCATCGCCGAACTCCTCGCTCGCGTCCGTGCCCTTCTCCGTGGGCGAGCGCAAGCGGGCGCCGCGGCGCCGTCGGAGATCGTGATCGGCGCGCTCACCGTCGACCTCGCCAGGCACGAGGTCCATCTCGAAGGCGAACTCGTGAAGCTGACCAGGAAGGAGTTCGAGCTGTTGCGGGTACTTGCCCAAAACGTCGGCCGCATCCTCACCCACGGCCAGATCCTGCGCGAGGTTTGGGGTAAGGCGCACGAAACCGACACGCAGTATCTCAGGGTCTTCATTAGCCAGCTTCGCCAGAAACTGCATGACGACCCTGCCGATCCGAGATTCATCCTGAACGAGCCGGGGGTCGGGTACCGGATGCTGGATGGGTGATCATGCGAAAGCGACTGGTCAGCCAGCGCACTCGCATCAGCAATCAAAGTGTGTTAATTTAACAGGATAGTTAAACGGAGGACGATGCCATGACCGCCCACGGCGCTTTTCACTGGAATGAACTGATGACCCGCGACGTCAAGAAGGCCAAGGACTTCTACGGCAAGGCGCTCGGCTGGACCTATGAGGACACGGCGATGCAGGGTGACGGCATGTATGGCACCTACACGATCGTGAAGTCGAACGGGGAGATGGTCGCTGGGATGATGGAGATGAGCGGTCCGATGTTCGAGGGCGTTCCCGATCATTGGTTCACCCACCTCGCCGTCGACGATGTCGATGCGCGGGTGAAGAAGCTCAAGGACGCCGGCGGCAAGGTGGTCCGGGAGCCCTGGGACATCCCAAATATCGGCCGGGTCGCCATCATCGAGGTTCCCGGCGGCGCAATGCAGGGCTGGATGACCCCGGCCGAGGGCGTGAAGTAGCCAGCCCTGCTACGGCTTTGTCACCCGGCGAAGCGTCAGGTTGATCCGGCCGCCCGCTGGGAACCAGTCCCGGAGCAGCGTCGAGGTTCCGGGATAGATGCGATCGACGCCGTGAAAGGCGAGGCGGGACGCTCCGCCGAGCATGACGACGTCGCCCGACATCAGCCGGAGTGTGCGCGTTGCGCCGCCCCGCGCCGTCCCCCCGACGCGAAACCGGCAGTCATCGCCAAGGGAAAGCGACAACACCGGCGCGTCGAAATCCTGCTCGTCGGCGTCCTGGTGGAGCCCGAGCTTCGCCCCCGGCGCATAGTGATTGACGAGGCAAGCCTCAGGCGGGTGCGGATAGCCCGCCACCGCCGCCCAGACCGCGAGAATGATGTCGGGGATGGGCGGCCATGGCAGGCCGGTCACGGGATGGGTGGGTTGGTAGCGGTAGCCGCCGTTGCGGTCCGACACCCAGCCGAGGGCGCCGCAATTGGTCATGCGCACGGAGAACGGTCTGCCAGTGCGGGGCATCGTCGGCTGGTAGAACGGGGCGTCCTCCGTCACCGCGCGGACCGCAGTGACGGCCGTACGCTGCTCCTCCGCGCTCCAGTACGGGCGGTGCAGAAGGCCGGGCAGACCGGGCTCGCGGACGAACAGGTCGGTCATACCGGCCGTCGCAATCCGGCCACTAGAACAGGGTGCCGAGGAACGCGGCCGCCTCATCCGAAATGCCTCCGATCTTGTTCGTCGCCTGGCGATAGAACTTGAAATTCAGCTCGGTCTCCGGCCGGCCGTCCTTCCAGTCCTTGAACGGCTTGAGGTCGCTTCGCCCGAGTGGGCGCTTCGCCAGCGCCGTGCGCTTGATCGTGACGCTGACGCACGGCGTCTGCCGGGCAATGCCGGGCATCTTCGGAATCGCCTCCGCGGCCGTCACCACCCCGCGTGCGACGAGCCCCTGCCCGCCCTCGGTCTCACTCGCGAAGACGTAGACGGTATCGCCCTCGGCGATGCGCCTGCCGCCGGACATCGTCGCTGCCGCGGCAAACATGGAAGTCTTCGCGTACGGCTCGGCCACGTCGGCCTTGATGACGAACGCCATCCCTGCCTCCTTCGCTACCATGCGATCTTCCGCCCGTCTCGGTAGAACCCACCTGTCGGCCCATCCGCCGGCAGTGTTGCCGCGTAGGCGATCGACTTCGCGCCCGCCGTGACGTCGCGGGTGGCCGAAGACCCGCCCATGCGGGTCCGAACCCAGCCGGGGCAAACCGAATTGACCTTGATCTGCCGCGGTGCGAACTCGCCGGCAAGGATGCGGGTGAGCGCGTTGAGCGCCACCTTCGAGACGCGATAGGCCGAGCCCGGCCATCCCTCCTCGCGGTAGCGGTTGCTCCCCACCGCCGCGACGAAGGCCTCGACCAGCTTGAGGAGCCCGGCCCGGGTGAGGTTCGGCGAGGCGAACTCGACGCGGAGCCGTGGCGGCAGCGCCGACAGCTCCCCCACGCCGCTCGACACCATCACGATCGTGCCGCCGTCCGGGATCAGCGGCGCAAGCGCCTGGGACACGTTGAGCGGGCCGTACACATTGGCGTCGATGGTCTTCCGCGCCACCTCGGCGTTGAACCCGTCGAGCGCCACGGCGGCATTGTTGACGAGCACGTCGATCCTGGCGCCGTCCTCCCGGAGCCCGGACGCCAATGCCCCGATGCTCCCGGGGTCGGTCACGTCGAGCGGCCGGAAGGCCGCGCCGATCGCCCTGGCCGAGGCTTCGCCCTCGGCCTTGTCGCGCGCCGTGAGAATCACCGCGAACCCGTCGCGAAGGAGCTGGCGGCTCGTCTCCAGCCCAAGCCCCCGATTGCCGCCGGTGACCAGAGCCGTCCGTCCGCCGCCCGATGGTGTTGCCACGCCAGTCCCCCTCGAAGATCGATCGTCAGCATCCATAGATGGTGGCGGGCGTGCACCGCTGCGAGCGGCGAATCGCCTCCGCGCCATTCATGCCCGAACCTGTTACGCTCGCAATCATGACAGCCCGCGCCGCCACAGTGAGCATCGATCCCGAAGAGGTCGCCCGTTTCTCGG
Source organism: Bauldia sp. (assembly GCA_022841545.1). Classification (GTDB taxonomy): domain Bacteria; phylum Pseudomonadota; class Alphaproteobacteria; order Rhizobiales; family Kaistiaceae; genus Bauldia. The sequence goes on along the minus strand of JALHRF010000053.1, from coordinate 13,179 downwards.
CCATGGCCGGGGAATGGTGGGACGAGAACGGGCCGATGCGCCCGCTCCACCGGCTCAACCCGATCCGCCTCGGCTACATCCGGGACCGGCTCGCCGCCCGTTTCGGCCGCGACCCGCGGACCGGCAGGGCCCTGTCCGGCCTCCGCATCCTCGACATCGGCTGCGGCGCCGGCCTCGTCTCGGAGCCGCTCGCCCGGATGGGCGCGACGGTCACCGGCATCGATCCCTCGCCCGAGATCGTCGCCGCCGCGCGCCTTCATGCCGCGGAAGCCGGCCTTGCCATCGATTACCGCGCCACCGCGGCGGAAGCGCTCGCCGAGGAAGGCGAGGCTTTCGACGCTGTGCTGATCCTCGAGGTGGTCGAGCACGTCGCCGACGTCGCCGCCTTCGTCGCCACCGTCAGCGCGCTGGTCAAGCCGGGCGGCATCGTCGTCGCCTCGACCATCAACCGCACGCTCAAGGCCTTCGCGCTGGCCATCGTCGGGGCCGAATACGTGCTCCGCTGGCTGCCCAGGGGCACCCACAGCTACGACAAGCTGGTCACCCCCGCCGAACTCGCCGCCGCCTTCCGCGCCGCGGGCCTCGAACCGGCCGACGAGACCGGCGTGATGTACGTGCCCGTCGCCGACCGCTTCCGGCTGACGAGCGACATGGACGTCAACTACATGATGACGGCCGAGCGGCCGCCCTGACCGGCGCGGAAACCGGCCGCCCACGGGAGATCACTATGCGCTGCCTGCCCGTTACCGCCCTGCTCGTCCTGGCGTCCTTCGCCGCGAACGCCGCCGATCTTCGGATCGAGCGCGTCGATATCGTCGATGCCGGCATCTACACCGTCGCGATCGGCGAGGAGACGCCGGATCCGGACGCCCCCACCGGAACGATCGCGGCCCCGATCACGGCCACGCTGGTAGAGGCGACCGACACGATCCCCGGCCGCCTCGGTCTCGAGTTCGGCCTCCATTACGTGGTCGTCGGCGAGCCGGCGGGTGCCGAAGTCGCGCTCGATTTCGTCATCATCTACCCGCCCCCCGGCCTGATCGATCCCGCCGAACCGGAGCCGCTCCTCGAGAGCCGCTACACGCGGCCGAAGACGATCGGCGAGACCGTCTATCTCGGCTACGGCTTCGAAAACGACTGGGAGATCGTACCGGGCGCGTGGACCTTCGAAATCTGGCACAGCGACACGAAGCTCGCGAGCCAGCGCTTTGCCGTGGAATAGCCGAGCTCTGCCGATGCGACCCGATTTCTCTATCCGAAATCATGAAACCCAACTCCGATCGAATGTCACCAGCCTATACGGTAGCGGCGGCGCGTCGGGACCTCGATCGGCTGGGATTTGCCGTCGAGACGATCTTCACGCACCGCTCGGCCGTCATTGGAGTACGGAGCAAGGTGATCGCCGGCTGACGGCGGCTGGGGCCGCCCTCACCACGGCAACGCGTAGCCCTCCGCGTGGCGGAACGTGCCGGTGTTGTCGAGGCTCATCTCGTCGATACGCGCAACCATGCGAGCCGCCGCCTCCTTGGCTTCCACCGATCCCGGCCCTCCACCCATGTCGGTCTTGACCATGCCGGGGTGGAGGAGGAGCACCGGGATGCCGCGCGGCTTCAGGTCGAGCGCGAGATTGACGCCGGCCATGTTCACCGCTGCCTTCGACATCCGGTAGCCGTAAGTGCGGCCGGAGCCGTTATCGCCGATCGAACCGGAGCGGCTGGTGACGATCACCACCTTGCTGCCCTCGTGGAGATGCGGAAGGAGCGCCCTCGTCACGCGAAGTGGCCCGTAGGCGTTGACCTCCATCTGCTTCCGGATGCGGTCGAAGCTCAGGTCGTCCAGCGTCTCGTTCGAGTGGATGCCGGCGTTGTTGATCAGCACGTCGACTTGCGTGTTGCCGAGGCTGGTGGCGAGCCGGTCGACGGAGGCGTCGTCGCCGACCTCGACCCCTTCGTAGACCTTCGCGCCGAGGTCGGTGAGCGCCTTCGAGGTGACGCGGCAGGCGGCGAGCACGGTGTCGCCGCGGGCGACGTAGGCACGGGCCAGCGCGAGGCCGATGCCGCGGTTCGCGCCGGTGATCAGGACGGTGGCCATCTCGAAATTTCCTTCGGTTCGGGGCGCCGTGGCCCGACAGGATCTGCGCCGCGCCGCCGATGGCGGAGCGGAAGGCGTCGACGAAGCTTACCCGATGCGCGCGCCAGCGATAGGGGACGCCGTCGGCCGTCATCCGCCAGTCGGCGTCCCAGCCGAGGTCGGCATCGCTCCAGACGAGCGTGCCCGACACTGCGACGCCCGCGCCGGGTCATAGGGCCGGTCCCGCGAACCCTGCTCGTCATGGACCGGGATACCCTCCATGCGGTCGCGATAGGAGAAGGCGTCAACGATGCCCATGGCCCTCGCAGCGAGCGGCGCCACCCTCGGGTCCGTCGCCGGCCGCGGGACTCCCGCGACCTGACCGGCACCGTCGCGAAGGCCTTCGCAATGCCGGGTCCCCCTGGTCTCCTCGCCCTGTCCGGTGACGAATACCGTGGACGAAGAAACAGGCCGCAGCAGCCACAATGCCGCGGAGACGCGTGACTGCCGGTGTTTCGGAGCGTCGTCTCCTCATCCGCTCATTCCGAGCCTGCGTGCGAAGGGATGACCTGGAAATGCCATCTCGTGTCCTTCGAGCTTTGAGGCTCGCAAAGCACTTTCACAGCCGATACACGCGCGCCGCGGTGTCGTGGAGCATCGCTGCCTGCGCCTCCGGGGTGAACCCGGCCACGGCATCGCGATAGGCGGCAACAAGCGCGGCATAGTCGGTCCAGAGCTTCTCGATCGGGAAATTCGACCCGAACAGGCAACGGTCGGCGCCGAACAGCGCCATCGTCTCGCGCACGACAAAGGCGATGTGGCCGGGGTCGTTGCGATGGATGAAGGTGCCTAGCCCGGAGAGTTTTGACACCACGTTCGGCTCTGCCGCGAGGAGCCGCATGCCACGATGCCACTCAGCACGACCGGTCTCCGAGAGGTCCTCGAGCATCCCGGCATGCTGGAGGATAAAGGTCGTGCCGGGATGGTCGAGGGCGAGCCGCGCAGCCACCGCCATCTGCGGCGCGAAGACCTGGAGGTCGAAGCTGAAGCCGTGGTCGGCGAGGGCCGCGAAGTTGCGCCGGAAGACGGGATCGTCGGCGAGATCGGCGTGCTTCGCGAAGCGGTATTGCGGATTGTCGTGCCAGTGGAGCTGCATGCGGATGCCGCGCACCAGCGGACTCTTCGCCAGCCGCGCGAGTGCTGGCCGCACGTCCTCCGCCATCAGGTCGGCATAGGCGACGATGCCGTGCGGCCAGCCGGTGCGGTCGGCCTCCGACTGCACCCACGCCGCCTCGTCGACTGCCCGCTCCCTGGGCCAGTTGGCCTGGACGTAGACGGACTTCACCACGCCGCTGCCGGCGATGTCGGCGAGGTACTCCTCGACCGGGTAGTCGCGCCGGATCGGCTCGTAGGGCCCGAAGATGCGCGGCACCATCGGCCCCATCAGCCACGGCAGGTCTGCCTGGCGCCAGATGTGGTGATGCGCGTCGATGACGGGCTGGGTCATGGGCAGAATCCGTAGGGCGGAATGCCGGGGGCATTCCGCCGTTCTCCATAGCGAAAGCGGCGGGTTATCCCCGGATCAAGTCCGGGGCAACCCGCCCTACGAAATGAACACCTTCTCCTCGGCGAAGAAGTGGAAGCGGCTGGCGGCGTGCGCCGCGGCGTCGGCGCCGGCCGCCTTGCCCTCCTCGGTGCCGAAGCCGGCAAGCCGCGCCTCGTCCGAATCCCACCACATCTCGCTGATCGCGTCGCAGGGCGAGTCCGGGTTCTCCTTGAGCGGCACGTTCATCCGGTAGCCGCGCATGCCCGGAATCTTCGTTGCGAGCTTCGGATGCTCGTTGAGCGCCCAGTTGCGGAATTCGTCGTAGCTCATGCCTTCCTTGCGCTTCATCAGCGACAGCACTTTCAGCATCGTCTTTCCTCTACTCTCTCGGGTTCGAGAGCGCCGTCCCTGGCGCGGATCGCACGGAGCACCTTCTCCGGCGTGATCGGCAGCGAATCGATGCGGACGCCGACCGCGTCGAAGATCGCGTTGGCGATCGCCGGAATCGGCGAGTTCGCCGTCATCTCGCCGACGCCCTTGGCGCCAAAGGGACCATCGGTCGACGGCCGCTCGAGGATCACGCCCTCGAAGGCGGGCAGGTCGCCCGGCCCCGGCATCAGGTATTCGTTGAAGTCGAGCGGGCCGTAGGCACGGTCGGGATAGTACGGCTCGGTGGTCTCGTAGAGCGCGTGGCTCATCCCCATCCAGGCGCCGCCGACGATCTGCTGCTCGACCATCTTCGGGTTGAGCGCCTTGCCGATCTCGTAGGCGCTCTTGAGCGACCTGACCTCCACCTCGCCGGTCTCGGTGTCGACCTCGACCTCGGCGATGGTGCAGGCATGGGCATAGGTGGTGGCCGGGATCATTTTGCCCGTCTCCGGGTCTGGAAATGAACGGGTCTGCATGAAGATGCCGCGGCCCGACACGGTCTTGCCGTGCTTGAAGTGCGCGGCAAGCGCCACCTCGAACACGGGAATCGACTTCGACGGCACGCCCTTGACGTGGATCGACCCCTTGCCGTCGGTCTCGAGATCGGCGGCGCTCACCTCGAGCTCGTCGGCCGCGACATCCATCAGAACCTGGCGCGCCTCCTTCGCCGCCATGATGATGGCGTTGCCGATCCGGTGCGTACCGCGACTCGCGAACGTCCCCATGCAGTGCGGCCCGGTGTCGGTATCGGCGGTGTCGATGATCACCATCTCCGGCGGCACGCCGATCGTCTCGGCGCAGATCTGGGTCATCACCGTCCGGAGCCCCTGGCCGAGATCGGCCGAGGACAGCGAGACGACGAAGTTGCCGGTGGTGGTGGCGTGGACCAGCGCCTGGCTCGGGTCACCGCCGAGGTTCATGCCGGTCGGGTAGTTCACCGCGGCGACTCCGCGCCCGCGTGCCTTCGCCATGTCAGCCTCCCGCCTTCATCGACGACGCCGCGGCATCGGCCGGCGACACCGGCCACCCCGCAAGCTGCGCCGCGGCCTGCATCGTCTCGACCAGCGCCGCGCCCTTGGTCAGTTCGCCGTGGGCCTTCATGTCGCCGTCGCGGTAGGCATTGCGGATGCGGAGCGCGATCGGGTCCATGCCGAGCAGCCGGGCGATCTTGTCCATCTGCACCTCCAGCGCAAAATCGCCGATGGTGACGCCGAAGCCGCGCATCGCCGAGGACGGCGTGCGGTTGGTATAGACGCAGTGCGCGTCGACCAGGACGTTGGGGATCGTATAAGGCCCCGGCATGTGCGCCGCCGCCTTTGTCGTGCCGTAGGGGCTGTGGCGCGAATACGCCCCGGCGTCGACGTAGAGGCGCACCTCACGGGCGACGATCCGCCCGTCGTTCATCACGCCGTCCTTGATGTAAATGCGCTCGGCGGCGCGTGGCGAGGAGACCTGCATCTCCTCCTCGCGGTCGTACCCATATTTCACTGGCCGCCCGGTCAGCATCGCGCCGAGCATCGCGGTCGGCTCGGTGATCACGTCGACCTTGCCGCCGAAGCCGCCGCCGACCGTGCCGCCGATCAGCCGCAGTCTCTGGAACGGCACGTTGAGGATCAGGCCTGCATTGTCGAGGGTGAAGAACAGCGCCTGGGTATTGGAGTAGCAGGTGAGCCGGCCGTTCGCCTCCGGCACGACGATGCAGCCCGTTGTCTCGATCGGCGCGTGCTCGATCGGCGACGACTGGTAGCGCTCCTCGAGGATGTGGTCGGCCTCGGCGAAGCCCTTCGTCACGTCACCGTGGCGGACGCGGCGGCAATGATGCCCCTCGTAGGTGAACCAGTTCCGGCCGTGGAATTCGTTGACCAGCGGCGCGCCGGGCTTCAGCGCCTCCTCGACGTCGAACACCGCCGGCAGCACCTCGTACTCGACCCTGACCTTGGCCACGGCTTCGCGGGCGATCGCCTCGGTCTCGGCTAGGACGGCGACGATCTGCTCGCCCTTGAAGCGGACCTTGCCCTCGGCCAGCACCGGCTCGTCGTTCGGCTCGACCTGGATCAGACGGAGGATGGTGTAGATGTTGGCCGGCACGTCCTTGTGCGTGATGACCAGGACGACGCCGGGCACTCTCTCCGCCTCCGAGGTGTCGACGGAGAGAATCCGCGCATGGTCGTGCGGACTCCGTACCATGCGAATGTGCAGCATGCCGGGGAACTGCCGGTCGGCGTAGAACTGGGTCTGGCCGGTGACGTGGCCGAGCCCGTCGGACCGCGCGAGGCTGGTGCCGACCGCCTTGCCGTCCTCGCCCCGCTCGGCGGCGAAGAATTCGCGGGCGTGTTCCATCGCGCGTTCTCCCTCAGGCCGATTTCGTGCGGCGCTGGTCGGTGGCCGCGGCAAGGATGGCGTTGATGATCGGCTCGTAGCCGGTGCAGCGGCAGATGTTGCCCGAGATCGCGTCGATCACCGCGGCGCGGTCCGGATCGGGATTGCGGTCGAGGAGCGCCCTGGCGGCGACGATCATCCCCGAGGTGCAGAAGCCGCACTGCGCCGCGAAGCCTTCGGCGAACGCCTTCTGCAGCGGGTGGAGGACGCCGCCGGTGGCGATGCCCTCGACCGTGGTGACCGCGGTGCCGTTGGCCCGCGCGGCGAGCGTGATGCACGAGAGCACCGGCTCGCCGTCGACGAGGACGGTGCAGGCGCCACAGGTGCCCTGGCCGCACCCGGTGCGGGTGCCGGTGAGATGGAGCTTGTCGCGGAGAAGATCGACGAGCAGCGCGCCGGGCTCGACGAACTCGGCCTGCTCGGCGCCGTTGACCGTGAGGATGACGGGAACCCTGGCCATCAGCGCGTCTCCCCCGCAAGCAGCCGGCGGAGATGCACCGGCAGCACTTCCCTCCGGTACCAGGCGCTCGCCTGCGGATCGTCCTCGGGTGCGGTGCCATCGGCCGCCACCGCGACCGCCGCAGCGATCGCAGCCGTATCAAGCGCCTTGCCGTCGAGGGCGGCCCCCACCGCCGTCGCCCGCATCGGCCGCGGCGCCATCGCGCCATAGGCGACCCGCGCGCGGCTCACTTTGCCGCCGGTGACGGGAAGCACCGCCGCGATCGACAGCACCGACGCGCCGTGCGGGTGTTTGCGCGTGACCTTGAGGTAGCGGAATGCGCCGTCCGACGGCGCCGTGAACCGCACCGCGCGCACGATCGCGCCGCGCTGCGGGCCATCTTTCAGGAACGCCTCGAGATCGGCGATGGTCTCGCCGTCGATTCCCTCGCTCACCACCGTCGCCCCGAGCGCAAGCAGCGCCACGGCGAAGTCGCCATAGGGGCTCCACGCGAAAAGGTTGCCGCCGACGGTCGCCATGTTCCGGACCGCCGGGCCGCCGATCGACCCGGCCACCGGCGCGAGGAAGGCGAGGCCGGGTTCCGACTCTATCTGCGCCATGGTGACGGCGCTGCCGATCGTGATCGTGTCGCCGATCGTGATCCGGTCGAGGCCAAGACCGTCGTTGAGCACGAGCTTCTGGATCGAGCCGTCGCCGGCGCTCAGGGCGCGGACGAGGAACGTCCCCCCGGCCAGGAAGCGCGCGCCACCGTCGCCGGCAAGAATCCCCGCCGCCTGGCTGATGGAATCGACGCGCACGAGATCGAGCGCCATTCCCTTCCTCCCTTCGCCGGCAAATCGTCCGCTCGCCGGCATTGCCGGTGGATCTCTGTCCGCCGGATGAGGGCCTCTTTGCGGGCCCTGAATTATTCCAGTCCCAAACTATCGATTATCGATTATCGGCTGTCAATCCCGCCGAACGGTGTAGACTGGCGCCGTAGACAGGCCTGTGGCAGTAACGCGGCACAGCCGCGCGACCGCCTCGGCCCGCGCGCGATTCGGAGTCGTCCTGCCGTGGAAGCCCTCACCACCCCGGAGCCCGACCGGCGGGCGAATGTCGATCACCAGCCCATCGGCGTCCGTATCCGCAACCAGCTCCTGGAGCGTATCGTTTCAGGCCACTACCGGGCCGGCGAGCGGCTGGTCGAACTCCAGCTCGCGCGTGAATTCGGCTCGAGCCAGGCGCCGGTCCGCGAAGCGCTCCGCGACCTCGAACAGGCCGGCCTCGTCACGATCCGCCCGCGCCGCGGCTCCTTCGTCAACGACTATCACGCCCGCGCCCAGCACGAGATCTACGCCGTCCGCGGCGCGCTGGAGGAAGCGGCGATGCGCCTGGCGCTGCCGCGCCTCCACCAGGCCCCCGGCATCGTTGCCGAGCATCTCGACGGCATGCGCGAGGCGGCGCGGAGCGGCGACCTCGAGGCGATGGTCCACCACAGCGCCTGGTTCCATCGCGTGATCATGCGGGCGGCGGAAAACGACCTGCTGCTGCGGATGTGGGAATCGCTTCATGTCGAGTTGCATTCGCGGAAGACCATCGTCCAGCCCAATGTCGACATGCACGCGGTGGCCGAGAGCCACGCGCCGATCCTCGCCGCGATCGTCGCCGGCGATGTCGAGCGCGCCTGCCGCCTCTCCCGCGAGCACCAGGCCTATTTCGAACTGAAGGCTTAAGGCCGCCGTGGGGCTCCGGCCGACAATGTCTACAGGACCAGCCGCTTGTAGAACATCGTCGTCTCAGCCAGCCGGCCGTCGGGCGTATAGGCATGGCCGGGAACGCGCCCGTATTCGATCCAGTCGCAGCTCCGGTAGAGTCGGTCGCCGGCGCTGTCGCTCTCGGTATCGAGGAGCAGCAGGGTCCGCCCAGCAGCGAAGGCGCTCGCCTCGGCCGCAGCGAGGAGCCGCCGGCCAAGGCCCTGCCGACGCAGATGGGAGAGCACCAGCATCTTGCCAACCTCGGCGCGGTGTGCGGCGTTGGGCTGCGGCGCTAGAGTGATGATGACGGTGCCGACAAGCCGTGCGCCGTGGTCGGCGACGATGAGCCGGCGGCCGCCGTCGGCGATGCCCGGCAGTTGGCCCTGCCAGAACCCCTCTGCCTCCCCCTGCGAGAAGCCGGCCATGAAATTGACCGAAGCGCCATGCGCCACGGCATCGACTAGGACGGCCGCGAGCTCGCTGATACGTGCTTCCGCCTCGGTGGCATCGAGGCGGCGAACGGCGATGCTGTCGGGCATCGAGGTCATCCCGCCCCGCCGCTGGCGATGACGACGGCGTAACGCACCGGCCGCCTCGTGGGGTTGTGGAACATCACCGGCAGGTCGAATCGCATATGGATGCAGTCGCCGGTCTCAAGGCGGTGGCGCTCAGCATCGATGGTGAGTTCCAGCGTCCCATCGAGAACCCAGATGTGCTGGTCGGCATTCTTGAGCCGCAGGGAGTCGAAGGCGACCCGCGCACCCGGCGGCAATTCGATCTCGCTGATGTCAACCGGCGATCCGGTCCTCTCCGGTGCAACGTTCCGCCGAACATAGCCTGAGGCAGGATCCCGCCACACCGGCTGGGTGGGTCGCCGGCGGATCGGGCTCGGCACGGGCTTCGCCTCGGCGAACAAAGTGGAGAGGGTGACGCCGAGGCCGGCGCATACCTTGCCGAGAAGGTGGGCGGTGGGGCTCGATTCCCCGCGCTCGATGCGCGACAGCATCGCTCGGCTCACGGCGGCGCGTTCCGCGAGGCCTTGCAGAGTCAAGTTGCGTTCGGTTCGGAGCGCCCGGATGCGGGCGCTGATCTGCCCATCGATGTCGAACTCGGCCAAGCCCATGCCGCTCTCATATGATGATCACGAATGTCTATCATATTGGAGCAGTCGAAAAAGAAAAAAGCCCGTCGCAAACCGCTCCGGGCCTTTCCTGAGCTTGCGGCGGGCTATGGACTATTCGTCCTCGTCCTCCTCGCGACCCTTCATCGACTTGAGCTTGGCGAAGACGGCATCGGCCTCGCGTTCCGCTTCGCGTTCGACCTCGCGCGGCGCCGGCTCGGCGGTCTCGCGCGGAAGAACCGTCTCGGACGCCGGAAGCAGCGTCGACCCTTCGGCCGGCGGCGCGGGCTCGTGATGCGGCATCGACTTCGCCGCCTTCTCGACCTCGAAATCGAGGTCGATCTGCGAACACAAGCCCAGCGTCACCGGATCAAGCGGCGACAGGCTGTTGGCATTCCAGTGGGTGCGGTGGCGGATCGAATCGATCGTCGGCTTGGTGGTGCCGACGAGGCGCATGATCTGCGCGTCCTTAAGCTCGGGGTGGTTCCGGAGCAGCCAGAGGATTGCGTTCGGCCGGTCCTGGCGGCGCGACACCGGGGTGTAGCGGGGGCCGCGGCGCTTGGCGACGGGTACGCGCACCTTCGAGTCGGCCATGTGCAGCCGGTGGTTCGGATCCTGCTGGGCCTTGTCGATGTCCTCGCGGGTGAGCTGCCCGGTGAGCACCGGGTCGAGGCCCTTGATGGTGAGGGCGGACTCGCCGTCGGCGATGGCCTTCACCTCGAGCGGGTGGAGCTTGCAGAAATCGGCGATCTGCTCGAACGACATCGAGGTGTTCTCGACCAGCCACACGGCGGTCGCTTTCGGCATCAGGGGCGTCGCGGTCATAAGCCTCTCCCGGCTGCTCCGCCGCCGGTTCCCGCGGCGAAGCCTTTGGTCTCGAAAAAATGCGATTGGGATGGCGTCTATATAGGCGGAACGGCCAAGGGACGCAAACAAAGTTGTCGCTGGGATTCCTGTCGCTTTTCGCGATGGCTTGACTCCGGCGCCGTTCTCCGGAATCAATAGAACAAATCAGGAACAAATTCTTACCGGACAGGTTCGAAGGCCATGCGCGCAAGCGTTTCCATGGCGCGGGAGGCGTTTGCCCGGCTCGCCCGCCGCATCGCCGAGATTGAGGGCCGGCCGAACGCTTCGGCTGCCCTGAAGCCTCCCCTTGCTGAAGGGGCAGGAGCGCTCGCCGGCGCTCCCGCCCACCCTGTCCCGGCGCGGCAGCTCCTCTCGCCGCGCCGGGGCGGGACGGTACTGCCCCTCGGCGTCACCGACCTCGACCGGGCCCTCGGCAGCGGCCTCCGGCGGAATGCGCTCCACGAGATCCGGGCTGCGGAAACGCGAGATGTCTCGGCCGCGAGCGGCTTCGCTACGGCGCTCCTCGCTCGTCTCGCCGGCCGCGACGATCGGCCGATCCTCCTCGTCCTCGAGGAGGCGGCGGCGCGGGAGGGCGGTCAGCCCTATGGCCCCGGCCTCGACCAGTTCGGCCTCGACCCGGCCCGCCTCGTCGTCGTCCGGACCCGCCGGCCGGAGGAGACGCTCTGGGTATTCGAGGAAGGGCTCTGCTGCGCCGGCCTCGCCGCCGTCCTCTGCGAACTCCGCGGCCACCCGAAAACCCTCGACCTGACCGCCAGCCGGCGGCTCACGCTCCGCGCCCGCGAAAGCGGCGTAATGGGCCTGCTGCTGCGCCAAGGCGCCGCGGCAGAGCCCGGCGCCGCCCTGACCCGCTGGCGGGTCGCGCCCCGTCCCGCGGCCACCGTCGACGATTTCACCGAGGGCATCGGCCGTCCTGCCTGGCGGCTCGACCTCGAACGCAACCGCGCCGGTCCGACCGGTGCTTTCGACCTGGAGTGGGACCATGGCGCCCTCCGCTTCGCCATCGCCGCGACGCTACCTGTCGCTGGCGCTGCCCTTCCTCTCGACCGACCGCATCTGGCGGACGCGACTGGGACGGTCATGGCGCTCCGCCGCGCCGGCTGAGGAGACGCCTGCGCCGGCCAGCCGTTCAGTCCAGCCGCCCGCGACACGCGCTGCCGCCACCGCACCGGTTCCCGGCCTTCTCCGCCGCACCCCGCACCCGGCGGTGGCGATGGCCGCGTCGGACCCCGGAGACGCGGCCGTGGCCGCCGCGCCCCCGCTCCCCGGGAGCCCTCTCCAGCACGCGGTCGCTGAAAACCGCTATGCCGCCTTCGAAGCGGATGCCCTTGAGCCGCACCCGCCCCTCGTCGTCGTCACGAAGATCAGGAGCGCCATGCGCATCGTCGCCCTCGACGAGGCGGCGGTGCACCTCGGCCTCGAGCCCGGCCAGCCGCTCGCCGACGCCCGCGCCATGATCCCCGTGCTCGACGCGGTCGAGGAGGATGCCGCCGCCGACGCCAATCTCTTCGCCGCCATCGCCGACTGGGCCGAGCGCTACACCCCGCTCGTCGCGCTCGATCAGGACGGGTTGATGCTCGACGTCACCGGCTGCGCCCATCTCCTCGGCGGCGAAGAGGCGATGGTAGCCGACATGCTCGCCCGCCTCGACGCGCAGGGCTTCGCCGCCCGCGCCGCGATCGCCGGCTCGCCCGGCGCCGCCTCGGCCGCGGCGCGGTTCACGACGCGCATCGTCGTCTCGCCCGATGAGACCCCGGCCATGCTCGCGCCCCTGCCGCTCGCCGCGCTCCGCCTCGATGCCGAGACTGTGTCGGCGCTCGACCGGGTCGGACTGAAGCGAATCGGGCAGATCATGGACGCACCCCGCGCGCCGCTCGCCGCCCGCTTCGGCACTGCCTTGCTCCGCCGGCTCGATCAGGCACTAGGGCGCGAGGAAGAGTCGATCGGCCCACGCCGCCCGGTCGCCGCCCTCATAGCCGAACGTCGCTTCGCCGAGCCGATTTCGCTGGAGGAAGACATCGCCGCCACCCTCGCCTCGCTGGCCGCGGCGCTGGCGGAAAGCCTCGAACAGCGCGGCGAAGGGGCGCGGGCCTATGAGCTCGCCCTGTTCCGGGTCGACGGCGCGGTTCGCCGCATCGCCGTCGGTGCGAGCCGGCCGGTGCGGGAGCCGGGCCTCGTCCTCGACCTGTTCCGGGAAAAATTCGCGGGCCTCGGCGAGGAGATCGACGCCGGCTTCGGCTTCGACATGGTCCGCCTCTCGGTGCCGGTTTCGGCCGAGGCCGCTCCGGCTCAGGTCGACCTTGCCGGCGACGCCGTGGGCGAGGCCGACCTCGGTCGGCTCATCGACCGGATCGGCGCCCGCCTCGGGCCGGAGCGGGTAAGCCGCATCGCCCATGGCGACAGCCACATCCCGGAGCGGGCGGAAGTGCGGACCGACGTCTCGGAACCGGCTGCCGGCAACCGGGATCGCCGGCCCGGCGCCGCAAGGCCGGATGCCGCGCCCCAAGCCGGCGCCTGGCCCACGGCATCCGACGGCCCGATCGACCGGCCGCTCCGCCTCCTCGCCCGGCCCGAGCCG
>JALHRF010000052.1 GCA_022841545.1 Bauldia sp. | reverse complement strand
GTGCTCTGTCATTGAAAATGCACGGGTTTGTTGCGCGGCCCGGCAGGGGCCGTGGCGGCCGGAAGTCGTCGTCGTCACGTCCGCGAAAGCCGACGTCGCGCTGCTGGGGAGCCTCATGTCCTTGCAACTTCTGGCGCCTGCCGCCGCGGTCATCGCCGCTCTTCTTCTCTCCGCCTGCAAGCCGGAGGAGGTGCCGCCCCCGCCGCCCCGCACCGCGCGGGTGATCGAGGCGGTGCCGGCGCCGCTCCTCCTCGCCGCCGAGGGCAGCGGCACGATCGCCTCGCGCACCAATACCAGCGTCGGTTTTCTCGTCTCCGGCCGCCTCGACACCCGCGACGTCGATGTCGGCGACACGGTGACGGCGGGGCAGACGGTCGCGGCGATCGACCCGACCGATCTCAAGAACCAGCTCGACTCGGCCAAGACCGCCGTCGATGCGGCGAACGCGTCGGTGATGCAGACCTCGGCGGAGGAGGCGGCGAAGCGGCAGCTCCTCAAGGAAGGCTTCACTACCCAGTCGGAATACAACCAGGCGCTCAAGGCGCTGCAGACCGCGCAGGCCGACCTTGCCAACGCACAGGCCAATGTCCGCCTCGCCGAGGACCAGCTCCGATACGCCACACTGACATCGCCGGTGGCGGGTGCGGTGACCCAGGTCGGCGCCGATCCCGGCCAGGTCATCCAGGCCGGGCAGATGATCCTCACCGTGGCCGACACCGCGGCGCTCGATGCGGTGTTCTCCGTGCCCGCCCAGATCGCCAACCTCGCCCAGGTCGGCGGCGTGGTGACGATCTGGCTGCAGCAGGACCCGAACGTGAAGATCACCGGCAAGGTGCGCCAGATTGCCCCGAGCGCCGACGCGACGACCGGCACCTATACGGTCAAGGTCGCGCTCGACAATCCGCCGCCGGAAATGCGGCTCGGGGCGCTGGTCCGCGGCCGGGCCGAGCAGACCGGCGAGGACGTGATCAGCATCCCGCCGACGGCGCTGGTGCAGACCGGCGACCAGCCGCAGGTGTGGATCGTCTCGGCGGACGGGACGGTGCACCTGAAGCCGGTGACGGTGGCGCGCTACGACACCGGCGCCGTCCTGATCTCGGGCGGTATCGAAAAGGGCGACCTGGTGGTCATCGCCGGGGTCAATTCGCTGGCCGAGGGCCAGGTCGTGACGGTCGAGAAGGTCGCGGCCCCATGACGGGGAATCTCTCGGCCTGGTCGATCAGGCACAAGACCCTCATTCTCTTCTTCATGATCCTTTGCCTCCTGGGCGGCGGCTTCGCCTATGTCAATCTCGGCCGCGAGGAGGACCCTTCGTTCGCGATCAACACCATGGTCGTCTCGGCCGGTTGGCCGGGCGCCTCGCTGGTCGACACGATGAACGAGGTCACCAACACCATTGAGGAGAAGCTCGAGGAGACGCCGTATATCGACGTCATCAAGAGCTACACGACGCCGGGGCAGACAGTCATCTACGTCCAGCTCCTCGATTCGACGCCGCCGTCGCAGATTGCCGACGCCTGGTACGAGGTGCGGAAGAAGGTCTCCGACATCGAGCAGGACCTGCCCGACGGAATCGTCGGACCCTTCTTCAACGACGAGTATGGCGACGTCTTCGGCATCGTCTATGGCCTGACCTTCGACGGCTATAGCTGGCGGCAGGCGCGCGACTTCGCCGAGGCGGCCAAGGCGGCGTTCCTGTCGGCGAGCGACACCGGCAAGGTGGTGATCTACGGCGACCAGGAAGAGAAGATCTACCTGACCTTCTCGCCGGAGCAGCTCGCCGCCATCGGCGTCCGCCTCGAGGACGTGATGAACGCCATCGCCGCACAGAACGCGGTGACGCCGTCGGGCGTGATCACCACGCCGAACGAGGAGATTCTGATCGACGTGTCGGGCGAACTGGTCGATACCGCCAGCCTCGCCGCGATCAACCTCTACATCCAGGACCGGTTCTACAATCTCACGCAGCTCGCCACGATCAGCCGCGTTCCCGTCGATCCGCCGACCAAGATGTTCGAGGTGAGCGGCCGGCCGTCGATCGGCATCGGCATCTCGATGCGCGCCGGCGGCAACAACCTGATCTTCGGCGAGGAGATCGCGGCCATCGCGACAGAGCTGCAGCAGGACTTCCCGATCGGCATCGACCTCGTCCATGTGTCCGACCAGCCCGAGGTGGTCCGGGCCGCCATCTCCGGCTTCACCAGCGCGCTGTTCGAGGCGCTGGTGATCGTGCTGGTGGTGAGTTTCGTCAGCCTCGGGCTTCGCGCCGGCCTCGTGGTGGCCCTGTCGATCCCGCTGGTGCTCGCGATCGTCTTCATCTTCCTCTACACGGTCGATATCAGCCTGCAGCGCATTTCGCTCGGGGCGCTGGTGATCTCGCTCGGCCTCCTCGTCGACGACGCGATGATCACGGTCGAATCGATGGTGTCGCGGATCGAGGCGGGTGACTCGAAGCCGGCGGCGGCCTCCTACGCCTACAATTCTGTGGCGTTCCCGATGCTGACCGGGACCATCGTCACCATGGCCGGGTTCCTGCCCATCGGCCTCGCCAAGTCGAGTGTCGGCCAATACACCTTCTCACTCTTCGCGGTGATCGCGGTGGCGCTCACCGTCTCGTGGTTTGTCGCGGTGATGTTCTCGCCGGTGATCGGCGTCACGGTGCTGCCCTCGACGATCAAGGCCAAGCATGGCGGCCCGGGGCGCCTGATGAAGGCGTTCATCAGCGTCCTCACGCTCTGCATGCGCCACCGCTACATCACGGTGGGGGTGACGATCCTGCTTTTCCTTCTGTCGCTCGGCGGGCAAACGCTGCTCCAGCGCCAGTTCTTCCCGGCCTCCGACCGGCCGGAGCTGCTCGTGACGCTGATCCTGCCCGCCAATGCCTCGATCCTCGCCACCCAGACCGAGGTCGACCGGATAGAGGCGCTGATCAAGGACGATGCCGACGTTGAGAGCTGGTCGGCCTATGTCGGCGGCGGCGCGATACGCTTCTACTTGCCGCTCGACGTCCAGGGCGACAACGACTTCGTCGCGCAGATGGTGATCGTGACGCGGGACCTTGAGGCGCGCGCTCGGGTCGAGGCGAAGCTTGAAGCGGCGATCGCTGGCATAGACACTTTCGTCGGGCGGGTGGCGCGGCTCGAACTCGGTCCGCCGGTCGGCTGGCCCGTCCAGTACCGTGTCACCGGCAACACCATCGAGGAGGCGCGCGACTTCTCGCAGCAGGTGGCGGCGGTGCTGCGGAATTCGGGCGCGGCCGAGACCATCAATTTCGACTGGAGCGAGAAGACCAAGGCGGTGCGGATCGAGGTCAACCAGGATCGCGCCCGCCAGCTCGGACTGAGCTCGCAGTCGATCGCCCAGCAGCTCTATGCGATCCACAGCGGCACCACGGTCACGCAGCTCCGCGACAACATCTATCTCGTCGACGTCGTGGCGCGCGCCACCAATACCGACCGGCTGTCGCTCGAGACGCTGCGCAATCTCCAGCTCAACCTGCCGACCGGCCAGTCCGTGCCGATGATGGAGATCGCTCGCATCACCTACGGGCTCGACGAGGCCTATGTCTGGCGGCGCGACCGCAAGCCGACGGTGACGGTCCAGGCCGACCCGGCGGGCGGCCTCCAGCCGACGACGGTGTTCCAGCGGCTCCGGCCGCAGGTCGAGGCGATCGCCAGTACCCTGCCGCCGGGCGCCTATATCCAGGAGGGCGGCACGGTCGAGAAGAGCAACCAGAGCACGGCGTCGGTGTTCGCGCAGGTGCCGCTGATGACGGCGGTGGTGCTGATCGTGCTGATGGTGCAGCTCCAGAGCTTCTCGCGCCTGGCCCTGGTGCTCTCCGTGGCGCCGCTCGGCTTCATCGGGGTGGTGGCCGCGCTCCTCTTCACCCGGACGCCCTTCGGCTTCATCGCGCTCCTCGGCGTCATCGCGCTCTTCGGCATGATCGTGCGGAACTCGGTGATCCTCGTCGACCGCATCGAGTACAATCACGACCAGGGCCTGTCGACCTGGGACGCGGTCCTCGAGGCGACCGAGCATCGCTTGCGTCCGATCCTGTTAACCGCGGCCGCAGCCATCCTCGGCATGATCCCGATCATGCACGACGTGTTCTGGGGCCCGATGGCCTACGCCATCGCCGGGGGCCTTGCCGGGGCGACGCTGCTCACGCTCCTCTTCCTGCCGGCGCTCTACATCGTCTGGTTCAGGGTCAAGCCGCCGCCGCGCGATCACGTCCCGCAGCACCTCGCGGCGGCCCGGCCGCTTCCTGCCGACGCTACGCCCGGCGCCCGGGAGGGCGCCGCGTATTGAGGATACGCCGGGTGTGATCGTCACCCGTCTGGCGCCACAAGACCTCCCGACTCCTCGTCGTCGTCGTCAAGGGATGGCTGGTCGTCCGGCTGGAACTGCGGGACTGCATCAAACCGCAAACACGGTCTCGCCCGTCTTGTGCCGGGCGATGGCGTCGAGCGACGGTGTGACGCCGAGGCCCGGTCCCGTGGGCACCTTGACGTAGGGTGGCGCGAAGGCGAGCGGCGCCTCGAGGAGGTCGTGCGAGCGGATCATCCGCCCGAAGATGTCGGACGGCCAGGTGCAGCTCTTCGCTGCCGCCGCCGAATGGACGTACATCGCCTCGAGGATGCCGAGGTCGACCTCCGAGCCGTGCCAGCAGGGCAGGTTGGCGGCATGGGCGATGGCGTCGAGCTCGCGGAACTTCTGGAGCCCGCAGTTGAAGTTGAAGCCGTCGACGGCGCCGTGAGCGAGCGCGCTGATCGCCTCGTAGGGCCGCTGGCCGAGATAGACGTAAGGCAGCGCGACGTGGAGGACGACCGGCGTCGCGGTGAAGGTCCGGAGCCGCGCATAATCCTGGAGCATCCAGCGCGGGATCGGGTCCTCGATGAGGAGGAGATTGCCGATCGCGTCGAGCTCGCGGAGCCGGCGGCGCGCCTCGCCCGCATTCTCCCAGCGCTGGTTGGGGTCGATGATCACCCACATGCCGGGCGCCTCGGCCTTGATCTCGCGGCACCAGCCGGCGACGTCGTCGTCGAGCCCGGCCTTGAGCTTGATGCAGTCGTAGCCCTCGTCGCGGAATTTTCGGGCGAGCGCGCCCATCTCGCCTGGCTCGCGGAAGCTCGACCAGGCGCCGACTTTCACCCGGTCGCGTACCGCGCCGCCGAGGAGCCTGTGGATCGGCACGCCCAGCGATTTCGCCGTCGCATCCCAGATCGCGCATTCGAATCCGTCATATTCGCGCGAGAGCGGCACCGGCAGGTCCTGGAGCACGAGATCGTCGAGCGAGCGGCCGAGAAGGCCGTCGACCACGCCCTTGATCGTCACCCAGTTGTGGTCGCGGTAGAACTCCCCCCAACCCACCGTGCCGTCGGCAAGCGTCATCCGGAGGATCAGCTTCGGCAGCACGTCGAACTGGATCGACCATCCGGCGCTGCCCGCCACCGGAAGCATGTGGAGCGGCTTGTCGTGGCCGGGCGTGTTCACCGCGCCGGGGTTGGCGGGAACGACGACTTCGTCGAAGTGGAACGAGACGATGGTCTTCGGGGACGGATTCATGGGGTGGTCTTTTTCGCTCGCGGATGCCTAAGGACGCTCGGCGCCTTTTCGTGCCGAACGGTGTTCCCCACGGGAACGACAGATTGGTACGACAGGGCGGCGATCCTGGCCATCCGGTCGGCGGCGGCTGGGCGGTACTCCGGTCATGGCCCATAATGCCGCGACCATGGCTCCCGGATGAGGCCGAAATGAACACCGCAAACGAGGCCCCCGCCGAGACCATCGAGGTCGACCGGATCGTCGGCGGACCCGGGGTCCCGACCGGACGCGTCGCCATCTCGATCGTCGACGGCAGGATCGCCGAACTTCGGGCGGCCGAGGGGCCGCGGAACGGCACGGTCGCGATGGCGGCGCCGACAAATGCCCACGACCATGGCCGCGGCTTGCGCACGCTCGCCGTCGGCGCGGTCGACGATGCGCTGGAATGCTGGCTGCTGACGCTGTCGCGCGAGCCCGACGTCTCGCCCTATCTCCGGGCGGCGGTCGCCTTCGCCCGCATGGCGGAGGGTGGCGTCGCCAACACCAATCACAGCCACTCGTCGCAGAACCCGGCGGCGATCGTCGAGGAGTGCGCCGAAGTCTCGCGGGCCGCGCGCGACGTCGGCGTCCGCGTCGCCTTCGGTGCGCCCTTTTCCGACCGGAACCCGATCGTCTACGGCGACCCTGCGCCGCTCCTCGACAAGGCCCCAGCGCTCCGTTCGCGCCTCCAGGGACGGCCGCTGACGGGATCGACCGTCGAGGACTATCTCCGCAAGGTCGAGGAGATGGGGGCCTTCGAGCATGCGGGGTTCTCGATCCAGTACTATCCGGTCGGCCCGCAATGGGTGTCCGATCCCGCGCTCGCGGCGATCGCCGACGCCTCGGCTGCCACCGGGCGGCGCGTGCACATGCATCTTCTCGAGACGCGCACACAGCGCGAATGGGCGGACCACGCCTACCCGGAGGGCATCGTGCAGTTCATGGACACGATCGGTCTCCTCTCGCCGCGCCTCTCCGTGGCGCACGGCGTCCATCTTCGCGAGGACGAGTGCGAGCTTCTTGCGACACGCGGCGTCATCGTCTCGGTCAACACCTCCTCCAACTTCCGCCTGCGATCCGGCATCGCCCCCGTCGGCCAGTTCCTTCGAACCGGCGTGCGCTTCGGGATCGGGCTCGATGCCCAGCCGATGGACGACGACGACGACATGCTCCGCGAGATGCGGCTCGTCTGGCTCAACCACCGTGGCTTCGGTATGGAGGACGTGCTTGGCCGTGACCGGCTCGTGGAGGCGCTCGCGATCGACGGGCGACGCGCCGTGCTCGGTGACGATGGCGGCGGTTCCATCACCGTCGGGGCGCCGGCCGACCTGCTCATTCTCGACCTCGCCGCGATGAGCGGCGACATCGTATCCCCGGATGAAGATCCGCTCACGATCATCCTCACCCGTGCGACGCGGCGGCACATCCACCGCCTCGTGGTGGCGGGGCGAAGGGTGGTTGCCGGCGGGCGCTGCGTTACGGCCGATCTGCCGGGGCTGGAGGACGCCTTGATCGCCGAAGCGCGCGCAGGATGGAAGGAGCCGGCCGCGTCGCGGGACGAGATGATCGCCCATGTCCGCCGCTACTATCGCTGCGGCTGCCACATCGGGAAGCCTTTCCAGGCGACGTAAGCCCGGAAACCCGCGGAGCGCGCGGCGGCGCCCTGGCGAGCGACGCTGACAGCAACGATCTTCAACGCTCCGGGAACACGCTTCATCTTCATCTCTTGCGGTTTGACAGAGCCCGACGAACGATGAATATCAGGGCCGCCCACGCCGACGGGGCCCGGCGTCCCCTTCGTCTTGTGTCGCCCTGGGGTGCGGGCAACCCGCTCTCGTCGGCATCGGAACGCACTGCATCGAGATGCACATCAGTCAACAGTTGGCGGCGCCCGGCCTCACGGGAGAAGGCTGCAAAGCCGTGTGGCGTGCAAGGATCGACCGGGATTGCCGGACATGACGGAAGAGGCTGAATTCGCCGGCAAGGTCGCGCTGGTCACCGGCGGCGCGATGGGGATCGGCGAAGCCGTCGCCATCCTTCTCGCGGAGCGCGGCGCTCGGGTTGCGATCCTCGATCTCGACGGTGAGAAAGCCGAAGCCGTGACGACGAGGCTGACGGACCGCGGGCTTGTCGCGCGCTCTTTCCCGACCGATGTCGCCGTCGGAAGCGCCGTCGCCGCTTCGGTCGCAGCGGTCGTGGGGGCCTACGGTCGGATCGACATCGTCTCAAACAATGCCGGCATCCAGCGCTACGGCACGGTGGAGACGACGTCCGAGGCCGAATGGGACGAGGTCATCAACGTCAACTTGAGAAGCGTTTATCTCGTCTGCCGTCATACCATCCCGCACCTCCGCAAGACCCGGGGGGCGATCGTCAACATGGCGTCGGTGCAGTCCTTTGCGACGCAGAAGGGCGTCGCCGCCTATACCACCGGCAAGCACGGGCTGATCGGACTGACCCGCTCGATGGCGCTCGACTTCGCCGCCGATGGCATTCGCGTCAATGCCGTCGCTCCCGGCAGCGTCGATACGCCGATGCTCCGCTGGGCGATCGGGCTTGACGACAAGCCGGAGGCGTTGATGCGCGCGGTCGAGAGAATGCATCCGCTGGGCCGGATCGCGCAGCCCCGGGAAGTCGCCGAGGCCGTGGCCTATCTCGCCTCGCCACGCGCCTCGTTCGTGACCGGCACCACGCTCACCGTCGATGGCGGCCTCTTGCTCCCGCTTGGCGGCGCTCCGGCGGAGGGATCATGATGAGCTTCAGCAAACTCCATCCTGTCATCCCCGGCAGGGAGTGCATCTGGATGAAAGCCGACGAGCAATGAAGATCACCGACCTTCGCGCCACCACCGTGACGATGCCGCTCGAGGCGCCGCTCCGGCATTCGAACGGCGCGCACTGGGGCCGATTCGTGCGCACCATCGTCGAGATCGAGACCGACGAGGGACTGACCGGCCTGGGCGAGATGGGCGGAGGCGGGCAGTCGGCGGAGGCGGCGATCGCAGGGCTGAAGCCCTACCTCCTCGGCCACGACCCGCTGCAGTTCGAGCAGCTCCGCTGGAAGATCATGAACCCGGTCGGCTCGCTCTACAACAACCGAACCCAGCTCCATGCCGCGATCGAGTTCGCCTGCATGGATGTCGCCGGCAAGAAGCTCGGCATTCGCGCCTGCGACTTCCTCGGCGGCGCGATTCGCGAGGAAATCCCCTTCGCGAGCTACATCTTCTACCGCTATCGCGATCCCGACACCGGGCTCGGCGGCGAGACCACCCCGGACGAGATCGTCGCGCAGGCCCGCGACCTTGCCGCCCGCTACGGCTTCAGGTCGCACAAGCTCAAGGGCGGCGTCTTCGCACCCGACCATGACGTCGAGGTTTTTCGCGCGCTCGGCGCCGCCTTCCCGAAGGACGGCATCCGCCTCGATCCGAACAGCGCGTGGAGCGTCGAGGAGTCGATCCGCGTCGGCAAGGCGATCGAGGACCTCAACAACGATTATTTCGAGGACCCGTGCTGGGGGCTGGAAGGCATGCGCCGGCTCCGGCGGTCGGTGAACATCCCGACGGCGACCAACACCGTGGTGATCAATTTCGAGCAACTCGCCGCCTGCATCCGGCTCGAGGCGATCGACGTGATCCTTCTCGACACCACCTTCTGGGGCGGTCTCCGCCAGGCCCACAAGGCGGGACAGGTGCTGGAGACCTTCCAGATGAGCGCCTGCGTCCACTCCTCGGGCGAACTGGGCATCCAGCTCGCGACCATGCTCCATCTCGGCGCGGCGCTGCCCAACCTCAATTTCGCGGCCGACGCGCATTACCACCACCTCGCCGACGACGTGATCAAGGGCGGCAAGATGCAGTATGTCGACGGCGGGATCGCGCTGCCGAAGGGCCCCGGCCTCGGCGTCGAACTCGACCGCGACAAGCTCGCCGAGTATGCCGAGCTCTACAGGGAGCTCGGCGGCTACGCCTACGACCGCGACCCGGGACGGCCGGACTGGTATGCCGTGATGCCGGAACGGAACTACGCCGATCCGGCAGCCGGAGCCGACATGCCGCTCGGCGTCCCGAGGCGGCGCTCGAATTGATTCCCAACGCTACTCCAGCCCGGACATTCCCGATGAAGATCTTCCCCCTCAGCTCAGACCGCGTGTCGCTCGGCATCACCGAGACAGGCGGGCATCTCTCCGACGTCGCCTTCGACATCGGAGGCGCGAGCCGCGTGATGCCGATGCACACCGCGCCCTGGTCCCCGGACGAACTTGGCGCCGACATCGATCCCATCCTCCACGTGCTTCGCGGCGACTTCTTCTGCGCCCCTTTCGCCGCCAACGACGTCGATCCGGCGGAGACACGCATCCACGGCGCGACCGCGAATGGCGCATGGCGGCTCGCCGCCTCAGGCGACGGCTGGATTGACGCCGTGCTCGAATCGCCGGTGATGGGCGCGCGGGTGACCAAGCGCGTCGAGGTGCGGCCCGGCGAGGCGATGGTCTACCAGCGCCACACGCTCGAAGGCGGCAATGGGCGCCTGCCGCTCGGCCAGCACGCCATGCTCCATGGCGATCCGCCGCTCCGTCTCGCCTTTTCACCCTTCGTCTGGGCGGGAACGCCGCCGGTACCGGTGGAGACGCCGCCCGAGGGCCGGAGCGTCCTCGCCACCGGGCAAACCATGACGGACCTCACCCGGGCGGCGCTGGCCGATGGCGGGACGACGGACGTGACCCGCTTCCCGTTCGACACCGGCCATGACGACATCTGGAGCCTCGCGTCGGAGCCGGACCTCGCCTTCGCCTGGACGGCCGCCACCTGCGCGGAGGCCGGCTGGACGTGGTTCGGGCTGAAGGACCCGCGAACCCTTCCGGAAACGCTGGTCTGGACGAGCCATGGCGGCCGAAGGTATGCGCCGTGGAACGGCAGGCACACCCACTGCATCGGCCTCGAGGAGATCTGCAGCTACTTCCACCTCGGCCATGCCGCCTCGATCGCCGACAATCCGCTTTCGCGCCGCGGCATCCCGACGTCGGCGACGCTCGAGCCGAGCGGCTCGGTGGTCATCCCCTACATGTTCGGTCTTGTCGCGACCCCGCCCGGATTCAGCGCCGTCGCGCGGATCGACGAGGAGGATGGGGGCGTGATCATCGCCGATGATGACGGCCACGAGGTCTTCGCCGCATGCGACTTGAGCTTCGTCACGAACAACGACTGAGCGAATCCGCTTCCACGAAGAGGATGCTTCGACGGAACCTGGATGGATGGCTCGCGTTCTTCGTGGCTCGCGCTTCGCGCTCGCACCTCAGCATGAGGCGCTTGGGTTCCTCAATGCGAGGAAACACGATCCCTCCCGCATCGCCGAGGTGCTCGCCGCGTGAGCGGCAAGCCTCGAAGGACGCAGGGCCTTAACGGGCCCCGCAGCTCACACGATCATCTCCGTCAGCCCGTCGATCGACGTGTCGGTCTTGCGCACGTCCGCGATCTTGGCCCCGCGGGCCATCGCCACGATGCGGTCGGCGATCGGGTAGATGTGATGGAGGTTGTGGCTGATGAAGATCGAGCCGATGCCCTGCTCCTTGAGCGATGCGACGTAATCCAGCACCTTGTTGGTCTCCTTGACCGAAAGGTGGTTGGTCGGCTCGTCGAGGATCAGGAGCTTCGACTTGAAGTACATCGCCCGGGCGATGGCCACCGCCTGGCGCTGGCCGCCGGAGAGTTCCTCCACGGTGGTGTTCGGCGAGCGCCGGGTGAGGTCGATATTGGTCATCGACTTGGTGGCGTGGGCGACCATGGCCTTCTGGTCCATGATGCCGAGGCTGCCGATGCGCAGGCCCGAGAGCGGCTCGCGCCCGATGAACATGTTCCGGGCGATCGACATCTGCGGGACCATCGCCGTGTACTGGTAGATGGTCTCGATGCCGAGGTGCATCGCCACCTTGGGCGAGGTGAGCTGCACTTCCTTGCCGGCGAAAAAGATCCGGCCCGAGGTCTGCTGTTCGGCCCCCGACAGGATCTTGATCAGCGTCGACTTGCCCGCGCCGTTGTCGCCGACCAGGCCGACGATCTCACCAGGCTCGGCATGGAAGTCGACACCGGTCAGGGCATGGACGCTGCCGTACCACTTCTCCAGCCCCTCGCAGCGGACGAGCGCATCGGCCGTCGGCTTGACGAACTCGACCTTCGGCTGAACGTGCTCGTGAAGAATCTCGGCCATCGGGATTCCCCTAGTGCATGGCGCGGGCGCGGCGACGCACCCACATGTTGAGGATGACCGCAAGGATGGTCAATGCGCCGATCGCGAAGCGGAACCAGTTCGCGTCGATGCGCGCCATCACCAGGCCGTTGTCGATGACGCGGATCAGGCCGGTGCCGACGATGAAGCCGATCAACGAGCCGATGCCGCCGGTGAGCGCCGTGCCCCCGATCACCGCCGCGGCGATGGCCTGCAGTTCCAGGCCCTCACCGAGCGCGGGAAGCGCCGAACGCAGCCGGAAGGTGGTCACCATCCCTGCGAAGCCGGCGAGGAACGAGCAGAGCATGAAGCAGAACATCTTCACCCGCCGGGTGTTGATGCCCATGTCGGAGGCCGCCTGTGGCTGGCCGCCGGTGGCGTAGATCCAGTTGCCGAGATTGGAGAAGTGGAGCATCACCCCGAGGATCACCGCGAAGCCGACGAACCAGAGCATCGATGCCCGGAAGAGGCCGAGATCGGCGACGAAGACCGCGGTCGGGAAATCGGCCGGGAACGGCGGGGGAAAGCCGCCCGAGAGAACGACCGCAGCGGAGCGGGCCATGAACAGCATGCCGAGGGTGGTGACGAAGCTCGGTATGCTGAACTGGAGCGTAATCCAGCCGTTCAGATATCCGACGAGCAGCGCCACGGCGAAGCCGATGGCGATCGCTACGTAGGGATCGAACCCCCAGCGGCCGACCGCGATCACCATAACCAGCGGCGAGAGGGCGAAGACCGAACCGACCGAAAGGTCGAACTCACCCGCGATCATCAGGATGCCGACACCGAGCACGACGATGCCGAGTTCGGGGAAGGCGAAAAACGTCACCCGCATATTGGCGTAGGTCATGAACTGCGGCGCGTACAGGCTGAAGCCGATGATCACCAGGATCAGCATGACCAGCGCGCTGATCTCGGGACGAGACAGCAGCGCCTTTGTGATGGAGTGCATTGGTCCCCCAAAAAGGATGCCCGGACCGCGGGCGATGCCGCGGTCCGGGGAAGTTGACGCGGTTCGCGTCTAGCGGATGCCCTTGGCCGAAAGGTCGAGCAGCGCGTCGACATCGGCGGGCGCGATCAACGCCTTGCCGGTGTTCACGTCGATCGGGGGGAACTTGAAGTTGTTGAGGAGGTAGAGCTGGTGGACCGGGTAGTAGCCCTGCAGGTAGGGCTGCTGGTCGACCGTGAGCTGGATGTAGCCGCTCTTCATCTCATCGAACACCACCGGAACCAGATCGAAGCCGGCGAGAAGCACTTCGCCCGGCTGCTTGCCGAGATCGCGCAGCGAGACGGCGGCGCCGGCATGCCAGTAGCCCGTGTCGAAGTAGGCGTTGGTCGGGGTCGCCTGGACGTAGGCGGCCACGCGCTGGCCGACGAGAGCGAGGTCGAGCCCGGCGTCGATCCGCTCGTAGGTGACTTCGCGGTCGGTATTGGCGGCCTGGTACTCCTTGACGAACCGCTCGATGCCGGCGGCGCGGGTCTCGGACCAAACCTGGCCCGGGCCGTTCACGCCGATGAGGACGTGGATCGGGCCTTCGGCCGGGAAGTTGGCCGACTGGGCCTTGGCGAGGTCATAGCCGGCGACCTCGAGGTCCTGCCCGACATAGGACTGCCGGAACTTGCCCTCGGGATGATCGACGTTCGAAGCGATGACCGGGATGCCGGCATCGGCTGCGCGCTGCAGCGCCTCGTCGAAGACGTTGCCGCCGGCGAAGGTCAGGATGATGCCGGTCGACTGGTTGGCGATCGCGGCCTCGAAGTTGTTGAGCTGCTCCTGGAAATTGCCGTCCTGCTGCAGGAACACCATCTGGCAATCGGCCTGGATCTGAGCGCAAGCATCGTCCATGCCGAGTTTCACGGCCTGCCAGAACACGTTGCCCGGTGTCGAATGCAGCAGGTAGGTGATCTTCTCCTGCGCGTGACCGGCGTTGGCGCCGGCAAATAGGGCGACGGCTGCGAGGCCGCCCGCCAGAACGGACTTGTACATGACTTCCCTCCCTGTAATGGCCGGCATACCGCCGGCCGGACCGCGAAACTAGACGGCCGCCCACCGCCTCGCAAGCAGCCCCGACGCATTGAATCGAGGCAGGCAAGGCCCGACAGCAGCAGGTCTATGGCACGACAATCAGGAAAACCCCATCGTCCGTGCAGTCATCCCCACCGCCGCGGACCACCAACCCGGCTCAGGAAACGCGATCACTCCGCCCGCGAAAAGCGCACAACTGATGGGAAACGATCAACAAGGTCCGGCATCAGTTCCATGCCGAGGCCCGGCCCCGGCGGGACGGTGACATAGCCGTCCTTGACCTCGGGGACGGCGGTCACGAGATCCCGATACCAGGTGCGGTAGTAGCCGCGGACGCTCTCCTGGACCAGGGCATTCGGCGCGTTGAGGGAGAGGTGGGTGGAGGCGCAGAACACCACGGGACCTGTGCAGTCGTGCGGGGCGACCGGCAGGTGCCAGGCCTCGGCCATCGACGCGATCTTCCGCGCCTCCGACAGGCCCCCGCACCAGGCGACGTCCAGCATGACGATCCCCGCCGCTCCGGTGTCGAGGAGGTCGCGGAACGCCCATCGCGTGCCGAGCGTCTCCGAGGCGCAGACCGGCGCGGTGGAGGCCGCCGCGTAGCGCTTCAGGTCGGCGAGGCTGTCCATCTTGATCGGGTCCTCGTGCCAGTAGGTGCCGTAGGGCGCGAGCGCCCGGGCGATGTTCATCGCCGGCACGAGCTGCCACATCGAATGGAATTCGACCATGATGTCGACCTTGTCGCCGACGGCCTTCCTGATCTTCTCGAACGGCTCGAGCGCCGTGCGGAGCTCGGCGGCGGAGATATGCGCGCCGTCGTTCGCCTCGGCGGGAATGTCGAAGGGCCAGATCTTCATCGCCGTGATGCCCTCCGACAGAAGGTCGGCGGCGAGTTCGTCGGCGCGGTTCAGGAACGCGTCGAGGTCGTCGTAGTCCCTGCGGGCTCCCCGGCCCCAGTTGCCGGTATTCTGGCCGCTCGCCTTCCGCATGTAGCTCGACCCGGCGCAGGTGTTGTAGGTGCGCACCTTGTCGCGGGAGAAACCGCCGAGAAGCTGCGCGATCGGCTGGTTGGTGACCTTGCCGAACAGGTCCCAGAGCGCGATGTCGAAGGCCGAGATACCGCGCATCTCCGCGCCGGTGGAACGGAAGCCGACATAGGGCACGAGGTCCCGGGCGATGCGGTCTATGGCGAGCGGATCGCGGCCGAGCATCTTCGGTGCGATCACCTCGTGGAGGTAGGCCTCGACCGTCGCCGCGGCGAAGAACGTCTCCCCCAGTCCGACAAGCCCTTCGTCGGTATGAACCCGGACGAAGATGAGATTGGCGAATTCCTCCGGGCGTATGGTCTCGATGGCGGTGATCTTCACGGCGTCCCCCCGAACATTGGCAGTGCGCAGTGCCAGCACAGAATCGGGCGGCGGGCAAGCGCGACGCTTCGCAATTCCCGTTATCGAGGCGGACCCGACGCCGCGAAGAACCGCGAGCGGCTCACGGCTCTCCTTCTCGCCATGCGATGCGACCGCGTTGCCGATGTCGGCGGCGCGGGCGACGGAACCGGGCTCGGCTATGAGCGTTCCCGTCGCGACCACGGCGAGAGGAGAGCAAGCCATGCCCCGCGGCGACAAGTCGAGCTATACCGACAAGCAGAAGCGCAAGGCCGAACATATCGAGGAAGGCTACGAGAAACGCGGCGTGTCCGAGAACGAGGCCGAGCGGCGGGCCTGGGCAACCGTCAACAAGGAGTCCGGCGGCGGCAACAAGAGTGGCAGCGGCCGCGGCAAGAAGGACACCAAGGTCTCATCCCGAAAGGGAGGCCGGCTCGGCGGAAAGGCCTCAGCCGCGCGGCCGGCAGCGGAGCGCTCCGCATCGGCGAAGAAGGCCGCCGCCACGCGGCAGCGCCGGGAGGCGTGACCCGGGTCATGTCGTGCCGCCCCAGCAGACATCTCAACTGTCGGCGGGGAGCCTTGTCGCCGCTTCTTGCCCCGTCATCACGGATGCGTAGCGTCGCGTGAGCCAGAGGATGCGCTCGAAGAGCGTGGTGCTGGCGTAAAGGGCATTGTGATCGTTGGGGCTGACATCGCCCACCTCCATGACCTGCCGCCGGATCTTCTCCATCTGTGCCGATCGATCCGAGGTCAGGTTGAACAGAACGAGCATGTCGACTTCGTCGCGGGTGGTGACCGCGTCGCTGGCGACGAGCAGGATCGCGTGCAGGCTCTCGTTGAGGACGAAGAGAAGCCGGCCGAGCTTGTCGTCTTCGGGGCGGGGACCGGCTGAGGCCACAGTTGCGACGTAGTCCCTGGCGCTGCCGATGAGGGCGAGCAGGATCTCGTTTCGCTTCTGTACGCCGACGATGTCGACCGTCACCTCCCGGGAGGGGTTGCTGTCGAGGAGGTCGGTGAGGAACTCGTCGCATTGACGCGCCACCGAAGTGCTCGCTTCGACCAAGACCGCGGGCGCCGCCTCCGCTTCACCGTCCGGACGCACGGCGTCGATGATGCCGGGCAGGCGGGCGAAGAGCCGCGCCTGCTCCTTCTCGACGAGATCGAGGGCCGTGAGCTGGTCGTCGAGGGCCTCGGGATAGAGATAGCGCGGCCGTGCCAGCGCCTCCTCGATCGTCGGCGGCGAGAGACGGGCGGCAAGCGCGATGAGCTGGCGCTGGAACACTGTTCCGAGACCCGCCGAGACGACCTGCAGCAGGAGATAGACGAGCGCGACCTGGGTGGCGACGTCGGCGGCGAGGGCGACGACCAGCCCCTTGATCCCGGGAAGAAGGCCGTAGCTCTCGGCGGCGAAAACCGGCAGCAGGGCGAGAACGCCGAGCGCCTTGACCGCGACCTGGAGATAGCCGATCTGCCGGCCGACCCCGGAAAGATTGGCCGACAGGAGCAGCGTCGCGATACCCGAGCCCAGACTCGCGCCGATGACGATGACGATCGTCTGGTCGACGGTGAGGATGCCGACATTGACCATCGTCACGGCGATGATCGACACCATGGCCGAGCTCTGGGCCACGACCGCTAAGGCGGCCCCGATGACGAAGGCGGCGACATAAGAGGAGGCGGCGAAGGTGAGGAAGTCGCGTACCGACTCCATCTCCCTGAGCGGTGCCGCCCCCGTCTTGATGAGCTCCAGGCCGAGGAAGAGCAGCCCGAGACCAAGCAAGGCACCGAAGAGGTGCCGCAGCCGCGGCGCTCTGTCGACATCGAAGTAGTAGGCGATCCCGGTGACGCCGAGCAGGAAAAGGACGGCATGAGAGATGTCGATGGCCGAGAGGAGCACGAGCACCGAAGTGCCGACATTCGCCCAGATCACCATCGGCGCGACCCGGGCGACATCGGAAAGACCAGCGGTGACGACGCTGATCGAGATGAAGGTGATCGCGCTGCTGCTCTGGGTGAGCGCTCCGGAAAGCAGGCCGAGCAGAGCGGCGGCGAAGCGATTGCGCGTCGCGCGCTCGATTAGCCGCCGGAACCACGGCCCGGAAAGTTGCTTGAGATGGCTCGCGATGAGCTTGACGCCGACAAGGAACAGCCCGAGGCCGGCGAGTATGTCGACGAAAATCTCCATCCCCAGACCCGAGGCCCGGATCAGGCCGGACGATTCCTCCGCATCGCCGCAAACGCCGCGAGCGCCAGGACGACGATGCCGATGCCAAGGGAGGCGTAGAGGATGAGACGCATGCGATCCGATACTCCGGCGACCTCGTCGCGGAGAGCCGCCCGTCTCTTATCCGCGAATTCCTTCACTTCTGTGACAAGCGCATCGAAGGCGTCATTGATCGGTCGATCCTTGCCTCTCACCGCGGCGTCGACGGTGCGGGTGGACAGGGGGTCGGCGGCATCGAATTCGCCGAGGGCCGCGTCGTAAGCCTGGCCAAGTTCGGCATGCGCAACGCGAAGCGCAGCAATCGAACCGGTCTCGAACCCGACCGCTTCCGCATCGGCTTCGAGGGCCGCCAAGTCCTCGTCCACTTCCTTCTGCCGGAGAAGAAGGGCGTCGTGATACGCTGCGAAATCATCCGGGTCGTGACCGCGGAGCAGCGTGTTCTTCCATTCCTGAATTTCGGTCTTGAAGCCGACCTGAGCGACACGCGCGTGGTCCGCCATCTCCGTGACGCCGTCGATCTCGGCCTGGTTGCGCACGACCGTACGGTCGAGGCTGTGCATGCCGTAGAGGGCGATCACCACGATCGCCACGAGTACGATCGCGACAGTCGCCGCCAGCGACACGAACCTTCGGCTGCTGCCGGGCACGTCGCGCCTTTCAAGACTCATGTCGGCCCCCGCTTCGACGCCTCTATTGCCGGTCGGCGTTGATCTTCTTTGACGATGGCCAACGCCCGGCGCAGTCTAGCCGGTCAGCGACGGTGCGCACAGCCGGGCGGGCGGGCGGCGGCTGTCTTTGCGTCCGGATGCGCAAGCCGGTGGCATTCCCGGTCGGGAGCGACCATATGCCCGCACTATGATCGACGCCGCGCGCCTCGCTTTCTCGGATATCTTCTCGCCACCCTTCCGGGCGGTGATGTGGAAATCGCTCGGCCTGACCATTGGCCTCCTCATTCTGATCTGGCTGGGGCTTCAGGCTCTGCTCGCTTGGCTGGTGGACATCCAGTCCTATCCCTGGATCGAGACGGTGCTTGCCGTGATCGCCGGGCTCGGCCTCGTGATCGGCCTCGCCTTCCTGGTGGCGCCGGTCTCCTCGCTCTTCGCCGGCCTGTTTACCGATGAGATCGCCGGCCTCGTCGAAAGCGAGCACTATCCGGCCGATCCGCCGGGGCGCGACGTGCCGGTGCTCGAATCGATCCGCGACACGATCGTCTTCACCGGTGTGGTCATTCTCGTGAACCTCGTCGCGCTGATCCTGCTGCTGGTGCCGGGCGTCAACCTCGTCGCCTTCTTCGTCGGCAACGGCTACCTGCTCGGACGCGAGTTCTTCGAAGCCGCGGCCCGCCGCTTCCACGGCCGGAGCGAGGCGCGCGCCCTTCGCCAGGCAAACGCCGGCCGGGTGTTTCTCGGCGGCCTGGTGATCGCGCTCTTCCTGGCGATCCCGATCCTCAACCTGTTAACGCCGCTGTTCGCGACCGCCTTCATGGTCCACGTCTACAAGCGGACGGCGCGCCTTGAGAACGCCGCCGAGGCCCTGCGGCGCTGACGCCGCGGGACGCGTATCTCACGCCGGCTCGATCAGGTCGAAGCGGTTGCCGTAGAGGTCGAGGAAGACCGCAACGGTGCCATAGGCCTCGTGGCGCGGCGCCTCGGCGAAGACGACGCCGCGGGCGATCATCGCCGCGTGGTCGCGGGCGAAATCGTCGGTGACGAGGAAGAAGCCGACGCGATCGCCGGCCTGCCGCCCCACCGCCGCTTCCTGCGACGGCGTGTCGGCGCGGGCGAGGAGGAACGCCGCGCCCCCGCTTCCTTGCGGCCCGACGCGCACCCAGCGCTTGTCGCCGCGAAGCGGCGTGTCCTCGCGGAGGGCGAAGCCTAGGACGTCGACATACCAGCGGATCGCCTCGTCATAGTCGCGGACGAGGAGGGTGACGAGGCTGAGAGTCTGCATTTCGGGTCTACCTTGCGGCTCTGGACGCACGGCCGGATCATGGCATAGTGGCAGGCATGCGCATGATCGCCACCATCGCCGCCTTCCTTTCTGCCGTACCGGCGGCGGGCGCGGCCGACTCGTTCTACGCCACCTACATCGCCGGGCAGGGCGGCGTCGCGCCGTGCTACGCGCGGACCTATGACCCAAAGCACCTCGCCGCGCATCCGAAGCAGAAGGTGGTGCATTTCTTCGTGACGGCTAGCGACGCCGACCAGGGCGCGCCGCCGAAGTCGTTCGACCTTGCCTTCGGCTTTCGCCTCGAGGACTCGTCCGATTCGTTCGCGAGCGAGGCGGGCTGTGCCGCGAAGGGCGACGGTGCCGTCTGCTCGGCCGAGGGTGACGGCGGCCAGTTCCGCCTCACGCCGCGGCCGGACGGGCTGCTGGTGTCGGTCGTGGAACGGCTGGAGCTCGAGGGCATGGAGAGCTTCAGCCCCGACCTGATGAAGAGCGATGATCGCGAGTTCCGTCTCTACCTGAGCCCGGCGAGCGAATGCGGCTACGGCGGTGGTGGCGACGAGGGGAATGACGGTAGCGACGGACCCGTCCTCGAGCCGCTCACGCCATCGATCTCACGGCCGGGCTGAACCGGCCCGGACCAAGCCGTCCTCAACGGCGGCAGGGTCCCCGCCGGACAGGCGCCCCGTATGGACGCCGTCCGGCGGGCGAGCTCAAGCCTTCAGCGAACGCGGCTTCTCCCCGCTCTGGTAAAGCCCGAGACCAAAGCCATCCGGGTCCAGAAAATCGGCGCTCCAGCCGCCCGGCGCTTCGCTGACCGGGGTGACGATGGTGACACCTTTGGCGACCAGGGCCGCGACGATGTCGTCGATGCCGCCCTCCTTGATGTCGAAGACGAGCGCGGGGGTATTGCCGCGCACTCCCTCCATCTGGAAGAATACGAGGTCCGGCCCCTGGTCCAGGGTGCCGGTGAGCCAGAAGGGTTCGGCGCCTTCCATGCGGGTGAGCTCGATGCCGAGCACATCCGTGTAGAACGCCTCGGTGCGGGCGATGTCGGCAACGTAGAACACGATGCTGGCGTGATGCGGTTTCGGGATCACGGGTCGGTCTCCTTGTGATTGACACCGCGCTCCTGTTGCCGCGGTACGACTTTTTGTGAGTTCGAGAAAACGATGAGATGCCCATCGGGATCGTGACTGGCGAAGAGCCCGCCTTCGCGCAGGAGCTTGGGCAGCAACGCTTCGCGTATGCGGCCATAGCAGAGGTCGAGGCTCAGTCCCGGCGTCAGCGCCGGCATGGAGACGCCGCGGGCCGCGAGCCGCCGCTTGAGCGCCACCACCCGCTGGCGCAGCGCCGCATCCTCAAGCCGAAGCAGATAGGCGATCTCGCGGCGGTTGTGGCCGGAGAGCGCGAGCGCCGCGACGACCTTGAGCGAGGGCGGCAGATCGTGGAGGATCTCGCCGGTGTCGACCGACGCCGGGTTGTCGGAATGGGGTCGCTCGCGCTGCCAGACGGTTTCGCGCCGCAGCCGCCGCGCGGCGCCACGCGCCGTCATTGCCGCCCGATTCCGGATGACCCCGGCGAGCCAGCGGCGGTTATCGGCATCTCCGAGGTCGCTCCGGCCGGCGACCACCGCGTCGAGCAGGGCGTCATGCAACAGATCCTCTGCGTCGTCGTGGCGGCGCGAGTGGCGGCGCGCAAGGCGGAGGAGATCATTGTATGGGCGGTCCCTCATCAGACCAAAGTGCCCGATGAGGGGGACAAGGCCAAGACGGTCCGTCACACCTTGCCGAGCGCGGCCCAGGCGCGACCGGCAAGGGTCGCGTCGCCCTGAAGCCTGTGCCAAAGTCGCGGCCCGATTCACCCGAACCGGAGATGCGGCGGATGGCGGCAGCCGACGATCAACTGACCCGCAGCCAGATTCTCGGCCTCGTGGCGATGAGCGTGGCGGTGCTTGTCGTCGCCAACGACTTCACCTCGCTGTCGGTGGCGATCCCTGCCATCGAGCAGACCTTCGGCGTCGGCCTCACCACCGCGCAGTGGGTGATCAACGGCTACGCGATGGTGTTCGGGGTGCTGATCGTCACCGGCGGCCGGCTCGCCGACATGTTCGGCCGGCGCACCGTGTTCATGCTCGGCGCGGCGATCTTCGCCGTCTTCTCGGTGATCGGCGGCTTCGCCCCGAACATCTGGGTGCTGCTCGGGGCGCGGTTCGCGATGGGCATCGGCGGGGCGATGATGTGGCCGGCCATACTCGGCATGACCTATGCGCTCCTCCCCGCGCCGCGCGCCGGGCTCGCTGGCGGCATCATCCTCGGCGCAGCCGGCTTCGGCAACGCCATCGGACCGCTGATCGGCGGGGTCCTCACCGACACCATCGGCTGGCGCTTCATCTTCTTCCTCAATCTGCCGATCGCGGCCTTCGCCATGCTGGTCACCTTCAGGGTCGTGGGCAAGGACCAGCCGGATCAAACAGGTCAGAAGATCGACTATGCAGGAATCGCCGCCCTCTCGGTCGGCGTGCTTTCGCTGCTCCTCGCCCTCGACGAAGGCTCGGACCGGGGGTGGACGGACCCGCTGATCCTCGGCCTGTTCGCGCTCGGCGCAGCCGGGCTCGCCGCCTTCGCCCTGATCGAGCGGCGGGTGGGCGAGGCGGCGCTGGTGCCGGCGGACGTGCTCGGCAACCGGCAGTTCGCGGCGGCCTGCGCTGCGACGCTGCTCATTTCGGCGATCTTCTTCTCGGCGCTGATCTTCCTGCCGCAGTTCATGGCCAAGGAGCTCGGCTATTCCGCGATCGGCGCCGGCGCCGGCCTCCTGCCGATGATGGGCGTCTTCGCCCTCACCTCCTTCGTCGCGGGTCCGCTCTACAGCCGGCTCGGACCGAAGCTGATCGTGGGCGCCGGCGCGCTGTGTCTGGCGGTCGGCATCTTCATGCTGTCGCTGATCGACGCCGGGACGACCTTCCGCGACCTCGTGCCGGGGATGGTGGTGCTCGGCGTTGGCGTCGGGCTGTTCTACGCGTCGGTGACGACGGCCGGGATCACCGCCATCGACAAGTCGAAGGCGAGCCTTGCCGGCGCGATCATCTACATGGCGCAGATCGCCGGCGGCTCGATCGGCCTCGGCCTCAACACAGCGCTGGTGGTGACCGCCGCCTCCCTGCCCGAGGGCATCGCCATCGCCTTCAAGGTCGATGCCGCGCTTGCCATCGCCGGGCTCATCGTGGTCATCCTCTTCATCGGCGGCAAGGTCGATCGCGAGCGCCTCGCCGGCCTGATCCACCATCATCGCGCCCATGGGTGAACCGATGCGGGCTGCCTTCGCGGGACTGTGCCTTCTCATGCTCGCCGCCACTGGTCCGTCGCTGGCCGACGACGCGGCCGACATCCGCGCCCGGCTGGAGCAGTGGACGGAAGACTTCAATGCGAAGCGCGTCGAGGGGGTGTGCGACCTGTTCTCGAAGGAGCTGTTGTCGACCGTCCGCGGCCAGGGCGACACGGACTACGCGACGCGCTGCGATATCCTCACCAGGTCGCTCGGCGATCCGGCGAGGCAGTACCACTACGAGCTCGATATCCACGAGATCATCGTCGAAGGCGACCTCGCCGTGGTGCGGCTGACCTGGACGCTGTTCATCACGCCCCTCAACGTGACCTCGGTCGAGCCCGGCATCGACGTCTTGCGCAAGGAAGCGGACGGGAAGTGGCGGATCATCCGCTATCTGTCCTATGAGGAAGAGCAGTAGACGCCGGCCGTCAAGCGACCGCCGCAGCGTTGTCGCCCGCGGCCGGGGCCTCGAGTGTGCGGAGGCCGATCGTGATGGTCGCGAGCGCGACCACGCCGGCCGCAACCGAAATCCAGAACCCGTTCTGCGCACCGAAGGTATCGATCACGAAGCCGGACCCGATCGACCCGACGGCAAGGCCGAGGCCGATGCCGGTCATCCCCCAGGTGATGCCCTCGGTCAGGCTCGCGCTCGGCACCAGCCTCTCGATCAGGCCGAAGGCGGCGATGAAGGTCGGCGAGATGGCCGCGCCGGCGAGGAACAGGGCTAACCCCAGCGCCGGGATGCTGTCGACGAGAAGCGGCGGGATGGTGGTGAGCGTGACGATCCCCACCGCGACCAGGAGCTGGCGCGACAACGGCATGCGGAGCCTGAGGAGGCCGTAGACGACCCCGACGAGGAGCGAGCCAAAGGCGTAGCCGGCCAGGACGAAGCTCGCGGCGCCCTTGTCGCCGAGCGCCTCGGAATACGCGATGACCGAGACCTCCGCGGTGCCGAAGATGGTGCCGATCGCGCCGAGCGTGATCGCGATCGTGCGCACCGACGGAATGCGGATGGCTGATCCGCCGGCTGTCGTCGCGACCGGATGCACCGGCGGCTCGGTCGACCGCTGGGCAACGAACAGCGCCGTGCCGACGGCGAGGATGATGGTCGCGGCGAGGGGCCCGGCCTCGGGAAAGAGCGACAGCGACAGCCCGATCGAGACCACCGAGCCGACCATGTAGGTCACCTCGTCGAGCACCGACTCGAAGGCGAAGGCGGTGTGGAGGCTCGGGGTACCGCGGTAGATCTCGGTCCAGCGGGCGCGGACCATCGCCGCCATGCTGGGCATCAGCCCGGCGACCAGCGCAAAGACGAAAAGCAGCCATTCCGGTCCGCCAAGGCGAGTGCTGGCGAGGAGGCCGGCGAAGGCCGCTACGGAAATGGCGGTTGCCGGGATCAAGACACGCGCCTGGCCGTGGCGATCGACGAACCGCGACACCGCCGGCGAGACCAGCGAATTGGTCACCGCGAAAGTCGCTGCCACCGCGCCGGCAAGGCCGTAGCTGCCCGTGGTCTGGCTGAGCATGGTGACGATGCCGACGGTCACCATGGCGAACGGCAGGCGCGCCAGGAAACCCGCGGCGGAAAACGCCGCGGCACCCGGCACCCGGAAAATGTCGACATAGGGATTCGCCATGACCCACTTCCATTCACATACGCGCCGTATGTCAATCTGTTATTTGCATACGTTACGTATGTCAATTACTTTTTACGCACCGGATGTGAACAGGACGACGATGGCGCACAGACCTCGCAGCGACATGATCGCGGAGACCCGGGCGAAGCTTCTCGCTGCAGGACGCCGCGCGTTCGGGACCGCGGGTTACGCGGAGGCATCGATGGACGACTTCACCGCCGAAGCCGGCCTGACTCGCGGCGCGCTCTACCATCACTTCGGGGGCAAGGAAGGGCTTCTCAAGGCGGTGATCGCCGAAATCGACGCGGAGATCAATGACCGGCTGGCGGAAGTGTCCGCGCGGGCGGAAAACCCCTGGCAGGGCTTCGTCGGCGAGTGCATCGCCTATATCGAGATGGCGCTGGAGCCCGAGATCCAGCGCATCATGCTCCTCGACGGTCCGGCGGTGCTCGGCGACCCGTCGGCCTGGCCGAACCAGACCGCGTGCATCCGGTCGCTGACGGCCAACCTGCAGCGCTTCGCCGACGAGGGTGTGCTGCCCGCCCTCGACGCCGAGGCGGCGGCCCGGCTGCTCAACGGAGCGATGCTCTCGGCGTCGCTCTGGATCGCCAACGCCCCGGACCCCGAGTCGACCACACGGCGCGCCGTCGCGGCGTTCACCTTGCTGCTGGAATCGCTACGCGCCGCGAAACCCGGCCCCGGAGGCTCGGAGGCGCCCCAGTGAAAGCTCACAGCTAGTCCAGCACGATTGCAGACAGGAGGCGGCCGTAGTCGGCCTCGCCGCGATGCGTGGCGCGCCGGTAGGAGAAGAAGCGCTCCTCGTCGGCATAGGTGCAGAGGCCGAGATCCGCCGACAGCACGCCGGCCTGGCGGAGGCGCGTGTTGATATAGCCGGGGAGATCGAAGAAGAAGTGGCCCGGCCGGGTCGCCGGCAGGAAGAAGGCGCTGTTCGCCGGGCTCGCCCCGACGAAGGCCTCCATCAGTTCCGCGCCGACCTCGTAGTTCCGCTGGCTGATCATCGGCCCGATGACGGCGACGATCCGGCTCCGCGTCGCGCCGAGTTCCTCCATGGTGCGGATGGTCGATTCGAGGATGCCGCCGAGCGCTCCGCGCCATCCGGCGTGGGCGGCGGCGACGACATGGGCGGTCGAATCGGCGAAGAGGATCGGCCCGCAATCGGCGGTACCGACGCCGACGGCAACACCGCGCTTGTTGGTCACCACTGCATCGGCCTTTGGGCCCTGCCCGGTCTCCCACACCTTGTCGACCACAACGGCGACGTCGCCGTGCACCTGGTAGGGCGTCGCCAGCCGGTCGGGACCGATCCCGAGGGTGCGGGCCGCCCGCGCCCGGTTCTTGAACACGAAGCCCTTGTCGTCTTTCGAGCCGACGCCGCAATTGAGGCTCGTGTAGATGCCGGAGGAGACGCCGCCGGCGCGGGTGAAGAAGGCGTGGCGGATGCCGGGCAGCGCCTCCAGCAAGCCATGGGTGAGCGGCCTCGGCTTGATCGTCTCGCCGCTCCACGCCACCGTTCCCGATCTCAGCATGCGATGCCCCTTCCCCGTTGACCTCAAGCATCCCCATCGAAGGCGGGAAGCGCAAGGCCGGAATGCGAAAGGGCAAGCACCTTGAAGAGTTCGCCCATCGCGTCCGGCGCGGTCAGCCGGGTGACCGATGCGGCGATTGCCATCTGCGTGGCCTCGTCCTTGCCGGCGGCGAGCCGGCCCGCGCGCGCGGCGATGCCGAGGCGGCGGAGGAAATCGCCCTGCGCGATCAGCGGGCGGGGCCGCGCGCCGGCCTCGGCGCCGGCGCGGGCGAGCGCGGCGAAATCGACATGGGCGGTGAGGTCCGCCTCGCCCGGTTCGGCGAGCGAGTCTGTGTGGGCATGGCCGCGCACCGCCTGCAGCGTGTCGCCAAAGGCGGGACCCTCGAAGCCGTAGTCGATGACCAGCGCCGCGCCGCCCTCGGCGGCGATCCGGACGGCAAGCGATGAGACGATGGCGGTGGCGGCGGGGCAGACTTCGAGGACAGGTGACTTAGGACCCGGGTCTCCGTCTCCGCTTGAACGATCCGTTTCCCCCAACCGCTCGTCCCCGCGTGAGCGGGGACCCAGACTGTGAAGGGCGTTGCCCTGCAAGAGCTGGGTTCCCGCTTGCGCGGGAACGAGCGGGGGAGAGGGCAGTCCGCCAAATCCGGGGCCGGTACCGACGGGTCGGGAAACATCCCTCAGCCCGAACGCGAGCCCCCCCGTCTCGTCCAGCCCGACCATACGCTCCGCCCAGCCGGTCGCGGTTCGTACATACTGGCGGATCGGGAGCGCGTCGAAGAATTCGTTGGCGACGGCGATAAGCGGTCCTGGCGGCAGCCCCGCGACATCCGCGTGCCATGTGACCTCGACGCCCGAAAGCGTTGCGTCCTGCAGGGCCCGGAGCCGCGGGCTGGTCTCGACGAGATGAACGCGCGCCGCATCAAGAAAAGCCGGACGGACGCGCGCCGCGCGCAGAAGGTCCGCCATCAGCGTGCCGCGGCCGGGGCCAAGCTCGGCCAGGGCAAAGGACGGCGGCGACGCCATCGCCTGCCACGTCGCCACCGCCCAGAGGCCGATCAGTTCGCCGAAGACCTGGCTGACCTCCGGCGCGGTGACGAAATCGCCGCCGCGGCCGAACGGTTCACGGGTCATGTAGTAGCCGTAGTCGGGGTCGCCGAGGCAAAGGGCCATGTAGTCGGCGACCGTGATCGGCCCGTTCGCCGCGATCAACGCCGCGATCCTGTCGCCGAGCGGCGTCACCCGGCCGGGGTCTCCGCCCGCTTCCGCCGTGACACCCGGAGCATCAACGCGACGCCGGCGACGATCATCGGGATCGACAGGAGCATCCCCATGGTCAGGCCGCCGGAGAGGTAGCCGATGTGAAAGTCGGGCTCGCGGAAGAACTCGACGAAGGTCCGGGCAACCCCGTAGCCGGCGGCGAAGGCGCCTGAGACGAAGCCGGGCTGGCGGAGCTTGCCGAGGTGGTTGGTGAGGATGCGGAGCACGATGAAGAGGACGATGCCCTCGAGCAGCGCCTCGTAGAGCTGGCTCGGATGCCGCGGCTCCGGTCCGCCGCCCGGGAAGACCATCGCCCAGGGCACGTCGGCGGCGCGGCCGAACAGTTCGCCATTGATGAAGTTGGCGCACCGGCCGAGGAAGAGGCCGAAGGTGACGGACGGCGCGATGACGTCGATCAGCGACCAGGTCGGGATCTTCCGGACCCGGGCAAAGATCACCATCGCCAGCACGGTGCCGAGGAAGCCGCCGTGGAACGACATGCCGCCATGCCACAGCGCAAATATCTCCAGCGGGTTCTCGGTGAAGCGTGGGAAATCGTAGAACAGCACGTAGCCGACGCGACCGCCGAGGATGATGCCGGCCGCGCACCAGACGACGAAATCGTCGATGTCCGCTGGCTTCATGGGCGAGCCGGCCGGCCCCCAGATCGCCTGGTTGCGAACCAGCGTCTTGGCGTACCACCAGCCAAGGAAGATGCCGATGATATAGGCCAGCGCGTACCAGCGGATGGCGAGCGGCCCGATCTCGACCAGCACCGGGTCGATCACGGGGAAGGGAATGGCGAACAGCGTCATTCAGGCCTCTCTTCCGTCCGCGCCCCAGGACGGCGCCGCCCTTGTCGCACTGCCCCGCCGGGGCGGCAAGACGGCTTGCGGGCGCGCCTCGTCATCCCCATAGTCATCCCCGTACGGCTTCATCGCCGCCAGGGAGACTCCGCGTCATGACCCAGACCTCGAACCGGCTGTTCGACGAACTGGCCCGCCTGATGACCGACGCCGCCAACGTGGCGCAGGGCGTGCGGCGCGAGGCCTCGACCGCTTTCCGGAGCCAGGCGGACCGCCTGATCACCGACCTCGACCTTGTTCGCCGGGAGGATTTCGACGCGGTCAAGGACCTGGCGTCGCGCGCGCGAGCCGAAAACGAACGGCTCGCGGAGCGGGTAGCGGCACTCGAGGCCGAACTCGCCGTCTTAACCGGCAAAGCGCAGAAACCCGTGGATGACGACGCCGCGGCGATGGGGGAAAGCCCCGCAAAACCGAAGCGCGCGCCGCGCACCGCGAAACCGGCGACCGAGTGAGCCGGCAAAGCGAACCGTCCGAAACGGAACTGTGAAAAAACCACAATCGGCCTGCAACGAGTGGTGGCTCCTTAGCCTTCCACGCCTATATACTGATTCT
Organism: Bauldia sp.; assembly: GCA_022841545.1. Classification (GTDB taxonomy): domain Bacteria; phylum Pseudomonadota; class Alphaproteobacteria; order Rhizobiales; family Kaistiaceae; genus Bauldia. The sequence goes on along the minus strand of JALHRF010000052.1, from coordinate 858 downwards.
TAACGGAGATTCGGGTTGGCGCATCCGAGTCACCTGATCGCGTCTCGCCAGCCGGACCGATCCGTCGCACGACTAAGGCTGCGTCCAGGGCCCGGTGCATGACGCTTATCGACTTCGAACAGGATCGCCAGTCGCACCCGGTGGATGTGATCGAGCAGATCGCGGCGCTCAATGACTGGACCTTCGAACGCGCCGGCGATGACGAGATCACCATCTCGGTGTCGGGCGGCTGGGCCGATTACCATGTGTCGTTTTCCTGGATGGAGGATCGCGAGGCGATCCACCTTGCCTGCGCCTTCGACCTCAAGGTTCCCGAGACCCGGAAATTCGAGGTCATGCGGCTGATCACCTCGGTCAACGAACAGCTCTGGATCGGCCATTTCGACCTGTGGAGCGCCGAGGGCGTGGTGATGTTCCGCCAGGCGCTGCTGCTCTCGGGCGGCGCCGAGCCCAATACCCATCAGGTCGAGCGGCTTCTGGTGACCGCGATCGAGGCCTGCGAGCGCTACTTCCAGGCCTTCCAGTTCGTCGTCTGGGCCGGCAAGGATGCCGCCGAGGCGCTCGAAGGCGTCCTGTTCGAGACCGTCGGCGAAGCGTAGCGCCTGGGCCGATTCTGGTTCGAGCCTGACGCCACCATCTCATGCCGACTGCATTGAGGATGCACTACGGAACAGGAAGGCCATCCTCTCCCGTCGGGAGAGGATGGCGCAGCACGATCGCTTGCGATCGATGCGAAGCCTGGTGAGCATCTGTATTTGGTGTCAAGGTGCGACGGGGGCATTTGGTTGCCATGTTCGATCTTTGGCGATGAGGGTATTTGCGAGGATGAGCATCTTCCTGGCGACGGCGATGAAGGCG
>JALHRF010000051.1 GCA_022841545.1 Bauldia sp. | reverse complement strand
CACGCTGCGGCTCGCGGCGACCTCCGCGGCGCTGAACGCGGCGGCGAATGCCGACCTCGTCAATGTCGAGATCGTGACGGCGGCGCTGGCCGCGGCCGGGGTGACGATCAACCTCGGGGCCCAGAGCGAGGGGTTCACGATCATTGGCAGCGCCCACGGCGACACCATCACCGGGTCGAGCGGGGCGGACACCATCAACGCCGGGGCGGGCAACGACACGATCGTCGGCTTCGTCGGGGCGGACAAGGTCGACGGCGGCACCGGGATCGACACGCTGCGGCTCGCGGCGACCTCCGCGGCGCTGAACGCGGCGGCGAATGCCGACCTCGTCAATGTCGAGATCGTGACGGCGGCGCTGGCCGCGGCCGGGGTGACGATCAACCTCGGGGTCCAGAGCGAGGGGTTCACGATCATTGGCAGCGCCCACGGCGACACCATCACCGGGTCGAGCGGGGCGGACACCATCAACGCCGGGGCGGGCAACGATACCGTTTCGGGTCTTTCCGGAAACGACACGATTGACGGGGGGGATGGCAACGACACGCTTTCCGGCGGCGCCGGCGTCGATGTCCTTCGCGGCAGGGCAGGGAATGACAGCTTCCTTGCGTCGAGCCTCGACGGCAATGACGTTTATGACGGCGGGTCCGGGACCGACACGGTCGACTACTCCGCCACCACGGGCGGTCTCAAGATCGACCTCACCGCCGAGAACCGGTCCGGCCAGGCGATCTCCGGCGAGCCGAACACCTTTGCGGCGCTCATGCTCGCCGGTGGGCTTGCGAGCGCTTCGAGCTCCGTAGGGTTGGCGAACGGCGCCAGCACGGGCGTGGATGTGCTTGTCTCCATCGAGAATGCGATCGGAAGCGCTGGAGGGGACACCATAGTCGGAAGCGATGTCGTCAACGTCCTCGACGGTGGCCTCGGCGACGACAAGATCTGGGGACGCGGCGCCGACGACTCGATCTATGGCGGTGACGGCAACGACGTTCTGGTGGGGGGGTATGGCGGCAATTCCGGGAAGCCGTCGGGCAACGACGAACTGTTCGGCGGCGACGGAGACGATGAGCTCTATGGCGAGGACGGCAACGACATCCTCTGGGGCGGGAAGGGCTCCGACCAGTACGCAGGCGGCGCGGGCAACGATACGCTTTACTTCGAGGGCGATGGCGCAAGCGACACCGCGTGGGGCGGCGACGACAGGGATACTTTCGTCTTTCAGGGCAAGTTCGGCACCGACACCATCAAGGACTTCCTTGCCACCGGACCCGAATCCGACAAGATCGACCTCCGCGCGTTCTCGGTTGACTTCAAGGATCTGAAGCTGGTCCAGGCGGGCTCGAACACCGAGATTTCGGGCCTGGGCGGCGGACGGAAAATCATTCTCGAGGTCGTCAACACCGGCGCGCTCACCAAGTCCGACTTCATCTTCGCCAAGAAGAGCTCCAAGATTGAGGGCGGCAAGAAGAACGACAAGCTCGGCGGTGGGTCGGAGAACGACACCATCAAGGGGTTCAAGGGCGACGACACGATCAAGGGCAAGGGCGGCGACGACACGCTCGATGGCGGCAGCGGCGCCGACAAGCTCTATGGCGGTCCGGGCGACGATACGCTGATCGGCGGCAGTGGTCGGGACCGGCTGTTCGGCCAGGCGGGCGACGATACCCTCACGGGCGGGGGAGGAAAGGACACCTTCATCTTCAAGTCGCCGGGCGACGGCTTCGATACCATCACCGACTTCGCGTCGGGCATCGACCGGCTGGAGATATCGGCGAAGGGTTTTGGCGGCGGCTTGGTCAAGGGATCGGCGGCGTCGCTTGTCCGACTCGCCGACATCGACGGCTATGTCGATGGCGGCAACGAAGGCATCTTCCTCTTCGACGATTCGGGCGATGACATCGGCACGGTCTACTTCGATGCGAACGGCGGTTCGAGTATCGACGCCGTTGCCTTTGTCAGGATCGACGGCGGCAGCCTGCTCGAAACTGATTTCCGTATCGTCTGACGTGCCGCCCGAGCCGGTGTGGCGGGCCGATTCCCGAGCCGCGGATTTGCCGACATCAGCGATCTTGGTCCGGTATTGATCATCCCCGCCCTTCGCGGCTATGGATCGATCGCGCAAGGTGCGCAAGGCGTGGTCAGGCAGGTGGACATTGGGTTTTGCGCGCGTCGACGGCCAGCCGGGCCCTGGTTCCGCCTTCGGGATTCGGGGCCATGCCCTGTCGCTCCTCTTGGCGCTGCTGGTCGCGCTGGCTTCCGGTGCCGCGCCGGCGCAATCGCCTGAGGCAGAGACCGCCGCCGGCAAGCCGGCCGCGCTCGTCTATGTCTTCCGGGCGATGGGCGGGAAGATCTTCTCGAAGGAGATGGACAACCTCGCGCAGAAGATCGAGGCGCGCGGCTTTGAGGTGCAGGTCTTCAACTACACCAGTTGGATACGGCCCGCCAAGGACGTCGCGAAGCGCTACCGCGCAGATGCCGTGAAGCCGCGGATCATAGCCATCGGCCATTCCGCGGGCGGTGATTCGGCGATCCGCTTCGCCCTTTCGCTGAAACGCGCCAGCATTCCGGTCGACCTGATCGTCACGCTCGACCCGACGCGGATTGCCAACCGCGTTCCCGCCAATGTGCTCCGCTTCGTCAACATCTTCAGCTCCGAGCACACTTTCGGCGGCGGCGCTCCGATCCCTGCCCCCGATTTCGACGGACACTTCGCCAGCGTCGACCTCAAGGACTATTCGGACATCTGGCACATCTACATGCCTGGAATGGAGGGCCTCCAGGACGCGGTCGTCGCCAAGATCGCGGAGGTGGTCGCGGTTCCGGCCGGACCGGACGCGTCGGCGGTGCCGATCGAGTATGCCCTGCCGAGGGACGCGCCCTTCGAGCTTTGGGATTCGGGCGTTCCGGTGGTGGCCGCGGCCGGCGAGACCGCCGCGACGGTGGCGGCGCAGTTCGGCGTCCCGGCGTGGGCCGTGGCGGGAATCAACAAGGTCGCAGCCGAGGCGCCGCTTGCTGCGGGCCAGCGCCTCGTGGTGCCGCGGCGTCTCGCGGCAGCAGCGGAACCGTCGAATTGACGCTGCGATCCCTTCGCGACCGCGCGACGGACGTATCGCCATGAATGCGGATGTCCTCGTCCTCGGCGCCGGCATTGTCGGCGTGTCCGTTGCGGTGCAGCTTGCGCTCCGCGGCCGGAAGGTCGTCCTGGTCGACCGCCGCGACCCCGGGGAGGAGACCTCCTACGGCAATAGCGGCGTGGTCGGTCGCTCCGGCGTGACGCCGATGGCCTTCCCGCGCTCGGCCGCAGCCTTCGGCAAGGTGGTGCGGCAGCAATATCCGGGGGCCCGCTACCAGGCGTCGGCGCTGCCCGGCCTGGCGCCGTGGCTCTTCGCCTATTGGCGCGCATCGGAGCCGTCGCGGATGATGGCCTCGGCCGAGCGCCTCGCGCCGATGACCGCCGCCTCGGTCGAGGAGCATCGCCGGCTCGCCGAGATGAGCGGCGCCGAGCACCTCTATCGCGATGGCGGCTGGATGAAGGTCTACCGGTCCGACGGTGGTTTCGACGCCGCCAAGCGCCAGCTCGATCTCGCCCGTCGGTACGGCATCAATGCCGTCGCGATGAGTGCCGGAGAGGCGCAGGCGGCCGAGCCGCATCTCCGCCCGGTCTTTGCCGGAGCGACGCTGTGGACCGACCTCCGTTCGGTGTCGGATCCCGGCGGCGTCGTGAAGGCGGCGGCGGCATTGTTGCCGCGACTGCAAGCGCTTTTCGTCACCGGTGACGCCCGCACGTTACGGGCCGTCGCCGACGGCTGGAGCGTCGACGGCGTCGACGGGCCGATCACGGCCCGCGAGGCGGTCGTGGCCTTGGGCCCCTGGGCGGCGGATGTGCTCCACCCGCTCGGCTACCGCATCCCCCTCGCGGTCAAGCGCGGCTACCACAAGCACTACGCGGCAGAGGGCAATGCGACTCTCACGCGGCCGATCCTCGACGAGGAGCGCGGCTACGTCATCACGCCGATGGAGAAGGGCATACGGCTCACCTCCGGCTCGGAGTTTGCCGCTCGTGACGCGCCGAAGTCGCCGCTGCAGCTCGACATCGCCGAGAAGGACGCGAAGGAATTGTTCCCGCTCGCCGCACGTCGCGAGGCGGAACCCTGGATGGGGTCGCGGCCCTGCCTTCCCGACATGCTGCCGGTGATCGGCCCGGCGCCGCGCCACAAGGGCCTGTGGCTCGCCTTCGGCCACCAGCACAACGGCTTCACCCTCGGCCCGCCGACCGGCCGTCTCCTCGCCGAGATGATGACCGGCGGAGAGCCGTTCGTCGATCCCGCGCCGTTTCGGGCGGATCGCTTCTGACCGCGCCTCAGTCGCTCGTGCGCCGGGCGTAGCGGTTGGCGAGGACGCCGAGCACCACGAGCTGGAACACGTGGTAGAGCATGATCGGCGCGATGATCAGGCCGAGCATGGGATCGGTTCCGAACATCAGCCGCGCCAGCGGCACACCGGTGGCGAGCGACTTCACCGACCCGCAGAACAGGCAGGCAATGGTGTCGGGTATGTCGAACCTGAGGGCGCGGCAGACGAGCTTCAGGATCAGATAGACCGCGACGAATATCACCACCACGCCGATCGCCATGGTCGCGAGCATGACCGCGTCCGGCCCCTCCCAGACGCCGCCGATCACCGAATCGGAAAAGGCGTTGAAGACGATGGCGAGGATCACGGCGCGGTCGGCGAGTCGGATCGTCTTGATGTTTCGGGCGGCCCAGCCCTTCAGCCAGATCCGGGCGATCTGGCCGATCGCCATGGGGAGAAGCACGAGCAGGCAGATCTTGGTGATCACCGGCAGGAGCGGCAGCGGCTCGCCGGTGGTGGCGGCGAACCACGCCATCAGCACCGGCGTCGCGAAGACGCCGATGATGCTCGACAGCGTCGCATTGAAGATGGCGATCGGCACGTTGCCGCGCGCGAGCGAGGTCAGCGCGACCGAGGAGGAGACGGTCGAGGGCAGGGCGGCGAGATAGAGGAAGCCGGTGGCGAGCGCCGGATGCATCTCCGAGCGGAGCGGCAGGAGCAGAACGAAGACGACGATGGGAAAAAGCACGAACGTGGCGAGCTGGACGGTGAGATGAAGCCGCCAGTGGGCGGCGCCCTGCTTCAGCTTGTCCGGCGCGAGCGTGAGCCCGTAGAGGAAGAAGACGACGCCGATGCCGTAGGTCGCGACCTGGTCGAAGTGGAGCGGGCCGCCGGTCGCGCCGAGCTGGGGCACGAGCACGGCCGCCGCGACGACGGCCACCAGCGCGAGCAGGAAGCCGTCGAAGGAGAACCCGCGGATCTTCATGGCGCAGCTCTGGAAGGGAAGCAGCCGGTCAGGGCAGGAGCAGCCCGCCGTCGACGTGGATGGTCTGTCCGGTGATCTGTGCGGCACCGTCGGAGAGGAGGAACGCGATGGCCGCGGCAATGTCCAGCGGCTCGGTGAGCCGGCCGGTGGGGGTTATCGCCGCCGCGCGGATCAGCGCCTCGGAGGGCGCCGCGGCATGGATGCCCTGGTCCTTCTTGGTGAAGCCCGGCACCACGATGTTGACGGTGACGCCCATCCGGGCGAGCTGGATGGCGAGCGCCTTGGCCAGCGCCTCGAGCGCGGCCTTGGCGGCGGAGGTCGCCGGAAAATAGAGGTCGCCGGTGCCGTAGCCGTGAGCGACGAACGAGCTCACCACCACCACACGGCCGCAGCTCGAAGCCATGAGGTCGCCGAGCCCGGCATTGACCATGCGCAGGAACGCGACCGGCATCGAGGCGAAGGCGGCGGCGAGCTCGTCCGGCGTCAGCACGCCGAAGGTCGAGCGCGCGGCCTGGCCGGCATTGCTGACGATCTGGTCAACCCGTCCGAACCGCTCCCGGGCTCGCGCGATCAGCGCCTCGGGCACGTCGGGATTGGCGAGATCGCCGAGGAAGGTCTCGACCTCGGACCCCCTGGCCCGGCACTCGGCGGCCACCGCCGCGAGGCCGGCTTCGTTCTTGCGCGTGTGGAGGACGAGGGCGGCGTCGGCCCCGGCGCTCGTTCGCGCCACCGCCGCGCCGATGCCGCTGCCTGCGCCGGTGATCACCACCACGCGTTTCGGTCCTTCGGTCATGCTATTCCCCCTTCCCAGAATGCTGCCCAGCCAGAAGGCGATTTATCAGTATACCGCCTTTCTTGACATGGAAAGTATACAGGTTCCAAATAGCGCCAATCTCAGAAGCGGGAAACGTGCCAGATGGATATTCTCGTCATCGGCGCCGGCATCGGCGGCCTGACCCTTGGCCTGATGGCGCATCGGCGCGGCATCCCGGTCCGGATTTTCGAGGCAGCGCCTGAGATTAGGCCGATCGGCGTCGGCATCAGCATCCTGCCTCACGCGAGCAAGGAGCTGACCGAACTGGGCCTCCAGGCGGCACTGGAGCGGATCGCCGTGGTGGCGAAGGAGTCGTGCTTCTTCAACCGATTCGGCCAGTTCGTATACCAAGAGCCGGTCGGGACCTATGCCGGCTACCCCTGGCCGCAGTTCCAGATTCACCGGGGCGACCTGCAGCAGGTGCTCTACGAGGCCTTCATCGCGGAGGCGGGGGCCGACCGTGTGGTGACCGGACACAAATGCATCGCCGTCGAGCAGGACGCGAACGGCGCGACCGCAACCTTCGTCCTCGCCGACGGCCGCGAGGAGAAGGTCGCGGGCGCCGCGATCGTCGGCGCCGACGGCATCCATTCGCTGGTGCGGAAGACGCTCCACCCCGGCGACGGCGGCCCGATCTATTCCGGCGTCAATATGTGGCGCGGCGTGACGGTGTGGAAGCCCTACCTTACCGGCCAGAGCTACATGCGCGCCGGCTGGCTCGCCCACGGCAAGATGGTCATCTACCCGATCCGCAACGATGTCGACGGCAAGGGCAGCCAGCTCATCAACTGGGTCGCCGAGGTCGAGACCCCCGACCACGAGCGCCAGGACTGGAACAAGCGCGGCCGTCTCGAGGACTTCATCCACTATTTCGAGGACTGGCATTTCGACTTCCTCGACGTGCCGGCGATGATCCGTGCGGCCGACGAGATCCTCGAATATCCGATGGTCGACAAGGATCCGCTCGATCGCTGGAGTTTTGGCCGCATCACGCTCCTCGGCGACGCGGCGCACCCGATGTATCCACGGGGATCGAACGGCGCCGGCCAGGCGATCCTCGACGCGCGCGCGCTCGCCGACAGCCTCGCCACGGACAACGACGTGCCCCGTGCGCTCGCCGCCTATGACGCGGTCCGCGTCGGCGCCACCGCCGAGGTGGTCCGCACCAACCGCACGACGCCGCCCGACGCCATCCTCCGCGAAGTGTGGCTCCGCACCGGCGACAAGCCGTTCGACCGCATCGAGGACGTGATGAGCGCCGACGAGATGATGGCGATCACCAGCCGCTACAAGAAGGTCGCCGGCTACGACAGGCAGTCGCTGGAGCAGAAGCGCGCGGCGGGGTAAGGCTGGGGCACGCGGGCGGGCGGCTTGGCGAAGGGAAACGGCATGACGGTGTCGGGCGACGACGACCTGATGGCATTGAAGCAGATCGGGCGCATCGTCGCCGACACGCTGGAGGCGATGCGCAAGTCCATCGAGCCCGGCATGACGACGCGCGAGCTCGATCGCGTCGGTCGGGCATTCATGGAGGCCGCCGGGGCCCGCCCGGCTCCGGAGATGCTCTACGCCTTTCCCGGAGCGACCTGTATCAGCGTCAACGAGGAGATCGCGCACGGCATTCCGGGCGACCGCAGGATCAAGCCGGGCGACCTCATCAATATCGACGTCTCCGCGGAGAAGGACCGCTATTTTTCCGATACCGGGGCGTCGTTCGCCGTGCCGCCGGCGCCGCGCGCGGTCGAGCGTCTCTGCCGCGACGGACGCCGGGCGCTGTGGACGGGATTGCGCCAGGTCGGCGCCGGCAAGCCGCTTGCGGGCATCGGCTGGGCCGTCGGCGCCTTCGCGCGGAAGAACGGCTACACGCTGGTGCGCAATCTCGCCAGCCACGGCGTGGGCCTGGCGCTCCATGAAGAGCCGAAGGAAATCGCCACCTGGCCCGACGCCTCCGAGCGCCGGGTCATGGCGGACGGCGTGGTGTTCACCATCGAGCCCTTCCTGTCCCTGGGCGCCGAGTTCGCCGAGGACGGCGACGACCCCTGGACCCTCTACAGCCAGCCAATGGCGCCCACGGTCCAGTACGAGCACACCGTCGTCGCCACCCGCCACGGACCGCTGATCCTGACGATGCCGGGACAGTAGGGCCGCAAGCGGCCGGGGTTGCGGAGACGTCGCGGGCGTGAGATTCCGGCGCGGCGAGCCCCGCTCGCATCGAGCCGAGGAAGTGTGTGCCATGAACCGGGTTGCCCTGTTTGCCGCCGCGACGGTGGCGATGACCCTGCCGGCGATGGCGCTGGACCAGGCGGCGTTCGAGCGCATCGCCGCCGGCATCCTCGCGCCGATCATGGCCGAATACAAAGTCCCCGGCCTCGCCGTCGGCGTCGTGATCGACGGCGAGACATACGTGTTCACCACCGGCCTCGCGAACGCCAGGAGCGGCACGCCGGTGACGACGGACACGCTGTTCGAGCTCGGTTCGGTCAGCAAGCTCTTCACCGTGACGCTCGCGGCGGAGGCGGAGGGCGACGGCGTCCTCGCCCTCGACGAGCCGGTCGCCGCATCTATTCCCGAACTCGAGGGAACGCCCTTCGGCGCCCTCACGCTCGCGAGCCTCGCGACCCATTCGACCGGCGGCATGCCGCTCCATGTTCCGGAGGGCGTAACGACGCGCGCGAAGCTCGACGCCTGGCTCGCCCGGTGGAAGCCGGCCGTGCCGCCGGAGCGCACCCGCTCCTACTCCAATCTCAGCATCGGCCTCCTCGGCGCCATCGTCGCCGACCGCCTGGGCACGTCCTACGCCGAGGCGATGGAGGCCGGACTCTTCCCCGCGCTCGGCCTCACCGACACCTTCGTCCGCGTCCCCGAGGACCGGATGGACGACTACGCCATGGGCACCAACCGGGATGGCCGCCCGACGCGGATGAACCCCGGCTTTCTCGTCGAGGAGGCCTATGGCATCCGGTCGAACATTGTCGACATGACCCGCTTCCTCGCCGCGTCGCTGGGGGTGGCGGACATCGACCCCGGCCTCGCCGCGGCCCTCGCCCGCACCCGCACCGCCTATGCCGACACCGCCCACTACGCCCAGGCGATGATCTGGGAGGGCTACGCCTGGCCCGTGGATCCATCGGCACTCGAAGCGGGAAACCACCTCGACATGGCGCTGAAGCGCCAGCCCATGACCCCGCGCACCCCGCCGGCCGAGCCCGAAGGCGCGATGTTCTGGAACAAGACCGGCTCGACCAGCGGCTTCGGCACCTATGTCGCGCTCGTGCCGAGCGAGAAGATCGGCGTCGTGATCCTCGCCAACCGCGCCTACCCCAACCCGGTGCGGGCCGCGGCCACCGTCAAACTGATCGAGGCGCTGCTCGCGGCGGATTAGGACGGAGTCGGCGCTCGGACGACGATCCGCGGGTTCAGTTCGTGGCTGTTCTCGGCAAGGCCTTCACGCGTTGCAGCACGCGGTCGGTGAGCTATGGTGGATCGTTCCGGCCGAATGATCGGGCGATGGAAACGGGAACTTCACAAGGCATGGAGAGCATCGCGCTCATCTGCCCGGACTCCGGCGCTCCGCTCCGTCGTTGCAGCCGTGAAGACGCCGAGGCGGCGGTCGGCTCGACCCTGGTCCCGCTCCGCCGGCCAGGGTCGACGGCAAGCGGCAGGCCGGCGGTAGCACCTGTCGGCGTCACCGCGGAAGTGCTCCTTCGTCAGGACGATCTCATCGCCTACCCCATTGTCGACGGCACCCCGGTCACGCTGGTTCCGGAGATGCTGGGCTCGGCCGGCGGACAAAGAGACTTCGATCTGACCGACCCCCGCTACGCCGAAGCCTATGACGAGATGGAGTTCTACAACGCCGAGGCGACGGAAGTCGGCGAGGGCGGGAGGCTCGAAAAGATCGCCGGAAGCTCCGGGTTCGGCAAAGGCGCGTTTCCCGATCCTCCGGGTCTCTGGCTCAGTGCGGTCTTCGATTGTGTCGCGCAGCAGGATGCCTATCGGCATATGACACCGCTTGAGGGCGGCCGGTTCCTGCAACTTGGCGGCAAAGGCGGACATGCCATAGCGTTTCTTCTCGCTGGCGCGGCGGAGGCCTGGAACCTGTCGCCGATGATCGGCGAAGCGCACCATGCTCAAGTCGTGGCCAGGCGGGTTGGTGTCGCCGACCGCCTTCACACCGTCGCCGGCGTTGCCGAGCAGCTTCCGTTTCCCGACGGGAGCTTTGACGGCATCTACGCCGGCGGATGCCTGCATCACATGGTCACGGACATGGCGCTTCCCGAGGTCGCGCGGGTGCTCAAGCCCGGCGGTCGCTTTGCGGCAGTCGAGCCCTGGAAGACGCCGATTTACGATCTCGGGATACGCGTCTTCGGCAAGCGCGAGGCAAACTCCTACTGCCGACCCCTCACACCGGAACGCGTTGCTCCGATGTCAGGAGCCTTCGCCAACGCGCGCATTTCCCATCACGGGGCAATTTTGCGATACCCCCTCATCGTCCTGTCGAAATTCGGCCTCAGCGTGGGGGTGCGAAGCGGATTGCGGCTTCAGACTCTGGACGATGCGATTTCATCGTTCCTTCGCATCCGCCACTTCGGCGGCAGCGTCGCCGTTATCGCGACCAAATCGGGTTGACTGGGCGTCGATCGGGTTGGACGGGAGGTGGGGCGGATCCGCGAAGCCGCATCGCGCTTCATTCTCGCTCTCCGATTTGTTCCGACGAGCAACGGTTCCCGTAAACGGCGGAATACCCCCGGATCAAGTCCGGATATTCCGCCTTGCGGAACAGTCTGATTCATTGTCCCCAAGTCATCTTGTCGCATGTCGCGCGACATGATACTTCTTCAACAAGATGATCGGCTCATTCCGGCATAAGGGGTTGAAGCGCCTCTACGAACGTGGGGACCGCAGCAAGCTGCCGCCGGAACTTGTGCCGCGCATAGAGGAAATCCTCGGTTTGCTCGACGTTGCGGCTGACGTTCAGGACATGAACCTGCCCCAGTTCCGCTTGCACGAACTGAAGGGCGATCGAAAAGGTCAGTGGGCTGTGACGGTTCGGGCCAACTGGAGAATTGTGTTCCGCTTCGTCGACGGCGAAGCCGAAGACGTTGATTTTGTAGACTACCATTGAAGGAGGCAACCATGCCGATGAAGGCACCCCCTCATCCCGGTCGGCTCGTAAAGGGCGCCATGGATGAATTGAATCTCTCGGTCGCCGGGGCCGCAACCGCGCTACGCATAAGCCGGGCGCAACTGCACCGCGTCGTTGCCGAGGAGAGCAACATTTCCCCCGAACTGGCGCTACGGCTGGAAACGGTGATTGGAAGCAGCGCCGAGGCTTGGCTGCGTCTTCAGGCTGCCTACGACGCAGCGCAAGTGCGTACCCGCGCCCGCGAAATCACCAAGGGACTCAAGCGCATTGAACCTCAGCCAACCGGGTCGTGAAGCATATGAGCGGCGCGCCTTCTCCTGAACTCCTGCCGCAGTATCGGTTGCATGGCCCAGGATTCGTCGAAAAGGTCCTTGAAGACAAGAACTCGGAGACAGACGAGGCACTGCGCGAAGCGCGAGTTTGTTGGGAAGTTATGGCTTCGAGCGCGGCCGCATGACACGCCTGCAGCCATTGACTGGCAGGGCGCAATAGACTGCGCCGCCTACCGTTCGAGCCTATGGGATCGCGCCGCGCGTCTCAAAATCTGTCCGCCTGCGTGTCCGGCGCGACGCGCCTGACGGCGGGCAGCTCCGCCACGCGGTCGGCAATGGCGACCGTCACCGGAAACGCCGAGACGTCGCAGTTGAAGCGCCGGGCATTCGCGACCTGCGGCGCCAGGCAGATGTCGGCCATGGTGAGGGCGTCGCCGAGGCAGTAGGTCCCGTGGCGGCCCTCCTGGAGGAGGCAGGCCTCGAAGCCGGCAAAGCCTTCGCCAATCCAGTGGGCGTACCAGCGGTCGGCGATGCCCGCGTCGCCGGGGACGTTGGCCTTCAGCCACTTGAGCACCCGGACATTGTTGAGCGGGTGGATGTCGCAGCCGATGATCTGGCTGAGCCGCCGCACATAGGCCCGCTCGAAGATGTCCGTGGGCAGGAAGGGCGGCTCGGGATAGGCCTCGTCGAGATACTCGATGATCGCGAGGCTCTGGGCGAGCACATGCCCGTCATCGACCAGCGCCGGCACCAGCCCTTGCGGGTTGACGTCGAGGAAGGCCTGCTCGCGATGCTCCATCTTCGGCAGGCTGATATAGCGCTGCTCCCAGTCGAGGCCCTTCAGCGAGAGGGCGATGCGCAGGCGGTACGAGGTCGAGGACCGGAAGAAGGTGTAGAGCGTGCGCATCGCGGGAGCCGGCTATTTCTGGGCGGCGTTGAGGATTTCCTCCGGCGTCGAGGAGACCACCTCGACATATTTCGGCACGAATTTGCGCCCCTCGATCAGCCCGACGAAGGCCGGCTTGATCTCCTCGGCGAGGATCTTCCGGATGCGGGCATGCTCGACGATGTCGGCCCACTCGGCGATCAGGAAGAAGCGCTGCGGGTTCTCGGTATCGCGGCAGAGCACCCCGTCCTTCACCTGCGCCGACGACTTGTGCATCGGATTGCCGTCGGAATAGTCGAATTCCTCGAACAGGCGGATGAATTCGTCCTCGCGCCCCTTCTCGACGATGAAGTCGTAGATGTGGAGGAAGTTGCCCTTCTTGGCGAGCGGTTCCTGGGCCATGGTTCGGTCTCTCCTCGGTGAACGCTGGGGTACGATCGTCAGTGTACCGCCTTTCGTACGGCGCGACAAATCCGTCCTTGTCAGTTGCCGGTCGGGGCGCAACAGGATGTATGCTGACGGCCTCGGCAGACGATGCGCTTCGCGTCGCGCCGGGTCCGGCGGGGCGGAGGATGCGGGATGGCAAGAGGGACCAGTCGGAAAGCGGGCGTGCCGGCCGCCGAGGCGGCGGAGGCGGAGCCGAGCGAGGTCGGCCCCAGGCCGGCGCTGAAGGCGCTGGCCGACCGCCTGCCGCTCTGGCGTCGGCCCGGCTACCTGATCCGCCGCCTTCACCAGATCCACTACGCGCTGTTCTTCGAGGAATGCGCCGAGTTTGGGATAACTCCGGTGCAGTACGGTCTCCTCACTATTCTCTCGACCAGCCCGGAGGCCGACCAGGTGACGCTCGCCAACGCGCTCGGCATCGACCGCACCAACGTGGCCGATGTGCTCCGCCGCCTGGAGCAGGCGGGGATGATACGGCGCAAACGGAGCGTGGAGGACCGTCGTATGGTCCTCGCCCGCCTGACGCCCGCCGGAGAGGACATGGTCGAGCGCATGCACCCGTTCATGGCGCGGGCGCAGCAGCGGCTGCTGTCGGTGCTGGAGGAAGAGGAGCGCGACGCGTTTCTCGCGACCCTGATGCGGCTGCTTGAGGCCAACAACCACTACGGCAGGGCGCCGCTCCGCGCCGCCCGCGGCGAATCCGCCTGACATTCCGGGCGGCGAACGCGCGGCTGCAGCCTGGAATGGCCGGGACAATCGACCACCTCGCCGCTCTGTCACGGGACGGAGGGCGCGGGTCATGCCGGGCATCATGGCGAACTTGGGGGAACGCTGGATCCGACGGTATTCAGTATGAGGTATACAGGCATGCTTGAAAAGCCAAAAAATCGAGCACTCGCCCTGACGCCCGATTTTACCGCAGCCCATGGCGCGCGACTGATCAAGTTTGGCGTTTTCTCGCGGATTACGGGCATCAACCCAGGCCACGGCGACTGCCTTGGGGAAGGGCCCGGCTCTTGCTAAGGTGGGCAGGCGATGGTGCAGGGAAGATTGGTTTGTATACTGACGACTTGACAGTTCCTTGCAGGCGTTCCAATCTTCACGCTGGGGGAACGCAATGTGATCCGCACCATCTCGCGCAGTATGCTACTGCGCGGAACCTTTCTTTTTTCGAGTGTGGGAGCGGATAGATGAAATCGCTGAAAGGCCTCTTGACCGGCGCGGTGCTCTTGGCCGCCGCCGCGTTGCCAATGACCGCTTTCGCCGCCGGGGAGATCGTGATCGCCATCGGATCGGAGCCATCGACGCTCGATCCGCAGGCCCGCGACGACGGTGGCGAGCGCGCGGTGAACGACAATATCTACGAGACCCTGATGGCCCGCGAGGCCGACGGAACGCTGGTGCCGGGTCTGGCGGCCGAACCGCCGACCAAGGTCGACGACACGACCTGGCAGTTCAAGCTCCGGCCGGACATCACCTTCACCAATGGAGAGCCCTTCAACGCCGACTCCGTCGTGGCCAGCGTGACCCGCATCCTCGATCCGGCGCTCAAGTCCGAGCAGCTCGCCTATTTCGGCGGCCTCACCGGCGCCAAGAAGGTCGATGACCTCACCGTCCACATCACGACGACCGGGCCGGACCCGATCCTGCCGTCGCGCATGTACTGGATGAAGATGGTGCCGACGGAATACTCGAAGGATCCGAAATTCGGCGAACTGCCGGTCGGCACCGGGCCCTACAAGCTCGAGGCCTTCAACCGTGGCCAGGACATCGTGCTCGTCGCCAATCCCGACTACTGGGGCGGCGCGCCGGCCATCGACAAGGTGACCTACCGCTTCGTCGGCGAGTCGGGCACCCGTCTTTCCGGCCTCGTCGCCGGCGAGTTCGACGTGATCACGAACCTCCTGCCCGAGTTCGTCGACACCGTGCCGAAGTCGGCAACGGTGCAGGGCCTCGAGACCTCGGTCATCGTGCTGTCGACCGATAACGAGGTGACCAAGGACGCGCGCGTCCGCGAGGCCATGAACATCGCCATCGATCGCCAGGCGCTCGCCGACAGCCTGTTCTCCGGCTACGGCCTCCCGGCCCGCGGCCAGCTCGTCAACCCCAAGGCCTTCGGCTTCAACGAGGCCCTGCAGCCCTATCCCTACGATCCGGAAAAGGCCAAGGCGCTCATCACCGAAGCGGGCGCGGCGGGCAAGACCGTCAACCTCGTCGGCGAATCCGGCCGCTGGCTCAAGGACCGCGAGCTGATCGAGGCGGTCGGCCAGTACTGGACCGAGGCCGGCCTCGTCGTGAACTACCAGATCGAGGAGTTCGGCCAGTACCTGACGCTGCTCTTCGACCAGGAGAACCGTCCCGACGCGGTGTTCGTCGTCAATTCGGATGAGCTGCTCGATGCCGACCGCCCGATGACCCAAGGCTACTCCATGGGCAGCGGCTTCTCGTCCAACAGCGACGCGGACATGAAGGCCAAGGTCGACGCGGCCCGCACCGAGACCGACGTCGCCAAGCGCAAGGCCCTCTACGACGAGATCACGAAGAAGGCCTACGACCTCAACTACCTCGCGCCGCTTCTCAATGCCCAGGACATCTACGGCATTTCCGAGCGGGTCGAATGGCAGCCGCGGGTCGACGCCAAGCTGATCGTCAAGGAAATGAAGGTGGTCGAATAGCCGGTCGGATCGACCGGAACTGAAGGGAGCAGCATGGGCCGTTTCATCCTTCGCCGCTTTGGTCAGGGATTCCTGGTCGTCCTCGGGGTGTCCCTGGTCGTGTTCGTCGCCATGCGTGTCTTTGGCGATCCGGCGAAAGTCATGCTGCCCCTTTCCGCCACTGCCGAGCAGCGGGCCGAGTTCGAGCACCTCATCGGTCTCGACCGGCCCCTGCCGGAACAGTTCGTCACCTTCCTCGGCGATCTCGCCACTCTCAATTTCGGCGAGAGCCTCTGGCAGCGCCGGCCGGCGATGGAGGTGGTGTTCGAGCGGCTGCCCAATACGCTGATGCTGATCGGCGCCGGGCTCGGCTTCGCCATCCTGCTCGCGCTGCCGCTCGGCGCGATCGCGGCGCTCCGCCCCGGCGGCATCGTCGACCGCGTCACCGTCATCGGCGGCCTCGTCGGCCTGTCGACGCCGCAATTCTGGCTGGGCCTTCTTCTCATCATGCTCTTCGCCGTCAATCTCCGATGGCTTCCAACCTCGGGCTTCGGCGGCATCTCGTATCTGATCCTGCCGGCGCTGACGCTTGCCCTTCCGAGCATGGCGCGCATGGTGCTCCTCGTCCGAAGCCAGGTGATCGACGAGCTGAACCAGCAATACGTCAAGACCGCGCGGGCCAAGGGGCTCCGCTTCCACCAGGTGCTGTTCAGCCACGCGCTCCGCAACACCCTCATTCCGTTCGTCACGCTCGCTGGCTGGGAGGTGATCAGCGCGCTTGCCGGGTACACGGTCGTGGTCGAGAGCGTCTTCGCCTGGCCGGGGCTCGGGCTCACCGCCATCCAGGCGATCCAGCGGAACGATCTGTTTCTGCTTCAGGCGATCGTCTTCACGGTCGCCATCGCGATCGTGCTGGTGAACATCTCGCTCGACGTCGTCTACAAGCTCATCGATCCCCGCATCAAGCTGGCGTGACGATGTCGACCCTCGATCCCCTCGCCATGTCCGCAATCGCCAGGAGCGAGCCGAGCCGCTTTCGCGCGCTGGCCGAGGAGCTGTGGAAGGACAAGCCGGGGCTGATCGGCTTCACCCTCATCGTCCTCATCATCCTCGCCGCGATCTTCGCCCCGCTCATCGCGCCCTATGATCCCGCGGCGCAGTCGGTGGTGGCGCGCCTCAAGCCGCCGGTGTGGGCGGACAAGGGAAGCTGGGCGCATCTTCTCGGCACCGACCAGCTCGGCCGCGACATCCTCTCCCGTATGATCTTCGGCGCCCGCACGTCGCTCATCGTCGGCTTCGCCGTGGTCACGCTCGCCGGCGCCTTCGGCGTCACCATGGGGCTGCTCGCCGGCTTCCGCGGCGGCCGCACCGACACCATCCTGATGCGGATCGTCGACATCCAGGTGGCGTTCCCGGGCCTCCTCCTCATCCTGCTCATCGTCGCGGTCATCGGCCCGAGCATGAGCACGATGATCATCGTCCTCGCCCTCACCAACTGGATGATCTACGCCCGGGTCGTCCGCGGCATCGTCCTCTCCGTCCGCCAGACGCCCTATGTCGAGGCGGCTGAGATGATCGGCGCGCCGCAATCGCGGGTGATCTTCCGGCACATCCTGCCCAACCTTTCCTCGCCGCTCCTCACCCTCGGCATCCTCGAGTTCACCAACATCGTGCTCGCCGAGGCGGCGCTCTCCTTCCTCGGGCTCGGCGTCCAGCCGCCGGCGACGAGCTGGGGCCTCGATATCTCGACCGGCAAGGATTACCTCTTCGTCGCGTGGTGGCTGGTGACCTTCCCGGGCCTCTGCATCTCGATCACCGTCCTTTCCATCAACCTCTTCGCCAACTGGCTCCGCGTCACTACCGATCCGCAGGAGCGCGAGAAGCGCTTCGCCCGCGCCAAGGCGGCGTCGCGGCGTCGCGAGGAGCGGCGGGCCGGCGTCCATCGGGAGGCTGCATGAACGCCGCGACCGACCGGCCGCTCCTCGAGATCGAGCGCCTCGAAGTCCAGTTCGACACCCGCCGCGGCGTCGTGCGGGGGCTGCGCGGCGTCGACCTCACCATCGGCCGTGGCGAGACGCTGGCCATCGTCGGCGAGTCCGGCTCGGGCAAGAGCGTCACCGCCCAGGCGGTGATGGGGCTGATCGACGTCCCCGGCCGCATCGCCGGCGGCGACATCCGCTGGAAGGGCCAGTCGCTCCTCACCCGGGCGGGGGCGCGGATGGCCCGCGAGATCCGCGGCCGGGAGATCGCGCTCGTCTTCCAGGACCCGATGACCTCGCTCAATCCGCTGATCCGGGTGGGGACGCAGATCTCCGAGGTGCTCCGCCGTCACCTCGGCCTCAACCGCGCCGACGCCGACCTCCGCGTGCTCGACCTGCTCGAGGCGGTGGGCATCCCGGCCCCGCCGCGCCGCGCGCGGCAGTATCCGCACGAGCTCTCGGGCGGCATGCGCCAGCGCGTGATGATCGCCATGGCGATCGCCTGCCAGCCGGAGCTGCTCATCGCCGACGAGCCGACCACCGCGCTCGACGTGACGATCCAGGCGCAGGTCCTGGAACTGCTCGCCGGCCTCCAGGAATCGCTCGGCCTGTCCGTCCTCCTCATCACCCACGATCTCGGCGTCGTCGCCGGCCTCTGCGACCGCGTCGCGGTGATGTATGCGGGCCAGATCGTGGAGACGGGCCGCGCCGAGGACGTCTTCGAGCGGCCGTCGCATCCCTATACGCAAGGCCTGATCCGCTCCACGCCGCGCCTCGACGACCAGATGGAGCGCCTGATCGCGATCGACGGCGCCCCGCCCAACATGCTGGCGCCGCCGTCGGGCTGCGCCTTCCGCGACCGTTGCCCGATCGCCGAGCCGCGCTGTGAGACGCCGCCGAAGCTGGGGCCCTCCTGGCCCGAGGGCACGGTCGCCTGCTGGCGCGCATCGACCGATGCATGGGCGGTCGCGGCAGAGGCCGCGCCGGGCATGCTGAGAGTGGTATGAACGCGCCGGTGCCGATCAAGCCGCACGAAGCGGTGACGCCGCTCGCCCCGCTGGTCAGCGTGCAGAACATGAGCGTCAGCTACGACGGGACGCGCTCGGGTTTCTGGGCGCGGCCGATGCCGGTCAAGGCGCTCGACAACATCTCCTTCGACGTCTTCCCCGGCGAGACCCTCGGCCTCGTCGGCGAATCCGGTTCCGGCAAGTCGACGACCGGGCGCGCCATCCTGCGGCGGGTCGGCGTCACCGGCGGCAAGATATTGTTCAAGGGCCAGGACATCACCACGGTCCGCGGCGAGGAGCTCAGAAAACTCCGCCGCCACATGCAGATCGTCTTCCAGGACCCCTATGCCAGCCTCAATCCGCGGATGAAGGTGCTCGACATCATCGCCGAGCCGCTGATCGTCCACGGCCTGATCCGGAAGTCCGAGGAGGCGCGCGACGAGATCGGCGAGTTCCTCCGCGTCGTCGGCCTGCCGCGCGACGCCCAGGACCGCTACCCGCACGCCTTCTCCGGCGGCCAGCGCCAGCGCATCGGCATCGCCCGCGCACTCGCGCTCAAGCCCGACTTCATCGTCGCCGACGAGCCGGTCTCCGCGCTCGACGTCTCGGTCCGGGCGCAGGTGGTCAATCTGCTGCAGGACCTCCAGCGCGACCTTGGCATCACGCTCCTCTTCATCGCGCATGACCTCAGCGTGGTCCGCCACATCTCGCACCGCGTGGCCATCCTCTACAGCGGCCGCCTGGTCGAGCTCGCCGACCGCGACGCCCTCTACGAGACGCCGCTCCATCCCTATACCGAGGCGCTGCTCTCGGCAGTGCCGGTGCCCGACCCCAAGACGCAGAAGGCCCGGAAGCGCCTCATCTATCGCGGCGACATCGTCGATGCCGGCCACTGGCCGTCGGGCTGCCACCTCCACGGCCGCTGCCCCTACGCCACGGAGAAGTGCTCGCTCGAGGCGCCGCCTTTGGTCGAGAAGCGGCCCGGTCACTGGGCCGCCTGCTGGCACCGGTAGGGCTGGCGCCCTCCCTGGCCGCATTGGTGGGCGGGTTCGGCCGAGATGGTTTACCCGGCACGACCGCCTATGGGCCGACCGTGACGGTTCCCTCCAGCGTCACCAGGTCGAAGTCGGTGACCAGCGCCGCTGCCTTCACGGTCCATGCCCCGGGAACCGGCAGCATCACGTCGTTCGCACTCCACGTCCCGTCGGCGAAAGACATCGCGCGGCGGATCGGCTCGATCCCGGCCGCGGGTTGGGCGAGGGTGAGCGTCACTTCCTTGGCCGCGAGGGGCGTCCCGTCGTGCGACGAGAGCGCCACCGACACCGTCACCGGGCCGGCACGGCCGGGCGTAACCGTGACCATGGCCATGCCCTGATCCTTGTGGATGTGGACGACGGCCGGCGGTTCTATCGCCGCTGCAAGCGACCGGGGCGGCGGCGTGAAGCGCCACAAAGCGACGACGGCGAGGATGGCCAGGACCAGCACGATCTCGGCGGCGACGGACGCTGCGAGCCGGCGGGTCGCGACGCTGTCGCCGGCGAGCGCGGGCCGCGTCAGCCACAGGCGGTTCACCGCCGCGAGGGCAAAGAGCAGGATGAGCAGCGCCCCCTTGGCGAGGAGGACGAGACCGTAGGCGGTGTCGATCAGCGCCGCTGGCGCGCCGACCTGGATGACGGCGAGCACGATGCCGGCGACGACGAGCGGGACGATGGCCCAGGGGATCATTCGCGAGAAGCGGGCGAGCGCCGTCGTGCCGTGGCTGTCGCTCCGGCCGAGCAGGAGGCAGGCGAGGGGCAGCAGCGACCCCGCCCATACTGCGACTCCTGCAGTGTGGATGAAGACCGCCGGCCGCATCAGCCATTCCGGCGCCGCGGCGCTGGCGTGGCCGGTCGCGGCGAAGGCGGTCCCGAGCGCCGCAAGGCTGATGAGCGCGAGCGCCTTTCGCGCCCGCGGCTGTGCCCCGAGGGCGACGAGCGCGGCGAGCGCCGCGAAGACCGCGATCAGCGCCGCCGTGCCGTAACTGGTCGCGAACCCCGCATGCCACGGCGGCGCCTCGGCGAGGTCGCCGAGCCCGAGGCCGAGGGCGTCGAGGCCCTGGAGCCCGATTGCGATGAAGAGCGCCAACGGCGTGCCGGCGAGGGCGGCGACCATGGCCCGCATCGCCGGCTTCGGCGGCGCGGCGATGAAGGCGGCGAAGACCATGCCGCCGATGCCGATGAACAGGCCTGCATAGACCAGTGTCCGCACGACGAGGATCGCGGCTTCAAGCGGCCGGTCCGGCGCGTCGTCCGCGGGCCGTGCGGCGGCCAGCCCGCCCGCGCCGACGGAGAAGACGACCGAACCGCCGATCGGATGGCCGTCGCCCGACACCACCCGCCAGCTCGCGACATAGCCGCCGTCGGCGAGCCCCGGCGGCAGGTCGACGGTCACGGTCTGGTCCGTGAGCGTCGCCCCCGCGAGCGTCGTCGCCGTGCCGTCGGCGGCGATCAGTCGGAGCACCAGCGGCGCCACCGGCTCGTTGAAGGTGAGGACGAGCCGCTCGGGCGCGGCCGCAAGGACCGCGCCGTCGGCGGGCTCGCTCCGGACCAGCGTCGCATGGGCGCTGGCGGCGATACAGCCGAGCGCCAGGAACAGCCATGCCGCAACGAGCCGGAGGCGCATGGTCAATGCTTTGGATGCTCGTCCATGTAGACGATTCCGCCGAAGCTCGCGAACATCGCGAGCCGTGCCGGGTCGACATCGGCCTCGGCGGCGGCGATCTCCGCGGCTAGCTTCCCGGCGCTGTCGGCGGGCACGCCGCTCGCGGTCAGCGCCTCGACCGACTTGATCTCGTCGCCGGTGCAGAGGACGAGCATCCAGTGGCCGTCATTTTGCTTGAGGAAGGCGCGGCCGCCCATCTCCCCTTGCGTCCATCCGGCGACGGCGAAACCGTCGACCACGGCGATCGGCTCGATCACCAGTTCGGCGTCGGGCTTGGCGAACATGCCGTTGATAACGGCGCGGATGGCTGTGGGGGCGTCGGCGTCGTCATGGGCGAGCGCGCCGCCGGCCGAGGCGAAGGCGAGCGCGACGACCGTCGCGATGATGCTGAGCAGTCTCATGGGTCCGTTCCCGGTGTTTGTGTGAAGGGAGGCGCGGCCGCGTGCCGCGCCCCGCTCTTTTCGCTACGGCTTCGGCAGCACGTTGAGGCCGGGGGCCGGGCTCTCGTAGTCGTCGGCGGTCTTTCCCGCTTCCGGAATCTCGATCCAGCGCTCGGCGCCGGTCTCGCATTCCTGCACCACCGGGAAGTAGAGCATCCCCGGCGCGAGGTCGGCCGCGAGCATGCCGCGGAAGACGAACTCGTCATAGTGCTCGTCGAGAAGCTTGCCGCCGCTCCAGGTGATCTCGGTGACGCCCTCGGTGAGCGGCGTGCCGTAGTAGTCGTAGGACTTGGCGTACTTGCCCTTGACTGTCTCGAGCGTCCACCCGGCGTGCGGCATCGGCTTCACGGCGATGACGCCTTCGGGGATGCGGACGATGACCTTGAGGGTGGGCGAGCCCTCGCAGCCGTGCGGCACCCGCAGCACCGCCTTGTAGCCGGAGCCGGCAGGGGCCTCGCCCACCTCGAGCGTGACATGGGCGAAGGCGGTGGTGGCGCCGAGGGCGACGAGGCCGGCGGCAAGGGTGATGGACTTCAGCATTTTTTGTTAGCTCCTGTCGGGTCAGCGCGCATGCGCGACACGCGCCGCCGGCCGGGGCGGCCGGGTGGGCGCAGATGGAAATCGATTGAGGCACTCGGAGTGGATCGACCGGCGCGGCGCCGGTCAGGCGATCACGCCGCGGTCGGCGGTCCGCGCGGATTTATCGGCGAGCGTTCGGGACGCGCGTCGCTCCGATCAGGGTGATCGGGACGAAGGGAAACGACGGCCTCGTGGCGCGATACGAGGACCTTGGCCGCGGCGGGCAGGTCGGCATGCCCGAGCATCGGACAGCCGCTGAGGCAGCAGTCGGTCGTCCCCTGGTGATCGCGTTGATTGCCCGGGGGCGCGTGATGAAACGTGTTGCCGACGCCGGAGCAGAGGCTGACGCCGGATGCGCCCGCGTGGGTGGCGGTGGCAAATCCGGCCAGAAACAGGTGCGCGACCAGCGCGCACGCCGCCGCGAGCACGATCCAGGCCGATTCCCTCCGATTGGCCATGCGCCTTCCCCGAACCGCGGGGAGACTAGATGAACACGGCGGCGCGCGCCATGCGTCACGGTGCCGGGATGTTCCGTCGCGGCGATCCGGGTCCGTCGACCGGCCGACAACCGGCGCCCGTGACTATCGATCCTTCGCGTCGCCCTGTCTCGCGGGCGGCGTGCCGACGGTCCTGCCCACCTCGATTTGCAGTGCTTCCCAGATGTCGGCCTCGATCGACGACGCGGCCGCGGGTGACTGTTCCCGGGCCGGCAATTCGCCGCCGTCGCTCTGCTCGCCGGGCGAGTCCCAGCCGGCGGGAAGGTCGACGAACTCCACGGGGTCGGAGGGCGCAAGGTCGGAGAGGAGCTCCGCCTCGAGGCCGGTCAGCAGCATCGCCTTCTTCTCATCGGAGAGCGCGGCGGGGGCGGGCAGTGCGCCGGGCGCGGCCGCCGGTTTCGTCAGGCGCTTGTCGCGCTGCCCGAACCCCGACTGGGCGTAGGCGTGCGCGTCGGCAAGGCGGCGTCGAAGGTCCGAGACGAGGTTCTGGTAGGAGAAGCCTTGGCTTGAGGGATCGTTGGTGCGCACCCGGAGCTCGGCCAGGACAATGCCGGCCAGTTCCCGCAGTTCGGCATCCGACATGCCCGCGACGGATCCCGCCAGCGTTTCCCTGGTTTGGGCTTTCGCCTCCGGCTCGTCCGGGATGGATGGATCGTTCGTCGCCACGTGGATTCCCCCTGAAACACGGCCCGCCCCCGGGCCGCCACCCCAATGGTTGTCTATAGCCGTTATGTCGCCGGAGCGTGAACCGCCTCGGTTGGCGCGACGGTTCAATTCAGGGTCGTTCCGGCAACCCCCCATTAACCCTCCCCGCCCATCATGGGCCGGGAGATGTCCACGTCGCTCCTCATCGTCGACGACGATCCCGTCCAGCGCCGGCTGCTCGCCCATGCCGTGGAGCGGCTCGGCTATCGCGCCGTCGTGGCGGCGAGCGGGCGGGAAGGGCTCGACCACCTTGCCTCGCCGGCGGGCGACGCCGTTTCCCTCGTCATTCTCGACCTGGTCATGCCCGAACTCGACGGCATGGCGGTTCTGGCGCGACTCCGCGAGACGAAGCAGGCGCTTCCCGTGATCGTCCAGACCGCCCATGGCGGCATCGACGCGGTGGTGAGTGCGATGCGGGCCGGCGCGGTCGATTTCGTCGTCAAGCCGGTCTCCATCGAGCGTCTCCAGGTGTCGATCGAGAATGCCCTCAAGCTCGATGCGCTCGAGGGCGAGATCGCCCGCCTGAAGCGGAGCGCCTCGGGTACGCTCACCTTCGCCGATATCGTCACAGGAAGTCCGGCGATGGAGCGGGTGATCGGCCTCGGCAAGCGCGCCGCCCAGTCGCAGATCCCGATTCTGGTCGAGGGCGAGTCCGGCGTCGGCAAGGAGATGATCGCCCGCGCCATTCAGGGCAGCAGTGTCCGCAAGGCGAGGCCGTTCGTCACCGTGAATTGCGGGGCGGTCCCCGCGACCCTCGTCGAATCGATTCTCTTCGGCCATGAGAAGGGCGCCTTCACCGGCGCCGCGGAGAAGCACACCGGCAAGTTCCGCGAGGCGGACAGGGGCACCTTGTTCCTCGATGAGGTCGGGGAGCTGCCGCTTGAGGTGCAGGTCAAGCTGCTTCGCGCGCTCCAGGACGGCGAGATCGACCCGGTCGGCGCCCGGAAGCCCGTACGCGTCGACTTCCGGCTGATCTCGGCCACCAACAAGAGCCTGATCGACCTCGTCAAGCTTGGCCGCTTCCGGGAGGATCTCTACTACCGCCTCAACGTCTTCCCGATCCGTGTCCCGCCGCTCCGCGAGCGGCGCGAGGATATCGCGGAACTGGTCCGGCATTTCACCGCGCGTTTCGCGGCCGAGGAGGGCAAGGCCTTCATCCGCGGCGTTTCGGCCGCTGCGCTCGATCTTCTGGTCTCTTATGACTGGCCGGGTAACGTGCGCCAGCTTGAGAACGCCGTCTTTCGCGCGGTTGTGCTCGCCGACGGCGCGTGGCTCACGCCCGGCGAATTCCCGCAGGTCGCGCAACACGTTGAGGGCGGCGCCGGGCGGCCAACCGGCGTCCCGGCGCTCCCCGTCCTGTCCGATGCCGCGCCCGCCGGCGACGCAACGGGGCCGGCGCGGGGGACGTCCGACCATGGCCTGGCGTTCGGTCCATCGGGCGACGTCCGCCCGCTTGCGGAGGTCGAGGCGGACATGATCCGCCTCGCCATCGTTCGCTACAAAGGGCGGATGACGCAGGTGGCGCGGAAACTGGGCATCGGCCGTTCCACCCTCTACCGCAAACTCAAGGAGCTCGGCCTCGACGAGGGGCTGACCGACCCTGGTGTGACCGGCGACATAGCCGCGGCGTGACGGTCACCGCATTTTGATCCCGGAGGGAACCGGCTTGCTGCGTTTGCGGTTGAATCAGCGTGAGGGTTGGTTTCTGTTCACGGTCCGGCTGCTTCGCAACCGGGATTGCAGGGGGCTTCGGCGATGACAGGTGGTGCGCAGACCTTGCTGCGGGTGCTTCTCTCGACCGTGATTGCCGGCGGTGCCTTGGCTGCGCAGGCCCGCGAGACCGTCCAGATCCAGCCTGGCCCGGTCGCTCCGAACTATGCCGACGTCGTCGCGATTCTCGATCCGCAATCGGCCGCGATTGCCGATGCCGTTGCATCCGGCGTCGAAAGCGGCGTTCTCGCGAAGCGCGACGCGAAGGCCATCGCCGCCTTCTATGCCGCCGGCGGCAATCAGCCGGTCTGGATCGCCGACGGTGCGTTTACGCCTGCGGCGCTCCACCTGATCGCGCGCATCAAGCGCGCCGAAGAGGACGGCCTGGATCCGGCGGATTATGCGCTGCCGTGGACCGAGGTCGGCCTCTATCTCGATGCGCGGGAGGAGAAGATCGCCCGTGCCGAGCTTCAGCTTAGCCAGGCGGTAGCGCTCTATGCACGTCACGCCTATAGCGGGCGGGTTACGCCGTCGGAGGTCAGCTCCAACTTCGACTACAAGCTCAACCCGCCGGCCGCCGGCGACGTCCTCTCCCTTGTCTCCGCCTCCGCCGATCCGGTCGCGACGCTTGAGGCCTACAATCCCCCGCAACCCGAGTTCGCTGCCCTCCGCGCCGAGCTTGCGCGGCTCCGGTCCGCCGAGGCCGAGGTGGCGCTGGAGCCGGTCGTACCGGAAGGCGCGTTGCTCAAGCCCGGCATGAACGATTCGCGCGTCCCGGTGCTCCGCGAGCGGCTTCAGCTCGCCTCCGTGAGCGTCGACCCCGACCTCTATGACGAGGTGCTGGTCGACGCGGTGAAGGGCTTCCAGGCGTCCGCAGGGCTCCGCACCGACGGCATCGTCGGCAAGAATACGGTGTCCGCATTGAACCGCCGCGCCGCCGAC
This sequence comes from Bauldia sp., assembly GCA_022841545.1. Lineage (GTDB taxonomy): Bacteria > Pseudomonadota > Alphaproteobacteria > Rhizobiales > Kaistiaceae > Bauldia. Next base: position 4,028 of record JALHRF010000051.1, on the reverse strand, counting down.
CCGGTCGAGACCATCCTCCTCAACATGGAGCGCTGGCGCTGGATGCCGCGCCATCTGGGCGATTTCTATGTGCGGGTGAACATACCGGACTACACCGTCGAGCTCTATCGCGACGGCGAGGTCTTCTATTCAACCCGCGTCGTCGTGGGAAAGGTCGGCTCCCAGACCCCGCTCTTCTCCGACGAGATGGAGCATGTCGTCGTCAATCCCTACTGGAACGTGCCCGCCTCGATCGTGCGGAACGAGATGCTGCCGTCGATCCGCAGTGGCGGCGGCCTCCGCGGATACGAGGTCTTTGCCAAGGTTCGGGGCAAGTTCCGCGCCGTCGATCCGCGGAGCGTGAACTGGCGCAAGGTCGATGCGCGCTCGATCCAGGTCCGGCAGCCGCCGGGTGCGCGGAATGCCCTGGGCGAGGTGAAATTCCTCTTTCCGAATCACCATGATGTCTACCTGCACGACACCCCGTCCAAGAGCCTCTTCGAGCGCGACGTCCGGGCCTACAGCCACGGCTGCGTGCGGGTGATGAACCCTTGGGATTTTGCCGAGGCGCTCTTGTCGAACACCGATCAGGTTTCGGCTGCCGCCTTGCGGAAGCAGGTCGGCGGCGGCGAGAGCTGGGTCAATCTCGACCGCCACATCCCCGTCCACATCACCTACTTCACCGCATGGGTGGATGCCGGCGGCCAGCTCCAGGTCCGGGACGACATCTACGATCACGACAAGCGGCTCGGCGCGGCGCTCGATCGGTCCTGATTTTCAAGGGATTCCCCGGAAAATGCGGTTGCCAAGACGCCGCTTAAATGCCACGATTCAGCCCTAGTCCAACGGGTGCCGGGGATCGGTGGGAAAATTGCCTGCGTTCTGGTAAAGGGTCGTTAACCCAATCGTCCGACACTGGGCGACGAGATGACGGCCCGGGTTAGGGCACGAGACGGACGGGGACTTGTCGAGTGACGGCGCACGCCAATCCAGTGGCGGTGAGGGGCGAGGGGCAATCCACTTGCTAGGACGAGTCTTAACCGCGGCCGCCATGCTACTCGCGGTCGCCGTCTTCGGTCCCGGCGCCAGCGCCGAGGATCGTGCCCTGAAGCTTTACCATGCCCACACCCGGGAGCGGGCCACCATCGTCTACAAGCGCGATGGCCGCTTCGACAGCGCCGGCCTCACCCAGCTCAACCGGTTCATGCGTGATTGGCGGCAGAACAAGCCGATCAAGATGGACCCGAAGCTGTTCGACGTCCTTTGGGAGGTCTACCGCAAGTCGGGCGCCACGCAGCCGATCACGGTGATCGGCGGCTATCGCGCGCCCGAAACCAACGCCATGCTGCGCCGCCGCTCTTCGGGCGTGGCCGAGAACAGCCTCCACACCAAGGGCCAGGCGATCGATTTCTACATCCCCGGCGTGCCGCTCGCCAAGCTCCGCGCCGTTGGGCTCCAGGCGCAGGCGGGTGGCGTTGGCTACTATCCGGGCTCGGGTTCGCCGTTCGTCCACATGGATACCGGCTCGGTCCGCCACTGGCCGCGCATGTCGCGGAGCCAGCTCGTTGCCGTGTTCCCCAGTGGCGGCACGCTTCATACGCCGTCCGACGGCAAGACGCTGCCCGGCTACTCGCAGGCGCTCGCCGCCTACAAGGCCCGTCAGGCCAAGGGCGTCCTCACCTCATGGGCGGGCGGCGGTGGTGGCAGTGTTCCTGCCTTCGGCGCCGAGGAGGTTGCATCCGAGGAATCGTTCGCGATCGCCGCGGCCGACGTCCCGGACCCCCGCCTTGCGCCCGGCCGCGACGGCCAGGGGCAGCCCGGCGCCGACGAGATGACGGTCGCTATTGCCATCGCCGAGAACGACACGGCCTTCGGCCCGGGCGATGGCCCGCTTCTCAGCTATCCGCCCCAGGTCGACCGCGTGATCAGCCGCGACCGCTTCGCCAGCATGGACGAGCTGATCGAGTCCGAGATCGATTTCGACGTCGCCTATGCAATGGCCGCCCCTGCGGTGCCGAACGAGCTCGCCGACGCCATGGCCGCCCGCGACAAGACGGTGCGTCCCGACGTGACGGCGACATCGCTGCCGATTCCCCCGACCGCGATCGTGTCGACCGTCGATATCGGCGTCGACCTGAGCCGCACGCTTCGCGCCGATGCGATCACCGCCGCCGTGTTCCGCGACACCAACCAGCCCGGCCCCGCCGTGCCGGTGCTTGCCTATGCGTCGGCGACTGCCGGAACCGCACCGGCCACGGACCCCGATCAGGACCAGGCCGAGAGCATTGCCGAGTTCGGCGTGCCGGCGCCGCAGCCCAACCCGTTGCGCTCGACGGCTGATGCCGCGTCGGCATCGTCCGAGCCCTTGCGCGAATTCACGCCGGACGAGGTCTATGGGCGCCTGCCCGATTCCGCGCTGACTCTCACCAAGCTCGACACGCAGGGCCTTCGCCTGTGGATCGCCGTGCAGTCGACGCGGGAGAAGCGCTATGCCCTCTTCACCATGCCCGACTTCGCCCAGATGCCGACGCTGCTCGAAAAGCCCGAGGTGACCTTCGCGGCGCGCTTCGACCGGGCGATCTATCCCGGCATGCGGACGGATCATTTCGCCGGCTCGTCGACCCAGCCGCCCGCGGTGGTCGATCTCACCACCAACGAATTGCTCGCCTCCCGCTGATCGTACCGTGTGCGCCGGTCGACAGTAGGACGCTGACCTCCGGGCAACCGCTCATCCCCGCGCAGGCGGGGTCCAGATCTTCTCATCCGAAAGCGTCTGCCGGGTGAATGCCGGACTCGCACTTGCGAGGTGTGAAAGAACGCCCTGGACTACCGGCTGAGCGTGCTTGAGGGGCTCCGCTTCACGGAGCACCCTCGGGTCAAGCCCCCGAGGGCAGGCTCTCAGCATGAGGGGGCTGCAGTTCCATGAGCGGTGCAACGCTTGCGACCTTTACGGAGCCAACCACCTCCTCATGCTGAGGTGCCCGGTCGCAAGGCGACCGCGCCTCGAAGGACGCACGACGCGACTCCAGGTCCCCAATTCTGTCCCACGCTTGCGCTGCTATGAGGGGAAATGGGGAACGCGAATTCCAGGTGGGATGGCCGGCTCCCTGCGGCGCTGCGCCTCTCGCGCGCTACTCGGCCGCTTCCGCTGTCGCCGCCGCCATGCCGAGCGCGGCGAGATAGAGGTCGAGAAGCGCTTCCGCCTCCTGCCGCTCGGCGGTGTCCTGCTTCCTGATGCGAACCACGGCGCGGAGCGTCTTGGTGTCGTAGCCGTTGGCCTTGGCCTCGGCATAGACCTCCTTGATGTCCTCGGCGATCGCCTGCTTCTCTTCCTCGAGCCGCTCTATGCGCTCGATGATGGAGCGGAGCTGGTCCACGGCGATACCGCTGGGGCCTGCTCCCGCGCCTTTGGCTTCGGCCATCTCTCGACGTCTCCTGATGCTGCTTTTCAGTGGGTACCCGCGTCTTGCCCGGAGTTGGTCATAGGGTCAAGCGCACGCGCCGGCCTCGTCCACAGGCCGCGCGTCACGCCGCCGTCCAGCCGCCGTCGATCGGCAGCATCGCGCCGGTGATCGCGCGTGCTTCGTCGCGGCAGAGGAAGACGGCGAGCGCCGCCACCTCCTCGACGGTGACGAATTCCTTGGTCGGCTGGGCGGCGAGGATCACGTCGCGCTTCACCTGTTCCTCGGTCATGCCGCGCGCCTTCGCCGTGTCGGGGATCTGCTTCTCGACCAGCGGCGTCCAGACATAGCCGGGGCAGATGGCGTTGACGGTGACGCCGTCCGTCGCCGCCTCGAGCGCCACCGTCCTGGTGATGCCGGCGATGCCGTGCTTGGCCGCGACATAGGCGACCTTGAAGGGCGAGGCGACCAGCGCATGCGCCGACGCCGTGTTGATGATCCGGCCCCATTTCTTCCGCTTCATCGCCGGCAGCGCCGCGCGGATCGCGTGGAAGGTGGCCGAGAGGTTGATGGCGATGATCTGGTCCCATTTCTCGACCGGGAACTCCTCGATCGGTGCGACATATTGAATGCCGGCATTGTTGACGA
>JALHRF010000050.1 GCA_022841545.1 Bauldia sp. | reverse complement strand
GCCTTGTCGAGATGCCGCGACGAGATCGCGACGATCTCGACGCCGGGAATCTTCGCGTAGGCGCGGGCATGGGTCTGGCCCATGAATCCCGCGCCGAGAATGCCGATCCTCATTGCCAGAGGTCCCCGCTCACGTCAGGCCGAGCGAGGCGAGCTTGTCGTAGGACGCCTTCATCGCCCGGTTGACCTCGGCGAGCGGCGGCCACGGCTCGCCGACGAACTCGATCTCGACGCTGACCGGGCCGGTGTAGCCGCCCTTGTCGAGGATCTGGAGGACGCGGGCGAAATCGATGTCGCCCTCGCCGATCGCCGGAAAATTCCAGACCTTGCCCTCGCCGAGCTTGTCCTTGAGGTGGACATGGACGAGCTTCGGAATGGCAATGGGGAGGTCATCGACCGCCTTCACCGCGCCGTAGAAATCGACGTTCGCCGTATCGTAGTTGATGAGCACGTTCTTCCGGCCGATCCGTTCGAGCACGGGGAGCGAGGCTTCGCCCGACTTGGTGATCTCGCCGTGGATCTCGATGCCGAGCTGCACGTCGCGCGCGGCGGCATAGTCGGCGAGCTCATGGATGTTGCCCATGAAGGCCGCCTCGTCCTCGCTCTCGCTGTAGTGACCACCGATCGCGGTGTTCATGATGGCGATGCCCATCCGCTCGCAGAGATCGACCGCGAGCAGGCCGTCGGCGAGGCCGGCCTTGGTGGTGAGGTCGGAGTGGCCGCTGAGGCTGAGGCTCATCAGGCCGAGCTGGTTCATCATGCGCTGGATGTGGCCCAGCGTCTTGGCGTCGGCCTCGAGCGGCACATGCTCGGTCCAGCCGCGCACGGCGCTGAGCTCGACATAGCGGTAGCCAGCCGCGGCAATGCCTTCGAGCGCCTCTTCGAGGCTGTAGGTGTGGTAGCTGTTGGTGTGGCCGCCCAGCCGATTCTTGAGGGTCATTCGCTCCGCCCTTTTGACTTTCCCGACATCGCACGACACTGGTCCGGGGTTCGGACCCCAGCGACGCGACGGAGCACTCAACCACATTGCGGCAGAGCGGGAAACGGGTATCGGCAGGTGGTCGAGGCCTTTCGATCGGGGTTTGCGGCGGTTTGTTCGCGCAACGCTTACGCGATGCCCGACTTGCGCATCCGCACTATCGCACCGGCATTGGCAGGCCACGTACCGAATCCGGTCGGCTTTTCGAAACGCCCGGTTCGTCTTCGACTTGTCCTTCGAGGATTCCGCCGGCGACGCGGTCGTCAGGATGATGCGTAACACGCGGACCGTGACACCCCCGTGCTTGAGCATCTTGTCCGTTCTGACAGTGCGACCCGCGCGGCGGGCTCCGCCGCCCGTCGGCCGATCCACGAGGCAGACAGAATTGGACCCATCAGAATTGCCCCAAGTGTCCCTGTCCGCGATGGGTTTTGCGGGGGAGTTTGCGCTGCGCGCCCGAGCAAATTCGATCTGGGGATCTTTCAACCCAATTGTGACGCTGACATCGGCCGCGGATGACTGCGGGCCAGCTCCCCTTGAGCTGGAATAGCTGGAATAGATGGAACAGACTGCAATGCGCACGAATCCTCGTCTGGGCGATTCTACCCGGCAACCGGGCCGTTGCCCGTGGCATGCGCGTGCCGCCTCGATAGCGATCCCGCCCCCATTGCACATTGCTCACAACGTGCTCTCGCGACCACCTGATCCGAGGGACGGGCATCGCCTCCGATGAGAGACTTCTTCCGTCCCGGTCGCTCGCCGGTGTCCGGCCTCGATTGCGCCGCCGCATCGTCGCACCCCCTGGCGACGAGCGCCGCGATCACGACGATGGCGCGTGGCGGCAACGCCATCGATGCGGCGGTGACCGCGACGGCGGTGCTTTGCGTCGTCGAGCCGCAGTCAACTGGCATCGGCGGCGATTGCTTCGCCCTCATCAGCCGGAACGGCAACGTCCCGCCCATCGGCTACAACGGCAGCGGCCGGACGCCCATGGCGATGCCTCCGGAGGGCGTCGGCGATCCCGCGCTCGGCCGCCTCGCCGAGACCAGCGTGCATGCGGTGACGGTGCCCGGGCTGGTCGAGGCGCTGGCGCGTCTCCTCGGCGATCATGGGACGATTTCCCTTGCCGAGGCGCTGGCGCCGGCGATCCGCTACGCGGCGGAAGGCTTTGCCGTGCACCAGAAGGTGGCGGCGGAGTGGGCGACGGTCGAGGCCAAGCTCGCTGCTACGGAAGAGGCGCGGGCAATGCTGCTACCGCGGGGCCGCGTGCCGCGACCGGGCGAGGTCATGCGCTTCCCCGCGCTCGCCGCGACCCTCGCGCGGATCTCCGAGGCGGGCCCCCAGGCCTTCTATGCCGGTACGATCGCGGAAGCGATGGCCGCCTGCCTCCGCGGCCACGGCGGGCACCATGCGGCCGACGATTTCGCCCGCCATCGCGGCAGCTATGTCGAGCCCGTCGGCCTTCGCTATCGCGACGTCAACGTCTGGGAGATTCCACCAAACGGGCAGGGCGTGACCACGCTCCTCATGCTGGCCATCCTCGAGGCGCTGGACTTCGGCTGCGAGGACCCGACGAGCGCCCGGTATCACCACCTCCTCGCCGAGGCGACCCGTCTCGCCTTCGATCGCCGCAACCGTGTCATCGCCGACCCCGAGCACGGGCCGGTCGACGTGACCCCGTTCCTCGACAAGGCGCATGCCCGCGCCCTTGCCGCCGGCATCGGCGAGCGGCAGGCGAGGCCCGCACGGAGCGCGGCGCCGGGCAGCGGCGACACCGCCTATGTCGCGGTGGTGGACGGGAAACGGAACGCGGTCTCGATGATCAGTTCGCTGTTCGAGAATTTCGGCTCGGGCATCGTCGACGCGGCGACCGGCGTGGTCTTCCACAATCGCGGCACCGGCTTCAGCCTCGAGCCGGGCCACCCCAATGTGCTGGCGCCCGGCAAGCGCCCGCTCCACACCATCATTCCCGGCATGATCTCCCGCGCCGGCCGGGTGGTCGCGGCATTCGGCGTGACCGGCGGCCCGTTCCAGCCGATCGGCCAGAGCCGCATCGTGAGCGCCCTGGTCGATCGCGGGCTCGACATCCAGGCGGCGATCGACGAGCCGCGCAGCTTCCATCGCGACGGAACGCTGTTGCTCGAGCCCGCCCTTGCCGGCCTTGCCGATGAACTCGCCGCCGCGGGCCACATGACGGCGCCCGCCGACCAGGCGGTGGGCGGCGCCCATGGCATCACGATCGACTGGGACAGCGGCGTCCTGACCGGCGGCTCGGACGCGCGGAAGGATGGCTGCGCCATGGCGGTCTAGGCATGCGACAATGGGAGCCATGAGCATCGAACCGTCACAGCACCCCCGTGCGACGCCCCGCCCGCCGGCGGGCGCCGAACCTGGCGCGCCCGGCCCCGTGCTGCACGCCGACGGGCTGACCGTCGATTTTCTGTCCCACCGTGGCCCGGTGCGGATCGTCTCCGACCTGTCCGTCGATGTCGGCACCGGCGAGACGCTGTCGCTCGTCGGCGAGTCGGGGTGCGGCAAGAGCGTCTCGGTGATGGCCATGCTCGGGCTCCTGCCGCGACGCCAGTGGCGGATCGCGGCGCGCGCACTCCGGTTCGAGGGCCTCGACCTGCTCGACCAGGACACGCTCCGCGCGGTACGCGGCCGGCGGATCGGCATGATCTTCCAGGAGCCGATGACCTCGCTCAACCCGACGATGACCGTCGGCGAGCAGATCGCCGAGGTGCTGCGCTATCACCTCCGGCTCGACCGGAGGGCGGCGCGGGCCGGCGCCATCCGACTCCTCGACCGCGTGCGCATCCCGCGCGCCGCAGAGCGCGTCGACGACTACCCCTTCGCCTTCTCGGGCGGCATGCGCCAGCGGGTGATGATCGCGCTGGCGCTGGCCTGCTCGCCGGCGCTGCTCGTCGCCGACGAGCCGACGACCGCGCTCGACGTCACCGTACAGGCGGAAATCTTCGCGCTCCTCCGCGAGCTGCAGCGCGAGACCGGCACCGCGCTCCTCCTCATCACCCACGACCTCGGCGTGGTCGCCGAAATGGCGGACGAGGTGGCGGTCATGTATGCCGGCCGGATCGTCGAGCGGGCCTCCACCGCGGCGCTGTTCGTCACGCCGCAGCACCCCTACACGATCGGCCTCCTCGGCGCCTCGCCGGAATGGGAGGCGCGGGCGGAGCGCCTGACGCCGATCGAAGGCCGCGTGCCGCTACCCTCGGACCGGCTCGACGGGTGCCGCTTCGCCCCGCGCTGCCCGTTCCGGATCACGCAATGCGACGAAGCGGTGCCGCCGCTGGCCGCCATGGACGGCGACCAGGAAGCGGCGTGCTGGCGCGCCCCGCTCGAGCCGGAGACGGCGGCATGACGGCGGCGCCGATCCTCGAGGTGCGCGACCTCACCAAGACGTTCTCGCGGCGAAGCGGCCTGCCGGGCTTCCGCCGGGTCAGCAGCGTCGCCGCGGTACGCAACGTGTCGTTCTCGGTCGCCGAGGGCGAGACCCTCGGGCTGGTCGGCGAGTCCGGCTCCGGCAAGTCGACCACGGCGCGGCTCCTCCTCCGCCTGATCGACCCGACCTCCGGCAGCGTCAGGCTCAACGGGCATGATCTCGCGGCGCTGTCCGCCGGCGAGCTCCGCACCCGCCGCGGCGGCATGCAGATGATCTTCCAGGATCCCTTCGCCTCGCTCAATCCGCGCCTTTCGGTGGGGTACCAGCTGGCGGAGCCCCTGATCGTCCACGGCATCTGCGGCCGTGGCGAGGCGCGGGCTCGGGTCGGGGGGCTCCTCGAGCGGGTCGGGCTCAATCCCGCCCATGCCCGTTCCTATCCGCATCAGTTCAGCGGCGGCCAGCGCCAGCGGATCGCCATCGCCCGGGCGCTGGCGATCGCGCCGGACCTGATCGTCGCCGACGAGGCGGTGTCGGCGCTCGACGTCTCGGTCCGCGCCCAGATCCTCAACCTCCTCGCCGACATCCGCCGCGAGCAGCGCCTGTCCATGGTGTTCATCTCGCACGATCTCGGCGTCGTCCGGCACGTCGTCGACCGCGTCGCGGTGATGTATCGCGGGCGGATCGTCGAGACCGGGCCGGTCAAGACCGTGTTCCGGTCGCCGCGCCACCCGTACACGCGCGAACTCCTGGAGGCGATGCCGGTGGCGCGCCCCGGCGGCCGGCCCCGCGCCGAACAGGCCGTGGCCGGCGAAGAGAGCGTTGCCGGCAGCGGTTGCAGCTTCGCCGGCCGCTGCCCGATGGCGGAGCACGCCTGCCGCAGCAGCGAGCCGGAACTTGCGCCGGTGGGGGATGGCCACGCCAGCGCCTGCCTCCGCGCCGCCGAGGTGCCGCCCTTCGTGCTCGGCGCGGACCCCATGCCTGCCGGCGCCCGCGAGCGGCTCCGCAAGCTCCAGGACCGCTTCATGGCCGGGAGGGCGGCATGATGCGCTTCCTCGGGCGGGCCGGCAGCATCCTCGTCACGCTGTTCCTCCTCAGCGTCATCGTGTTCTGCCTGCAGCTCCTCTTGCCGGGCGACCCGGCGGCGGTCCTCGCCGGCGAGGATCGCTCGCCCGAGACGATCGCCGCCATCCGCGAGCGCTTCGGTCTCGATCAGCCGATTCCCGTTCAGTACGTGCGATGGATCACGAACGCGTTCCAGGGCGATCTCGGCATGTCGATGCGGTTCAACCAGCCGGTCGTGAGCCTTGTCCTCAGCAAGCTGCCGGTCACCTTCCAGCTCGCCACCATGGCGCTCGTCATCGCCATTCTCATGGGCGTCACCGCGGGCATCGTCGCCGCCGTCTACGCGGGGACCGCGATCGACCAGACGCTGACGGTCTTCTCTGTCTTCGGTTTCTCGATCCCGAACTTCTGGCTCGGCATCCTGCTGATCATGGTCGTATCGGTCCAATGGGGCTTGCTCCCCGCCTCCGGCTACGTCTCGCCCTTCGTCGATCCCTGGGAGAGCTTCCGGACCATGCTGATGCCGGCCTTCGTGCTCGGCAGCCAGCTCGCCGCGGTGCTGATGCGGCACACGCGGAGCGCCATGATCGAGGCGCTCAACACCGACTATGTCCGCACCGCGCTCGCCAAGGGCATGCCGCGCCGGCGCATCATCTTCAAGCATGCGCTTCGCAATGCGATGGTGCCGGTGGTGACGCTCGGCGCGCTCGAGTTCGGCCAGCTCCTCGGCGGCTCGGTCCTCACCGAATACGTCTTTTCGGTCCCCGGCATCGGCAAGCTGCTCGTCGATTCGGTCTATAACCGCGACTACCCGGTGGTGCAGGCGGTGGTGCTCTGCTCCGGCGCGATCTACATCACCCTCAATCTCCTCGCCGACATCGCCTACACGGTGCTCGACCCACGCATCCGGCATGGAGCCGGCACATGAGCGCGCGGGCCGAGACCATCGCCGTCCATGACGGCCTGCCGACGCTCCTGTGGCGGAACCTCTCCGGCCGGGCGGGGGCGATCATCGTCGTCTTCTTCATCCTCATGGCGGTCACCGCGCCGCTCCTCGCCCCCTACGGCCCCCTCGCGAACGACTGGAACGCCGTGCTCCAGGCGCCGTCGATGGCCCATCCGCTCGGCACCGACGAACTCGGCCGCGACGTCCTCTCCCGCCTCCTCTGGGGCGCGCAGTCGCCGATCATCGCGGCCTTCGGCTCCGTCGCGTTTGCCCTCACCATCGGCATCCCCCTCGGGATGGCGGCCGGCTATGCCGGGGGCGTCACCGACGCCGTGATCTCGCGGCTGACCGACACGCTGCTCGCGGTGCCCGGGATCATGCTCGCGATTTCGCTGGCGCTCTTCCTCGGCGGGAGCCTGTTCAACGCGACGCTCGCCATCGCAGTCGCTGCCGTGCCCGCCTTCGTCCGGCTGGCCCGAGCCCGCACCATCCAGGTCAAGGCCGAGCCCTATATCGAGGCGGCACGCTCGGTCGGGGTGCGCACGTTCCGGCTGCTCTTCGTCCATATCTTCCCGAACCTCGTTCCGCCGATCATCGTCCAGGCGACGCTGGCGATGGCGGTCGCGGTGATCGCCGAGGCGAGCCTGTCGTTCCTCGGGCTCGGGCGGCCGCCGCCCGCGCCCTCCTGGGGGTCGATGCTCACCGTCGGCAAGGACTATATCGCCTCTGCGCCGTGGCTCTCGATCTGGCCGGGGCTCTGCATCTTCCTCGTCACCGTCGGCTTCAGCCTGCTCGGCGACGGTCTCCGCCAGTCGCTCGACCGGCGGTGAGACCGAGCCATCTATTCCGTGGGGAATGGGCCCGCTCGCGGCCCGCACAAGAGGAGAACTGACCATGATGAAGCAACACATTGCCGCCCTGCTCGCCGTGTCGGCGACGATCGGCCTCGCCGGCGCGACGCCGGCGCTGTCCGAGACGCTGAGGATCGGCCTGAGCGAGGACACCGACACCCTCGACCCGACCCAGGGGCGCACCTTCGGCGGCCGGCAGATGTTCGCCGCCCTCTGCGACAAGCTCTTCGACCTCGATCCGCAGGGCGGCATCGTCGGCCAGCTCGTCACCGACTGGACCGTCTCCGACGACGGCCTGGAGATCACCCTCAAACTGCAGCCCGGCGTCGTCTTCCATGACGGCACGCCGTTCAATGCCGAGGCAGTGAAGTTCAACATCGAGCGCGCGCTCACGCTGGAGGAGTCCGCGCGCAAGGGCGACATCCGCGCGATCAAGAGCGTCGAGGCGGTCGACGACCAGACGGCGAAGCTGATCCTGAGCGAGCCCTTCGCGCCGCTCCTCGCCCAGCTTGCCGACCGCGCCGGGATGATGATGTCGCCGACCGCGATCGCCGCCGTCGACACCGTCACCTTCGCCAATGCCCCGGTCTGCTCGGGCCCGTACAAATTCAAGGAGCGGGTGGTCCAGGACCACGTTACCGTCGAGAAGTTCGCCGACTACTGGAACAAGGACGCGGTCTTCTTCGACGAGATCGTCTACCGGCCGATGCCGGATTCGACCGTTCGGCTGAACAACCTGCTCGCGGGCGAACTCGACATCATCGAGGGCGTCGCCACCAGCGACCTCGAAGGGCTCAAGGGCAACGAAGCGGTCGAGGTCGTCGACATCACCGGGCTCGGCCATGTCCACATCCAGTTCAACGTCGCCGGCGACAACCCCGTCGTGGCGAACCAGAAGCTCCGCCAGGCCGTGGACGCCGCGATCGACCGCAACGTCATCAACCAGGTGGTCTATGGCGGCAACTTCGTCGCCGGCAACCAGCCGGTCGCGCCGACCTCGCCGTTCTATTCGACGAAGCATCCGATTGCCGCCGCCGATCCGGAGAAGGCCAAGGCGCTTCTTGCCGAATCGGGCCTCGACGCGCCCGCCTTCACCATGGTGGTCAACAACGAGCCGGCCTTCACCCGCGCCGGCCAGGTCGTGCAGTCGATGCTCGCCGACGTCGGCATCACCGTGACGCTGCAGCCGGTCGAAGGCGCAACCGCGCTGAGCATCATGGAGTCGCCCGAGTTCGAGGCGGCGCTCTCGACCTGGAGCGGGCGGGTCGATCCCGATGCGAACGCCTATACCTATCTCGGCTGCAAGGGCTCGCAGAATTTCGGCAAGTACTGCAACGAGCAGGCGGAGAAGCTCCTTTCCGATGCGTCCAAGGTGAGCGACGTCGCCAAGCGCGCCGAGCTCTATTCGCAGGCCGCCGATGTGTGGATGCAGGACCTGCCCGTCATCTACATCTACCACCACAAGCGCTTCTTCGGGCTCGACGCCGGCCTCGAGGGCTTCACGCCCGTGCCGGACGGCATCATCCGCGTGAAGGGCATCAAGGGGTCCTGAGCGCCATCCAGTCAACGCGCGGGGGGCTGGCTTACCCTGGCCCCCCGTGCTTTCGCGCCTTGTCCGGTGTCGCCGACCCGGCCACGCGGCATCGGAAAGGCTCGCGTTTCAGCGCCTCCCGACCCACCCGGCAGCTTGCCGTCATCCGTGCGTCGCAACGGTGGCGGTTTCGGAGTGGCCTCCCGATTCTGGCCTATTCCCCGTCCGCCTTGCCGTGCGGGCGGCCAAAGTCCGCCGCCGCTGTCTCCTGGCCGGCCTCGATGATGCCTCGGCGGATCGCCCGCGTGCGGGTGAAGAGGTCGAAGAGCTCCTCGCCCTGGCCATAGCGGATGTTGCGCTGGAGCGCGGTCAGGTCCTCGGTGAAGCGGCCGAGCATTTCGAGCACGGCCTCGCGGTTGTTGAGGAAGACGTCACGCCACATCGTGGGGTCGGAAGACGCGATGCGGGTGAAGTCGCGGAAGCCGCCGGCCGAGAATTTCATCACCTCGGACTGCGTCACGCTTTCCAGATGCGCCGCCGTACCGACGATGTTGTAGGCGATGAGATGCGGGACGTGGCTGGTGATGGCGAGCACCAGGTCGTGGTGTTCCGGCGTCATCACGTCGACATTGGCGCCGAGCCGCTTCCAGAAGTCATGCATGCGCTCGACCGCCTCGGGATTCGTTCCCGGCGGCGGGGTGAGGATGGTCCAGCGGTTGTCGAAGAGTTCGGCGAAGCCTGCATCGGGCCCGGAATATTCCGTGCCGGCGACGGGATGCGCCGGCACGAAATGAACCTCCTGCGCGAGATGGGGGGCGACCTGCGCGACCACCGAGGCCTTGACCGAGCCGACATCCGACACGATGGCGCCTGGCTTGAGCGCGGGCGCGATCGCCTTCGCCGCCGCGCCCGAGGCGCCGACCGGAATGCAGAGGATGACGGCGTCGGCATCGCGCGCCGCGTCCGCCGGGTCGGCATGGTAGCTGTCGCCGATATGCAGCTCGTGGGCGCGCTTGAGCGTGGCCGCGGTGCGGCTGTGGACGGCAATGTGGCCGGCCGCGCCGGCGCGGCGCGCGGCATGCGCGATCGACGAGCCGATCAGGCCGATGCCGATCAGCGCCAGGCGCGGGAACATGGGCTCGGTCATCACGCAGCCCCGGCGGCGGTCATGAATTCGGCGAGCGTGGCGATCGCCATCTCGTTGGCCTCGGCGGTGCCGATGGTCATGCGGAGCGCATTGGGCAGTCCGTAAGCCTCGATCCGCCGCAGCACGACGCCGCGATCGTAGAGATAGGCGTCGGCGTCAGCGGCGGAACGGCCGCGCTCCTCGGGGAAATGGATGAGAATGAAGTTGCCGACGCTCGGCGTCACCTTCAGCCCAAGCCTGGTCACCGCCTCGGTAACCTTGGGCAGCCAGACCTCGTTGTGGGCGACGGCGCGCTCGACATGGCCGCGGTCGGCGAGCGCGGCGACGCCCGCGGCGATTGCCGGCGAGGACACGTTGAACGGCCCGCGGATGCGGTTGAGCGCATCGACGATCGGCGCCGGTGCATAGCACCAGCCGATGCGAAGCCCCGCGAGGCCGTGAATCTTCGAGAACGTCCGCGTCATCACCACATTGTCGGACGTGGCGGCGAGCTCGATGCCGCTCTCGTAGTCGTTCTTCCGCACATATTCCGAATAGGCGGCGTCGAGAACGAGGATCACGTCGGACGGGAGACCGGCATGGAGACGGCGCACTTCGTCGAACGGAATGTAGGTGCCGGTCGGGTTGTTGGGGTTGGCGATGAACACGAGCCGGGTCTTCGCCGTGACGCGCGCGAGAATCGCGTCGACATCGGTGGCGAGGTCCGTCTCCGGCGCCACCACGGGGATGCCGCCGGCGGCGCGGATGGCGATCGGATAGACCGCGAAGCCGTGCTCCGTGTAGATGCCTTCCTCGCCGTGGCCGATGAAGCCGTGCGCCATCAGGAACAGGATGTCGTCGGACCCCGCCCCACAGACGATGCGGTCGGGATTGAGGCCATAGGTCCCGGCGATCGCGTCGCGAAGCGCGCGCTGCGAGCCGTCGGGGTAGAGGTCCAGCTTCGACGCGGCGTCCCGGTAGGCGTCCAGCGCTGCCGGGCTCGGGCCGAGCGGCGTCTCGTTCGACGACAGCTTGTGCAGCCGGACGCCATCGGGCGCCTTGGACCGGCCCGGTACGTAGGCCGCAATATCGAGCACGCCTGGGCGCGGGCCCGGGCGCGCGGGTCTCTGGTTCATGGCCTTGAAGCTCCCTTTCGAGCGGGGCATTCATAGGCAAGCGCCGGACCGAAATCAAAGAAAACGTTGACACGGTTGGGGGTCGCACCTAGCAGAGCCAGAGGTGCAAAGACAATGCCGACCACAAGCGACACGGCTCCAGCTTCCCTGACGCCGGCCGTCCGGCCAAATGACGCGCAGAACCAGGCCGACCATCCGGCGAGCCTCGTGGCGGAATTCGGCCCTGACGAGCCGCTTCTGCTCGATTCCGGACACCGGCTCGACCACCTCCAGATCGCCTACCAGACCTACGGCACGCTCAACGCCGACAAGTCCAACGCGATCCTGGTCTGTCATGCGCTGACCGGCGACCAGCATGTGGCGAACCGCCACCCCGTGACCGGCAAGGCCGGCTGGTGGTCGGACATGATCGGCTCGGGAAAGCCGATCGATACCGACCGTTACTTCATCATCTGCTCGAACGTGCTCGGCGGCTGCATGGGCACGACCGGCCCGGCCTCGACCAATCCCGAAACCGGCCAGGCCTATGCCCTCGATCTGCCGGTGATCACCATCCGCGACATGGTGCGTGCGCAGGCGAAACTGATCGACCGTCTCGGTATCGACACGCTGTTTTCCGTGGCGGGTGGCTCGATGGGGGGGATGCAGGTGCTGCAGTGGGCATCGACCTATCCTGACCGTGTGTTCTGCGCCCTGCCGATCGCGGCGGCGGCGCGCCATTCGTCACAGAACATCGCCTTCCATGAGGTTGGCCGTCAGGCCGTGATGGCCGATCCGGAGTGGCGCGGCGGCCGCTATCTGCGCGAGCATACCAGCCCGAAAAAGGGCCTCGCGGTCGCCCGCATGGCGGCGCACATCACCTACCTTTCCGACGACGCGCTCCATCGCAAGTTCGGGCGCAAACTCCAGGCGCGCGACAGGCCGACCTTCGGCTTCGACGCGGACTTCCAGATCGAGTCCTATCTCCGCCACCAGGGGATGACCTTCGTCGACCGCTTCGACGCCAACTCCTACCTCTACCTCACCCGGGCGATGGACTATTTCGATCTCGCCGCCGATTACGACGGACGTCTCGCCAGCGCCTTCAAGGGAACGCGGACGCGCTTCTGCGTCGTCTCGTTCACCTCCGACTGGCTTTTCCCGACCGTCGAGAACAAGGCGGTCGTGCGCGCCCTCAACGCCGCCGCGGCCAGCGTCAGCTTCGTCGAGATCGACACCGATCGCGGCCATGACGCCTTCCTCCTCGACGAACCGGAGCTGTTCGCCACCATCCGCGGCTTCCTCTCCTCCGCCTCGCATGCCCGTGGCATCGGACTGAAGCCATGAACGCGCCCCCCGCCGCGCCGCCGCGGAACGTCGCCCGCGACGATCTCCTCGCCATCGCCGAGCTGGTGGCGCCGGGGACGCGTGTGCTCGACGTCGGCTGCGGCGACGGCCAGCTCCTCACCCTCCTCGAAGCCACCCGCGGCGTTGACGGCCGCGGCATCGAGATCAGCCAGAAGGGCGTCAACGAGTGCGTCGCCCGCGGCCTGTCGGTGATCCAGGGCGACGCCGACACCGACCTTGTCGACTATCCCGACGACGCCTTCGACTTCGTCATCCTCAGCCAGACGCTGCAGGCGACGCGTCACCCGCGCCATGTCGTCGAGCAGATGCTTCGGATCGGACACAAGGCAATCGTCTCCTTCCCGAACTTCGGCCATTGGCGGATCCGGGG
Source organism: Bauldia sp. (assembly GCA_022841545.1). Lineage (GTDB taxonomy): Bacteria > Pseudomonadota > Alphaproteobacteria > Rhizobiales > Kaistiaceae > Bauldia. The sequence goes on along the minus strand of JALHRF010000050.1, from coordinate 17,554 downwards.
GCTGATCACCTTCACCGGACGCATGCCGGTCAACGGCAGCCTGCCCTATGCCTGGTACGAGACGCCCAATATCCACTTCTGCACCATCCGCGACTTCGTCGCGCTCTGCGACGAGGTCCATGCCCACATCGAGAAGGGCATCGCCCTCAACGCCAAGGGGGAGCGGATCGGCCTCAATGCGCCGTGGTGGTTCTGGAACCTGTTCGGGCAGCAGGCGGTGTTCCTCTTGAGCCGGTAGCTGCGGATTTCTGCGCCGAGGTGTGGGGTCGCCAATCGCCTCAGCGAAGGGTTTCGAGCTCTCCGAGCAGACGGTCGACCAGAGGCTTCCAGCGGTAGTGCTCGAGAACATGACTGCGCCAGCGCTCTCCCTTCGCCTTCCGCTCGGGATCGGACAACAGCCGCGCCATCGCACGTCCGATGTCCTCGGGCGTCGCCGGGCAGACTTCGCCGCCATCGATTTCCGCCACGACGTCAAGGCCGCACCGGTCCGTGACCACCACAGGGATGCCCTCGACGCCTGCCTCTACGGCGACCATCGACATCGCCTCCGAGCGCGAAGGCAAGACCAGGCATTCGGCGTGCCTGAGAGCCGCCGTACGGCGTCGTTCGTCTAGGAAACCGACGAAGGCGACCCTGCCGGCAAGGGGTGCGGTGGCGGCCTTCGCCCGAAGCGCGGCCTCGAGGCCGAAATCCCGACCTGCCACCACCAGAGACAGGCCGGGAAATTCCTTCGCGATACGGCTGAACGCGTCGAGCAGCAGATCGGGGCCCTTGATCCAGGTGAGCCGGCCGAGGAAAAGGGCGTAGGCGCCCTCCGGTAGTCCTGAGGGCTTGGCCATGTAGGCTGGATCGGGTTCTTCCGCGCCGTTGGGGATCGTGACCACCTCGCCGGGCGGTCGAGCAAAGCGGGCGATCATCTCCTGGCGCTCGGCGTCCGTTATGGCGATCAATCGCGCCGCACCGTCCACCATCGACCGCCCGAAGACGGCGTGAAACACCCTTTTTACCGCGCCGCCACCGATGAGGCCGGCAAACTCGCCGGCAGGGCACAGGACATACGGCTTGCCATGGGTGCGAGCCGCCCTGGCCGTCGCCACGGACAAGAGGTTCCAGTGTCCGAGGAGGTGGCAGCAGTCCGCCCATTGCACATGACGCGCCAGGGTGCGGGGCGAAACGAGAGGGACGACGTAGCGCAGGCGCACCGAGCCGGTGACATAGGTTTCGATCCGGCAGTCCCGGAACTCTTCCTGGATCGCGCTGCCATCGATTGCGACGACCCGCACCTCGGCTCCGGCCAGGGCGAGATACTTGGCGAGTTTGCGTGTCCGCTCTGCGGTACCACCGCCCGGCAGCATCGACGCTACGGTCAGAAGAACCTTCACGATGCCCCGTAGTAGACATCCGGCAGGCGAGCCGCCCGGCGTGACCTGGACGCGGACATCGCTCTACGACCCGCCGAGATTCCGTGCCAGGGCCGACACCTTGGCAGTCGTGGCTCGTATCCGTCTGCCCGGAGTATCAAGAAGGGACAACCGTCGCAGCACCCGGTCGGCAAGCGATAGCGAACTGTTCACCACCGACGGCGGGACCACGAAGCGCTCGACAAAACGCCGCTCGGCCGGGCGCAGCATGCGGCCCGTGCGCTCCGCAATCTGGGTGCTGCGGGCGTCGCGAAGAAAACGGGTCAACTGGACCATCGTGACGTGCAGCATGCGCTTGGCCTCCCAGCGCGCGGCGACGTCGATGGCTTGTTCGACGACCGCGTCGGACCGCGAGAGGAGCCAGAGGTCGAGGTACTTCCGGGCGGGTATGAGATAGATTCGGCCGGCCATTCCCATCGCGTGCAGCAACAGTTCATGGTGCGGCGCCGCCCGAGGAGCGCCGACCGACCCGGTAAGCCGTGCGTTCCAGATTTCATCGTAGTCGATGCAATGCCGCTCCCTCGGGGTGAAGAGCGGAGTGATCTCGACCTTGATCTCCGCAGGCTTCCTGACGAAATAGCCGCCGGCGAGACCATAGCCGGCCGCATGGAGCCGTCGCTTGACCGGATCGAGATCCGTGCTTCGAACCAGGACGTCGATGTCGTCCATGGGACGCAAGGCAGCATCCGGATAGAGGTTGTGCCGGAATGCGGCGCCATTGAAGAAGAGGCACTGGTGCGGCTCGAGCAACGCGATCAAACCCTCCACCTCCTTATCGATCGCGGCCGAATTCCGATCGAGCCCATGCTCCTGCCGAAGCCAGCCTTCCCGGGCGGCGGCGGCGACTGCCGGCGGTGCCGCGGCGTCGTTGGCGACCAGAGGCAGAAGCCGGTTTCTTTCCGCCGCAGCGAGGAACCTTCGCGTCTCGGCCTCCAACTCTGGAGGCCAGTTTCGGTTTCCCGCAAGCCGGTTGACCGCTGCCCACAATCCCCCCGGCAGTGGCGGCAGTTGCCGCTGCCGGCTCGCCGAAAAATGGCTCTCTCCGTCGGATTCGATCATTCTCGCTCACAATCGGCGCGGGCCGCGGGACCTGTCGGTGACGGGAGAACCGAGCGTGATCGATCCCGGTCCCGCGACGCCGCAGCCTCAATGAGTGAGCGCCCTTGGCCATATCCTCTGGCAGATTTACCGATCGCGCAAGTGTTGAGGGCACCATGGCCGATGCCGCGGGCCTGACCGTCGTTGTCGCCGACATCACCACGCTCGATGTCGACGCCATCGTCAACGCCGCCAATTCGAGCCTGCTCGGCGGTGGCGGGGTCGACGGCGCCATTCATCGGGCGGCCGGCCCGGAACTGCTGGCGGAATGCAGGGCGCTTGGCGGATGCCGGACCGGCGAGGCGCGGATCACGCGAGGCTACCGGCTCAAGGCGCGGCACGTCATCCACACCGTGGGCCCGGTCTGGCACGGGGGGCGACAATGATGAGGACCGCCTGCTCGCATCATGCTATGCCTCGGCGCTGAGGCTTGCCGCCGGAAATTCCGTCGCGACCATCGCCTTTCCGGCGATCTCGACGGGCATCTACGGGTTTCCGGCAGATCGCGCCGCGACGATCGCCGTCACCACGGTCGCGCGGGAAACCAAAGCGGGGTACGGCGCGTTGAGAGAAGTTGTATTCTGCTGTTTCGACGAGCGGTCTGCCATCCGACACCAGGCAGCACTCCACCGCGTCGGAGGGGAGTGACGCGATTGGGCCGCCGTCTCGCCATCGCCGCCATCCTTGTTGCCGCCGCGGCTCCGCTGCTGGCGGTTGCCGCGCAGGGCGGCCCTTTCGAGCCCTTCGGCAAGATCTTCAAGGAACCGGCCGATACCCTGAAGGGCCTCGTCCAGCCGAAGTCCCGTTCAGCGCCGCCGCCGGCTGCCGCCGAAGCGCCTGAGCCCTCCGCGGCCGAAACGGCTCCGCCGGTCGCCGCGGAGCACGCACCCGATGACACGGTCGCGGCGTCCCCCTCGCCGGTCGATGCCGAGGACATGCCGCTGCCCAGGCTTCGCCCCGGGGAAGGCGAGGAGCCGACGACGCCGTTCGCCGCGGCCGAAACGGATCGGGGGCCCATCGACCTCACCCAGCACGAGGACGCCATCGAGGCCATGATCGCCGCGCGGAGCCTCGGCGCGGTTCACAACGCCGCCAATCCCGATGCCGAAGCCATCGCCGCCGGCGAACCGCTCGCTTACGCGAAGCCCGGTGACGACATTCCCGTCCTCCCCATCCTCCGGCCCAAGGTCGCTTCGGTCACGGCGGCGCTCGACGAGGAACGCGGCTCGGCGCTCGCCGGCGCGCTTCGGCCCGGCGGGAGCTGCAGCAAGTCGCTCTCCACGCTCGGCGTGACCGCCGTGTCGGTCGATCCCATCCGCTCCGGCGGCTGCGGCATCCCGGCGCCGGTCGAGGTCGCGGCGCTCGGTGGCGGGGCGGTGAAGCTGTCGATGAAGGCCGTGGTCAACTGCGATGTCGCCTCGACCCTCGCCGGCTTCATGCGCGACGTGGTCGACCCGATGGCGCGGCAGAAGCTTGGCGGCAGCGTCACCGACATCCGCGTCGCCGCCGCCTATCACTGCCGGACCCGGAACGGGGTCTCCGGGGCCAAGCTCAGCGAGCATGCCAAGGGCAACGCCATCGACATCTCGGCCTTCAAGGTCAAGGGCGAGTGGATCGTTGTCGGCGGCAAGAACGGGCTCGCCCAGAACGCCTTCCTCAAGGAAGTGCGGAAATCCGCCTGCGGGCCATTCACCACCGTGCTCGGACCCGGCTCCGACGCCTATCACAGCGACCATTTCCATTTCGACCTCGCCCAGCGCGGCAAGACCGGCCGTGGGCTCTACTGCAAATGACCGCTGGTCCGACTCGTTAAGCCTTGCGGAACCAATGGCTTAGCCGGCGGGTTCGCCCTTGCGGGCCGGGGCTCGTATTCCCATCTATCTCGCGTGCGGCCGCGATTCCCGTGGCCGAACGGAGAAAGACTTCGATGAACTTCATGCGTACCGCCATGCTCCTCGCCGCGCTGACGGCGATCTTCATGGGCGTCGGCTATCTGGTCGGCGGCACCGGCGGCATGTTCATTGCTCTTCTCGTCGCCGCCGGGATGAACCTCTTCGCCTACTGGAACGCCGACAAGATGGTGCTCCGGATGAACGGCGCCCGCGAGGTCGACGCCCGCACCGCGCCGGAGTTCTACGGCCTCGTGCATGAACTCGCGCAGAAGGCGGGCCTGCCCATGCCGCGCGTCTACGTGATCGACAGCCCGCAGCCGAATGCCTTCGCCACCGGCCGCAATCCGGAGAATGCCGCGGTCGCCGCCACCACCGGGCTCCTGCGCTCGCTCAGCCACGAAGAAATTGCGGCGGTGATGGCGCACGAACTTGGCCACGTGAAAAACCGCGACACGCTGATCATGACCATCACGGCCACCATCGCCGGCGCGGTGTCGATGCTCGCGAACTTCGCGCTGTTCTTCGGCGGCAGCTCGCGCGACAACAACAACCCGCTCGGCTTCGTCGCGGTCCTGATCGCGGCGCTCGTCGCTCCGCTCGCTGCCATGATGGTGCAGATGGCGGTGAGCCGGACGCGCGAATATTCGGCCGACCGCGCCGCGGCCGAGATCACCGGCCGGCCGTCGGCGCTTGCCTCGGCGCTCGCGAGGATACATAACGCGGCGCGCCAGATTCCAAACCCGGCCGCCGAACGCAACCCGGCCATGGCGCATCTCTTCATCATCAACCCGCTCTCGGGCGCCCGGATGGACAACCTCTTCTCGACCCACCCCTCGACCGAGAACCGTATCGCCGCACTCCAGGCGATGGAGGGCGAACTCGGCGGACGCGCGCCGGCTTCGCGTCCTGCTGCCTCTGCGCCGCGCGTCGCGGTGCCTCGGGTTGGACGGACCGGACCGGCCTTCGACCGTCCGCGTGGCCCGTGGGGCTAGGCGCGGGGCCGAACCAGACGCCCAAGGTCCGGCCGCCTGCGCCGGGCCTTGCCGTTCGTGATGCCGCCGTCGACATCCTTTCGGCCGTTCTCGACCGGCACCAGTCGCTGGACGGGCTCTTCGACCCCGTCACCGGCGACAAGCCATGGCGCGCGCTGCCCGAACGCGACCGGCGTCTCACCCGCGCGATCGTGACGGTGGCGCTCCGCCATCACGGCGAGAGCGAAGCCATCCTGACGCGGCTGATCGAGCGGCCGCCGCGCCGCGCCGGGCAGCTCTTCCGCATTCTGGAAGTCGCGATCGCCCAGCTCCTCTACCTCGATGTGCCTGACCATGCTGCGGTCTCCGTGGCAATGGAGCAGGTCACCGCCGACCGCGACGCCCTTCACTTCAAGGGCCTCGCCAATGCCGTCCTCCGCCGTCTAGGTCGCGAGCGCGATGCGATCCGCGCCGGCGTCGACATGCCCCGCGCCGCCGTGCCGGGGTGGCTCTGGACGCGGTGGGTCGCGGCCTATGGCGAGGAGGTGACCGCCCGCATCGCCGCCGCCAATCTCGAGGAGCCGGCACTCGACCTCACCGTCAAGGCGGACCCTCAGAGCTGGGCAGGACGGCTCGACGGCATCATGCTGCCGACCGGATCGGTGCGACTCGTGCCGTCAGGCGCGGTGGAGGACCTCCCCGGCTATGCCGAGGGCGCGTGGTGGGTGCAGGACGCTGCCGCCGCGCTGCCGCCGCGCCTCTTCCGGGACATCGCCGGCAAGCGCGTCGCCGATCTCTGCGCCGCACCCGGCGGCAAGACCGCGGCGCTGGTCGAGGCCGGCGCCCATGTCACCGCCGTCGACATCTCGGTGGAACGGCTGAAACGGGTCACCGCCAACCTCGCGCGTCTCGGCCTCACCGCCGAGGTGGTTGCGGCCGATATGCTCAAGTGGACGCCGCCCGAGCCATTCGACGCCATCCTCCTCGACGCCCCCTGCACAGCGACCGGCACCATCCGCCGCCACCCCGACATCCCCTGGCTCAAGCGGCCCGAGGACGTCGCAAAGCTCGCCGACCTCCAGGGTCGCATGATCGACCGCGCGATTTCCTGGCTCAAGCCGGGCGGCGTGCTCGTTTTCTCGACCTGCTCGATCGAGCCCGAGGAGGGCGAGCATCAGATGGCCCGCGCGCTCCACCGGCACGGCCTCGAGATTCTCCCCATCGCCGCGGACGAGATCGGCGGCCTCGCCGAGGCCGTCCTGCCCTCGGGCGCGGTGCGCACCCTGCCGTTCCTGATGCCGGGCCCCACGCCGCGGTTGTCTGGCCTTGACGGGTTCTTCATGATGCGTTTGCGACGGCGGTAGGATGCCGACGGCGGGGGATGTTCAGTTTGCAGCGCAGCGGGGCTAGATTGGCAGTCCCGGCGCCGGCCGATTCGAAGGCGGCGCCGTGATGTCGGAAGGCTGAGAGACAATGGCGATCGGGCCGATTTCCGGTCAGGGGCGGCAGTTTCGCTTTGCCATGAGCGCCATGCAGCGGCAGGTGGCGTTCCGCTACCATGCGAGCGTCTTCTACAGCTGGCGCTATGCCGGCGCGGTTCCCGAGCGGCTCTTGATCGCGCCGATCGATCTGCGCACTGCCGACCCGACCGCGGCGCTCGACATCTATGCGGGCCGTTTCGTCTTTTCCGGCACCGGTGTCGATGCCGAGGGACATTCGATCTTCGATGCCGTGCCGCCGACCGAGGAGTGGGCACGGGAACTGCACAGCTTCGGGTGGCTTCGCCATCTCCGTGCGACCGACATGGCGATCTCGCGCTCGAACGCGCGGAGCCTGGTGGACGAGTGGATCCGGACGTCCGGCCGTTCCGAGCCGGTGGCGTGGGAAACCAGCGTGGTCGCGCGCCGGGTGATCGTCTGGCTCAACCAGACGCCGCTCATCCTCGACGGCTGCGACGTCAACTTCTACCGCCGCTTCATGAAGTCGCTGACCCGGCAGGTCCGTTACCTGCGGCGTACCGCCTATGACGGCCCGCAGGGGCTTCCGCGTCTCCGAGTCATGATCGCCCTGTCGGCGGCGGCGCTGTCGATGTCGGAGCAGCAGCGCTTTCTCAAGCAGGCGAGCAAGTGGCTCGACCTCGAACTCGTCCGCCAGATCCTCCCCGACGGCGGCCACGTGAGCCGCAATCCCGCGGCGATCCTCGAACTGCTGATGGATCTCCTGCCGCTTCGCCAGGCGTTCACGGCGCGCGGGTCGCAGCCCTCGCGGATTCTCTTGTCAGCCATCGACCGCATGATGCCGATGCTCCGCTTCTTCCGGCAGGGCGACGGCAGCTTTGCCCACTTCAACGGTTGCGGCGACACGGCATCGGACCAGCTCGCCACGGTGCTCGCCTATGACGATGTCCGCGGCGCGCCGCTCACCCATGCGCCGCATTCGGGGTACCAGCGCATCGAGGCCGGCGATGCAATCCTGCTCGTCGATGCCGGTCGCCCTCCGCCCGTCGATTTCTCGACCGATGCCCATGCCGGCTGCCTGTCCTTCGAGCTGAGCGTCGGCCGGCAGCGCCTGATCGTCAATTGTGGCGTGCCGATCGCCACCGCTGGCCCGCTACGCCGCCTGTCGCGCACCACGGCCGCACATTCGACCGCGTCGCTCAACGACACCTCGTCCTGCCGCTTCCTCAACCGCTCGTGGATGGGCGACTGGCTGGGCGAGGCGATCATCGCCGGTCCGACCCGCGTCACATCGGAGCGCCGGCGCGAAAACGGCGCAACCGCGCTCTTCATGCACCATAATGGGTATGTCGACCGCTACGCGATCGTCCATGAGCGGCGGTTGAGCCTGTCCGATGCGGGCGATCGGCTCGACGGGGTCGATTCGTTCATGACGCCGGCGGGGGCCCCGATCAGCCGCTCGGGCAAGGACGTGTTTGCGATCCGTTTTCACCTCAACCCGGGCATCCAGGCGATGCGAACAGGGTCGGGTCGCGGCGTATCGCTCCAGCTTCCCGATGGTGAAACCTGGGAGTTCCAGACCGACGGTCCCGAGGCAGAGATCGAGGACAGCATCCTGATGTCCAACAGCCGCGGCAACCGAAAATCACTCCAGATCGTCATTCACGGCATCGCACAGCATACGCCGCGGGTCGCCTGGATGATGCATCGCACTGCCGTCGGCGGCCGACGCCGCGCCGCGCCGACGATCGCGGACCGCCGAACCGACATGCCGGCTCGCGGCTAGTCCAGCTAGGCGCCCGTCGCCGGTCCTTTTTCCGGTTGGCTCCTTGACATGCCTGGATGCCGACAATAGGTTCCGCGCGGATTTCGGGCCGGACGGCCCGTTTGCTTTTTCGGTCAGGACCATGAAGATCCGCAATTCACTGCGCTCGCTTCGCAAGCGCCACCGCGCCAACCGCCTCGTTCGGCGGAAGGGGCGTATCTATATCATCAACAAGACCAACCCGCGCTTCAAGGCGCGTCAGGGCTGAACTCGCGATCACGCGCGTTTGTTTTTGACCCTGACTGCCGTTGGGCGATAATCTCGCCTGATGATGAGATTTGCTGCATTGCTGAGTGGCCCCCTTCTGGCGCTGTCCATCGGCGCCGGTTCGGGATCGGCTGAAGAGACCGGCCCGTCGGTCGGCGGCGAGGTTACCCCGGTCGTTACCCAGGTGACGAAGGCGGAGCGCATCGACTCGCTCCTCGACTCGCTCAAGTCCGAGACCGATCCCGACGCGGCCAGCGAAATGGAGAACGCCATTCTCGCTTTGTGGCTCGAGTCCGGCAGCGACACCGTCGACCTCCTGATGCAGTGGACGCTGAAGGCGATGGAGGAGAAGCAGTATCCCCGCGCCCTCGACTTCCTCGACCGCGTCGTACTCCTCGAGCCGGGTTACGTCGAAGGCTGGAACAAGCGGGCGACCGTCTATTTCCTGATGGACGACTACGGCCAGTCGATCGCCGACATCGGCAAGGTGCTGGAGATCGAGCCCCGCCATTTCGGCGCCCTCAGCGGCCTGGGCATCATGATGCGTGCCATCGGCGACGACGATCGCGCCATCGCCGCCTTCCGCGAGGCGCTGGCGATCGATCCGCACCTCAAGAACATCCGCGAGGAGTTGGACTCGCTCGAGGCCGAGACCGCCGGCGAAGACACCTGACCCGCCCGGCCTTACCGCTCGCCTTCGACGAATGCTACCCTGAGCATGTTGGTCACGCCGGTCTGGCCGAGGGGCACGCCCGCGGTGACGATGAGGCGCTGGTCGGGCTTGGCGAAACCCTCGCGGAGCGCAATGCGGCAGGCGTTGTGAATCATGTCCTCGAGCGTGTCCGGCTCGGGCCCCGCGACACAGTGCAGGCCCCATACCAGCGACAGTCGCCGCGCCGTTCCGAGCACCGGCGAGAGTGCGATGATCGGCGTCTGCGGGCGCTCACGGGCGGCGCGCATGGCGGTCGACCCCGACGAGGTGTAGCAGCAGATCACGGCCAGATTCAGGGTCTCGGCGATTTGCCGTGCCGCAGCCGAGATCGCGTCCGCGCCGGTCGCCTCGGGCTCCGTGCGCTGGGCATGCATGATGTTGCGGTAGTTCGGGTCGCGCTCCACCTCGGTCGCGATGCGGTCCATGGTGGCGACCGACTCGACCGGGAAATCGCCCGAGGCCGACTCCGCCGAAAGCATGACTGCGTCGGCGCCCTCGAACACGGCGGTCGCGACGTCCGACACCTCGGCGCGGGTCGGCACCGGCGCGTGGATCATCGATTCGAGCATCTGGGTGGCGACGACCACCGGCTTGCCGGCGCGGCGCGCGGCGCGCGTGATCCGCTTCTGGATGCCCGGGACGCGCTCGAGCGGCAGTTCCACGCCGAGATCGCCGCGCGCCACCATCAGCGCGTCGGCGAAGTCGATGATCGAGTCGAGCCGCTCCACCGCCTGCGGCTTTTCGATCTTCGCCATCACCGCGGCGCGGCCGCGGGCGATCTTCTTGACCTCGGCGAGATCCTCCGGGCGCTGCACGAAGGACAGCGCCACCCAGTCCACCCCGGCGTTCAGCGCAGCCTCGAGGTCGGAGCGGTCCTTCTCGGTCAACGCGCCGAAGTCGATGGTCGAATCCGGGACGCTCACGCCCTTGCGGTCCGAGAGCCGAACGCCGGCCTCGACCGTCACCGTCGCCCTGGTGCGGGTCGCCTCGGTGACGCGGAGCTGGACCTTGCCGTCGTCGAGGAGCAGCCGGTGTCCCGGCTCGAGCGCGGCGAGGATTTCAGGATGCGGCAGGTGCACGCGCTTCCGCGTGCCGGGCGTCGGCTTCGAATCGAGGACGAAGACATCGCCCGGCGAAATCTCGATCTCGCCCTCGGCAAAGGCGCCGATCCTGAGCTTCGGCCCCTGCAAGTCGGCGAGGATCCCGATTGGGCGTCCGACGTCGCCCTCGACCTCGCGAATGGTCGCGACCATCGCGCGGAGCTTCGGATGGTCGGTATGGCTCATGTTGATGCGGAAAATGTCCGCACCCGCCTCATACAGGCTCCTTATCGTCGCCTTTTCGGAGGAAGCCGGACCGAGGGTCGCAAGGATCTTGACCTTGCGGGAACGCCTCATCGGCCGCCCGTGCCGGTCTCGCCGGGCTCGGTCAGCTGAACGGTCCAGCTCGGCTGCTCGCCGGTATCGACCTCGAAGAAGCCGCTGCGATCGAAGCCCCGCGCCACGCAGTCCTCTATGCCGTGAATGGTGAACATCCTGTCACGGGTGCAAAGCATGGCCTTGCCACCCCAAGCCCCGCCCTGATCGTAGTCGAGTGCATATATGTAATAGAAGCGCGACACCAGTGGACCGGCCATCAGCGTCTCGCAGGTCGAGGCGGCAATGTTCCACCAGCCCTCGGTTGTCCAGCGCTCGCCTTCCTTGTAACCGATCGCGACGCCGACACGGCTCGGCGTCTTGTTGCAAAGGCGCAAGCCGCCAGCGGTCCCCTCCGCCGTCAGGGCGCCACTCACGCCGGCCGGCGCGGCCCCGGCCTCGAGCAGCCGCACCTCCGCTGAGCCGCCATCATCGTCGATCAGCAGAAAGGCGCCCCCGGCAACCGCCGCAAGCAGCACGATGCTGGCAGCGACAACCGCCCTTCGGTACCAGGATTTGGGTGTGCGCGATGGCATCGGGTCGGTGAATCGAACCGGCTCGTCCAGGGTCATCCAATGCCGCACTTATCGCGCGGCACGTTTCATCCTGTCAACGATTGTGCTTTGCATTTTCACGATGTTCTGCCCTCCCGGAAATGACCGGCCAGCCCCTGATTCGCGCAGTCTCCACCGTGAACGCGGCGGCATGATGGCTCCGAAGGTTATCGGTGGCCGTTCGCCGACACTGCCGTTCGCCTATGGCAGGGACGTGACTGTCTCTCTATCATCGCACGCGATGAACACAATTTCCACCGGAACCGCCGCGGATGGCGGATTTGCGCCATTTGTGACCGTCGCGGGCAACCCGGCAGCCGGACTTATCCTGATCTGCGATCATGCCGAGAACCGGCTCCCGTCCCGCTATGGGACACTGGGGCTCGGACCGGACGCGCTCGAGCGGCATATTGCCTGGGATCCCGGCGCCAGCGCGGTGACGCTGTCGCTGGCGCGGCGTCTCGACGCGCCAGCGGTGCTGTCGCGTTTCTCCAGGCTCCTGATCGACCCCAATCGCGGCCTCGACGACCCTACCCTGATCATGCGCCTCTCCGACCGGGCGGTGATTCCCGGAAACCGCGCGATCGACGAGCCTGAGCGCATGGCGCGGATCGAGCGCTACTACCGCCCCTATGACGACGCCATCGGGCGCGCGGTCGACGCGGCGCTCGCCGCAGGCGCGGTGCCGGCGATCGTTTCAATCCACAGCTTCACCCCTGTATGGCGCGGCCGCGGACGACCGTGGCAGATCGGCATCCTCTGGGACGCCGACCCCCGGCTGGCGCAGCCGCTTATTGACGGACTGCGCGCCGATGGCGATCTCGTCGTAGGAGACAACGAGCCATATTCCGGCGACCTCACCGGCGACACCCTGTACCGCCATGCGACCCGGCGCGGCCTTGCGCATGCGCTGATTGAGATCCGCCAGGATCTGATCGCCGACGAGGGTGGCGTCGAGGCGTGGGCCGCGCGGCTCGCCGCGCTCCTGGTGGCGATCAATGGCATGGCCGAGCTTCATGAAGTCCGTCATTTCGGCTCGCGCACCGGGCCGGTTGCGCCTATCTGAGGCTCGAGATCACAGCCCCGGGGGAGTCCAATGGACCCATTCGACGAGCCAACGCGCACCGAACTCGAGGCCGCCGCCTTCCGGCGGCTCGTCGAGCACCTCCGGGAGCGGAGCGATGTCCAGAACATCGACCTCATGAATCTCGCCGGTTTCTGCCGGAACTGCCTGTCCAACTGGTACCGGGAGGCGGCGGAAGCCCGGGGCTTTGCGTTGACCAAGGACGAATCGCGCGCGCTGATCTACGGCATGCCCTACGGCGAATGGCAGGCGCGCCACCAGACCGAGGCCGGAGCCGACAAGCTTGCCGCCTTCGAAACGAACCGCCCGAAGCCATAGCCCGCACGACATCCCACGACGCGCTCGTCCCGCTCCCGTCTGCCGAGAGGTCCATGCCGAGCAAGGCCAACGACCACAAGCCGATCAATCTCGCGCTCCAGGGCGGCGGCGCTCACGGCGCTTTCACCTGGGGCGTGATCGACAAGCTGCTCGAGGACGGCCGTCTCACCTTCGACGCGGTTTCGGGCACCAGCGCGGGCGCGTTGAACGCCGTGGTGATGATCGACGGCTTTGAGCGCGCCGGCAATGACGGCGCCCGCGAACGGCTCGAGGAATTCTGGAGGCGCGTCAGCCGCGGGGCCGGGAAGGTCGAACCTGGGAATTATGTGATCGACCAGATGATCGGCTTCTGGCGCTCCTCGATGCAGTCGTTTTCCTACTTTCCACGCCTCGCTGCGGTGGCCTCGCCCTACCGATTCAATCCGCTCAACATCAACCCGCTTCGCGACCTGCTCGAATCGCTGGTCGACTTCGACCGCGTTCAGCACTGCAAGTCGGCGCGCCTGTTCATCTCGGCAACCAATGTGCGGACCGGAAAGATCAAGGTCTTCACCGGCAAGGAGGTGACCGCCGACGCCGTCATGGCCTCGGCCTGCCTCCCCAACCTCTTCCGGGCAGTCGAGATCGGCGACGAGGCCTACTGGGACGGTGGCTACATGGGCAATCCGGCCCTTTTTCCGTTCTTTGAGGACAAGGGCTCCGACGACATCCTGCTCGTCCAGATCAACCCGATCCGCCGCGAGGACGTGCCGCGGACCGGGGCCGAAATCATCGAGCGGGTGAGCGAGATCACCTTCAACGCCTCGCTCTTGCGCGAACTCCGTGCCATCGACTTCGTCAACCGGCTGCTCGCCGAACATCGGCTGGATGCCTCGAAGTACCGGCCCAACCGGATGCACCGGATTGAAGCCTCCAAAGCATTGGAGAACCACGGCGCCGCGACCAAGATGAATACGAGCTGGGGGTTCTTTCAGGAGTTGCGTGACGCCGGCCGCGAGGCGTCGGCGAAGTTCCTGAAGGATCACTACGCCGATGTGGGGGTTCGGGCGACCCTCGACTTGCGGGCCGAGTTCTTGTGAGACGCGGCGAGGAGGGACGAATCGGAGGGCCAGGGGCGAAGGACGTGGGAGCATCCCGTTCGATCCCGCACCCACCATTTGACGAGAACTACACGGTGAGCGCCCGCCCCTACACCCCCGCCGCAGCCCTGATCAGGGCCTTGGCGTCGTTGGAGTCCCATTCGGCCGGCCCTTCGAGGATGCCGATCTCGCAGCCCTTGCCGTCGACCAGAAGCGTCGTGGGGAGGCCGATCGCCATCCCTTTTCGCTTGAGGTCCTGGAACAGCTTGCCCGAGGGGTCCGAGTAGAACGGCAGGTGGGCGATGCCGATCTCCTCCAGGAAGGCCTTCGCCCGGTCAGTGGCGTTGAGGTCGATATTGACGGGGACCACCGCAAAGGTTTCGTCGCCAAGGTCGGCCTCGAGCCGGTCGAGCGTCGGCATTTCCTCCCGGCAGGGCACGCACCAGGTTGCCCAGATATTGACCAGCACCGCATCGTGGCCGAGCGAGGCCAGCGTCACCGGCTTGCTGTCGGGGTCGGTGAAGGCGAGGTCGGCGAGGCTCCGTGGCGCGCTCGCGACCCGAAAGGCCGCGACCTCGCCTTTGGCGTGGGGAGCCGCCCGCGCTGCCGCTTCCACCGCCGCCCCGCATTCGGCCGAGGCGACGTCGCCGTTGCGCTCACCTGAGACCATGACATATACCGCGACCGCGCCGGCGACGATGCCGGCAACGGCCGCGCCGAGAAGGACGAGCACCGTGCGGCGCGGGCGGGATGGCGTATCGGTCATTTCTCAGAAAACTCCGGAGCAGGCATGACTAGCCGCATGTGGGGCGGGCGCTTTGCCGAAGGCCCCGACGCCATCATGGAGGAGATCAACGCGTCGATCGATTTCGACAGGGATCTCTTCCGCCAGGACATCGCGGCCTCCAAGGCCCACGCCCGCATGCTTGCGGCATGCGGCATCATCGAGGCGGACCTAGCCGACAAGATCGATGCCGGTCTAGACACGATCCTGCGAGAGATCGAGGCGGGCGCGTTCACGTTCACGCGCGAACTCGAAGACATCCACACCCATGTCGAGGCGCGGCTCACCGAGCTGATCGGGCCCGAGGCGGGGCGGCTCCACACCGCGCGCTCGCGCAACGACCAGGTCGCCACGGATTTCCGCCTCTTCATCCGCGACGCCATAGACGGGCTGGACGACGGGCTCCGAGACCTCCAGCAGGCGCTAGCCGAGAAGGCGCTCGAGCATGCCGGCACCGTGATGCCGGGCTTCACCCACCTCCAGACCGCGCAGCCGGTGACCTTCGGCCATCACCTCATGGCCTATGTCGAGATGATGGCGCGGGACCGCGGCCGCTTCGCCGACGCCCGGAAGCGGCTCAACGAGTCGCCGCTCGGCTCGGCCGCACTTGCCGGAACCTCTTTTCCGATCGACCGGGAGATGACGGCGAAGGCGCTCCGTTTCGACCGGCCCACGGCCAACTCGCTCGACGCGGTATCCGACCGCGACTTCGCGATCGAGACGCTGGCTGCGGCCAGCCTCACGGCCGTGCACCTGTCGCGCTTCGCCGAGGAGATCGTCATCTGGTCGTCGGCCGGGTTCGGCTTCATCCGCCTCTCCGACCGCTTCACCACCGGCTCCTCGATCATGCCGCAGAAGCGGAACCCCGACGCGGCCGAGCTGGTGCGGGCCAAGAGCGGGCGGATCATCGGAGCGCTGACCGCGCTCCTGATCGTCCTCAAGGGGCTGCCGCTCGCCTACCAGAAGGACATGCAGGAGGATAAGGAACAGGCCTTCGACGCTCTCGAATCGCTGGAGCTGGCGATCGCCGCGACCGCCGGCATGGTGCGCGACATGGAGCCGGACAAGGCGGCGATGCGGAAGGCGGCGGGCGCTGCCTTCTCCACCGCCACCGACCTCGCCGACTGGCTGGTCCAGGCGCTCGGCCTCACCTTCCGCCAGGCGCACGAGGTGACGGGCAGAATCGTCCGTCTCGCCGAGGAACGGCGCGTACCGCTCCACAGGCTGGGCCTTGCCGAAATGCGGGCGGTCGAGCCGCGGATCACCGAGGCGGTCTATGGCCGGCTCGGCGTCTCCCAGTCGGTCAACAGCCGCACCAGTTTCGGCGGCACGGCGCCGCAGAACGTCCGGCGCGAGGCGCGCCGCTGGCTGAAGCGGCTCGGGAAAGATCAAGCGGGCCTGCGCTGACGGAACGCCTGCCGGCAGCAAGGCCGCAGCGGCAACTCACCCGCTCGCCGACTCGGGCAGCCCCAGGGCCCGAAGTGGAGCAATGAGACGCTCCTCGTCCCCCTGGTCTCGGAACGGCCAGTAGATCCGCATCTGGTCGATCGAGGCGCCAGGCGTGCCGCCGACATAGGCGTCCAGCGCCGCCTTCGCCTTGGCGCGGTGCGCGCCGGCGGCCTCGCCCGTGGCCGATTCGGCAAGGTGGGCATAGGCCGCGGCAAGCGGCGCGGCGGGGCCGTAGTCGTGCGGATTGCGGGCGAGCGCATCCTCGAAGAGGGCGATCGACTCCGGGTACATCGCTTCGCCGAAGAAGGCCATGCCGAGCACCCAGGCGTTATACGGCGTCGACTGGCGCGAGGCGTCGCGGGCGAGGCGGTTGGCCGCCTCGACCCAGGGGATCGCTTCGCCGGGCCGGCCGCCATAGATCAGCGCCTCGGCCATCACCATGTGGCTCGCCGGGTCGCTCGGCGCAAACTCGACGGCGAGCCGGGCGAAGTCGAGCGAATCATCGAACTTCCGCGCGTAGAGGCTGATATCGGAGGCGAGCTGATAGGCCGTGGCCGTCGGCCGCTGCAGCGCGCGGTCGAGGTACTGCCGGGCAAGGCCAGGCGTGGTTCCTTCCGTCTCGTTCACGCTCGAATCCCAGCCCCAGACCCAGGCGTTCCAGTAGACCTGGCCCATGCCGGCGTAGGCCTGGCTGTATTGCGGGTCGATGGTGATCGCTTCGCGGAATGCGGTCAGCGCTACCGGGAGGTTCTCCGGCGTCTTGAGGATGAGCGCCCCCTGTCCTCGCCGGAAAGCCTCATAGGCGGGGACGCTCGCGGTCTCGCGGGCTAACACGCGGCCTCGCTCGGCCTCGCTGACCTTGATCGCCAGCGAGCTGACGATGTTCTCGACCATGTCGTCCTGGAACTTGAAGACGTCGGTGATCGGCCCGGAATAGCTCTGTGCCCAGGCGTTCCTTCGCTCGCGGCTGTCGATCAGCCGGACATTGATGCGCAGATCCTCCGCCACCTGGCGGACCGAACCCTCGAGTACGTAGCGGACGGCAAGCTCGTCGGCGACGGCAAGCGGAGCGATATCACGGCCTCGGTAGGCATTGACGGAATGGGCGGCGAGCACCGTCAGTTCGCTGAGCTTGGAAAGGTCGGTGATCAGGTCGTCGAAGACGCCGTCGACGATCAGCGCCGACTCCTCCTTGCCGCCGAGGTCGGTGAAGGGGAGGACGGCGATCGAGTCGTCGCGGGGCGGCGAGGGGGCGACGCCAAGGAGCGCCGGCGCCTGTCCGGTGCCG
>JALHRF010000049.1 GCA_022841545.1 Bauldia sp. | reverse complement strand
GACACCCAGCCGGCCGACTGGGACGTCTCGAAGGTCGCCCGCATCTGGGACACGCTGCTCACCAAGTACCCGGTGATCAACGGCGCCTTCTTCCACAATGACGACATGGCGCTGGCCGCGGCCGAGGTCATGAAGCGCCGCAACCGTACCGAGACCCTCATCGGCGGCGTCGATGCGATGCCCCCGGCGATCGAGGCGGTCCTCGCGGGCCGCATGCTCGGCACCGTCCGCAACCCGTCCTGCCGTATCCATGGCGGCGCGATCGTTGCTGGCGTGGCCGCGGTGAACGGCGGCGAGAAGACCGGCGAAGGTATCCCCAAGCACATCATCACCGACGGTCCGGTCGTCACCAAGGCCAACGGCGAAGGCATGCTCTGGATGCAGAAGCACTACCTCATCTAGTCGATCGGCGTTCGCAAGAAGCACGAACACATGACCGACGGCAGCGAAAAGCCGCTGCTCGAAATGATCGGCATCTCGAAGTCGTTTGGCGGTGTCCAGGCGCTTCGGGATGTCGACTTTTCGCTCTACGCCGGCGAGATTCACGGTCTCGTCGGCGAGAACGGCGCGGGCAAGTCGACGATGATGAAGATCATCGCCGGGGTGCATCACGGCTATGAAGGCACCATGAAGATCGACGGGCGCGAGGTGCATTTCCGCTCCGCCCGCGACGCGCTCGACGTCGGCATCGGCATGGTGCACCAGGAACTGTCCATCGTCGCCGACCTCACGGTCGCGGAGAACGTCTTTCTCGGCACCCAGCCGGTGACCGCCATCGGCACCGTCGACTGGGCCCGCATGGTCCGCGAGTCGCGCGAGCATCTGTCACGCCTCGGCATCGACGTCGACCCTCGCACGCGCATCGGCGATCTGCCGATCGGCCTCCAGCAGCTCATCGAGATCGCGCGCGTGCTGTCGTCCGGCGCCCGCATCATCATCCTCGACGAACCGACATCCGCGCTTTCGCCGCCCGAGGTCGAGCGCCTGTTCGCGATGCTCCGCAAGCTCAAGTCCGACGGCAAGGCCATCGTCTTCATTTCGCACTTCCTCGACGACATCCTCAGCATCTCCGACAAGGTGACGATCTTCCGGAACGGCCGGAAGGTGCTGACCGCCCGCGTCGCCGAGATCGACAAGCGCGGCGTTATCGAGAACATGATCGGCGCCGGGCACCGCGAGCTCGAGGAGAGCTACACCGGGGAGATCAAGCTCGATACGCGCTTCGACGCGCCCGTGGTGCTGGAGACGCGGGATCTGTCCTTCGAGCGCGCCTTCCGCGGCGTGTCGCTCAAGGTGCGGGCCGGCGAGGTGCTCGGCATCTACGGGTTCATGGGCTGCGGCCAGGTGGAACTGGCCCGCGCCCTGTTCGGCAAGGTCCGCGCCGACGGCACGGTGGCGCTCGAGGGCAAGCCGCTCCGCCTGACGCGAACCTCAATCGCGCGTGAGGAGGGCATTGCCTACGTTCCGGAGAGCCGGCGCGCGATGCTGTTCCATCACGAGCCGCTCTACAAGAACATGTCGATCAGTATCCTCGATCGGATTTCGCGTCTGCTGCTCAAGCCATCCGTCGAACGCACGATCGCCGACGGCCACATCAAGGATTTGCGGATCAGGACGCCAGGCCCCAACCAGCTTCTCGGCAATCTGTCCGGGGGCAACCAGCAGAAGGTGGCGCTGGCGAAGTGGCTGACCCACGCGCCGAAGGTGCTGATCCTCAGCGAGCCGACCCGGGGCATGGACGTCGGCGCCAAGGAGGACGTGGTGCGGATCGTCCGCGGGCTCCGCGACAAGGGGATCGCGGTCGTGGTGGTTTCGACCGAGCCGGAGACGGTGCTGTCGCTGGCCGACCGCATCCTGGTGATGAAGCGCGGCGAGATCGTCCGCGAGTTCGCCGGCGACACAGTGAGCAAGGACCGGCTGCTCGAAGCGGCCTGAGGGGGCGGGGAATGGCGGACACGGGTACGACGGTGGTACGGCGCGGCGGCGCGGGGAACTGGATTCGCGGCCAGATGCGCAACATCGCGCCGTTCGTCACGCTCATCTTCCTGGTGGTGTTCTTCAGCCTGTCGAGCGACTCGTTCTTCACCTTCGGCAACTTCTGGAACATCCTCAACCAGATCTCGATCACCGCGATCATTGCGGTCGGACTGACCTTCGTCATCCTCTGCGCCGAGATCGACCTGTCCGTCGCTGCCGTGGCCAACGTCACCGGCATCGTCGTGGCGTTCTTCACGCTGCAGGAGAGCTACGTCAACATCGCCAACCTGCCGCTCCCCGGCGCCTTCGCGATCCTGATCGCCCTCGCCGTCTGCTTCACGATCGGCCTCGTCACCGCCTTCGGCGTGACGATGATCGGCATCCCGTCCTTCATCATGACGCTCGCCATCATGCAGATCGCCGACGGCATGTCCGCGCTCTTCGTCCGCGGCCAGATCGCCTATGCCGTGCCGTCCTTCGTCCAGACGCTGGGCGCGGGCTCGTTCTACGGCGTGCCGTGGATCGTCATCCTCGCGGGCCTGTTCCTCCTCGTCGCCCACCTCGTCCTGACCTACACCCGCTTCGGCCGATACGTGTACATGGTCGGCGGCAACCGCGAGGCCGCGGAATATTCCGGCGTCAACGTCAAGTTCATCATCGGCGCGGTGCTGGTGATCGGCGCGGTCTGCTCGGGCGTCGCCGGCATGGTCGGCGTGGCTTATTTCGGCAGCGCCCAGCAGAACGAGTTCACCACCTACCTGCTCGATGCGATCGCAGCGGTGGTGGTCGGCGGCACCAGTCTGTTCGGCGGCCGCGGCGGCATCCCCAACACCATCGTCGGCCTGCTGGTGCTCGGCGTTCTGAACAACGGTCTCGACCACATCCAGATCGACCCGTTCCTGAAGGTTCTGATCCGCGGCCTCATCCTGCTCGCCGCGCTGATCATCAACGTCTACGCTCAGAAGCTCCGGTCGAACAACGATAGGGCCGGGGACTGAGCCTGGGTTCTCGTGGCTTGAGACAGCGCGGGTTCGCTCGGAGGCCGGCAGCTGGCGTTCTGAAAACCATGCGAAGTGCAGGACCATGCGCGCTCATCCGAGGGGCTCGGTCGCCATAGCGACCAAGCCTCGAAGGACGCATCGCGGGATATCCAGGTCGCAAGTCAGCTGGACGACGGAAGGTGCGTCCTTCGAGGCTCGCTTCGCTCGCTCCTCGGGATGAGGAGGGTTGTGTCCTCCATCATCGGAGCATTGCCGGAGCCACCCTGCGGCGCTAACCTTCGATCACGATGGCCGGTTCCAGCCCCGCGAGCTTGGCGAGCTGGCCGAGGCGTCGTTCGACCCGCGAGCCGGCCAGCGGGGCCATGTCTTCCGGAAGGATCAGGGCCAGCGCCTTGCCGCGCTGCTCGAGGCGGGTCCGACCGATCGTATCCGGCATGCCCGCCGAGATCAGGTGCCCGACACGAAGCGTCGCGCCGAGCGCCCGCGCCCGCTCCATGGTGCGCGTCGAGGCGAGTTCGCGGATATGCGGGCTCAGCGCCTCGTCGATCAGCCCCTCGTGCCGATAGAAATTGGCGAGCGCCAGATAGGCTCGCCCGGGGTGGTCGACCCCTATGAACGCCGCGTTGGAGATGAGATTGAGGCTCTGCTCGCCGCGGTATTCGGGGTGCGCCCGCCAGCCGATATCGGCAAGCAGGCACGCGGCATGGCGAAGTCGGGCCTCCTCGACGGTCTCGTCGAGGCCGATCGCCACAAAGGCCATCTCCGACCATGCCGGCAGCTCCGCCGCATGGGCCGGCGACCGGGCGCGGAGCCAGGCGAGTTCCTCGCAGGCGACGATCAGCGGATCGCGGGCCTTCTCGGCGGCGGGAAGAAGGTCGTAGAGAAGCCCCTCGCGTACGCCGAGCGCCGAGAGCACGATCTTCGACGGGCGCATCACCTTGATCACCTGGTCGAGCACCACCGCGCCATAAGCGAGCAGCGGACGCCGGTTCCGCGAGACCACCTCGATCGAATCGAGCGAATCGATATCGCGCCGCGTCACCATCCGGCAGAAATCCGAGGCCTCGTCGGCGTTGATCGCGTATTCGTGCATGACGTGGAGCGGGTAGCCCTTCTGCCGCATGTGCAGTCGGGCGAGCGAACGCCAGGTGCCGCCGATCGCATAGAAAGGCCGCCCCGCTCCCCCGGGCAGCACCGCCGACTTCGCCAGCGCCTCGGCGACGATCTTCTCGGCCTTCTTGATCGATTTCTGCGACCCCTCCTCCAGGCGAAGACCGCCGATCGGGAAGGTCTCGCCGATGCCGATCATGGGTCCGCGGACGTCGATCACCTCGAGGCTGCCGCCGCCGAGGTCGCCGGCGATGCCGTTGGGGTCATTGATGCCTGAAATGATCCCGAGCGCCGTCAGCCGCGCTTCCTCGGCCCCGCTGAGCATGTTGATCGGCACGCCGGTGATTGCCTCCACCGCCTTGACGAATTCCGGCCCGTTCGACGCATCGCGCGGCGCTGCCGTTGCGAGGACGTGCAGTTCCTTGACCGCGAGCTGGGTGGTGATCGCCTTGAAGCGGCGGATCGAGGCCAGCGCCGAGGCGATCGCCTCCGGGTCGAGCTTGCCGCTCGCCTCGATGCCGCGCGCAAGGCCGCACAGCTCCTTCTCGTTGAAGAGCGGCGTCGCCGACCGCGACAGCCTTTCATAGACCACGAGACGGACCGAGTTCGAGCCGATGTCGATCACCGCGATCGGACCGGATCCGTTGAGTCGCCCCGGCGACAGGCCCGTCAACTTGGCGAGTTTTGCCAGTTCCGTCCGGTTGCTCATGTCCTCGCCCGGGGCCTCGACGTTGCCGTCTTCCGTGTTTGCCATGATTCGCCCCGGGTTCGTTCCAACCTTTGCGCATCCGCGCTCCGGGCCTTCACCCGGAGCGCCACACGGCTATAAGCTCTCCTGACCGACGGCAAGGGGCGCAAGCAGCAGCCCATGACCGAAGAGACATTTCGCTCAGTCAGTTCAAGGCCATGGACGGAGCCGCGGACGTCCCGGCCCATGTCGAGGCTTTGGAGGCGTTCGACGCGATTCCGGAACTGCAGGAACTCAAGACGCTTGGCCGCGAGCGCGGCGGCATCGCGCCGGGGCGGAGCGTGCCGGACGTCGGCTGCGGCTTCGGCCTCGAAACGTTGCGTGAGGCGCTCCCCTATGCCGACGCGAACTTCGATTGTGTCCGCGCCGAACGGCTGCTCATCTACCTCGCCGATCCGGCCAAGGCCGTCGCCGAAATGAAGCGGGTGGCCAGGTCCGGCGGCCGGTGACGCAGAGCTGGCTGCCCGGGCCACTTCAGGAGATGCTCCGCGATCTCGGTTTCACCGACGTCGAAGTGGCCACGCGCGTCGTCGTCTTCCCGCAGGGCCTGGCCGCGGAATATTTCGCCGACCTTGGCCGTCACGCCGGCCACCGCAGGCGCAATCACGGCCGTCGAGTTGGCCGCTTGGCTCTCCGGCATCGACGCCCTCAAGGCAAGGGATGCGCTGTTCGGGACGGTCGGCTACTTCCTCTTCACCGCGCGGACCTGACTTCGCCAGCCCTCACCCCGTCCGCGCGCCCTTCTTGAGTGGCTTCGGCGGGTTGGTCTTGATCGACTTGCCGCGTCCCGACAGGCTCGGATTGGTCATGAAATACTGGTGGACGTTGAACGGCGCCTCGCCCTTCTTGCGAACGATGCGTTCCGATGTCCCGTCCGAGAGCACGGCCCAGCTCTGCTGGTTATCGGCGAGGTTGGCGACCATGATCTGGTCGAGGATCTGCTCGTGCACGGTCGGATTGGTGATGGGCACCATCGCCTCGACCCGGCGGTCGAGGTTCCGCGGCATCATGTCGGCCGAGCCGATATAGACCAGCGCGTCCGGCGACGGCAGACCGTTGCCGTTGCCGAAGCAGAAGATGCGGGCGTGCTCGAGGAAGCGGCCGACGATCGACTTGACCCGGATGTTCTCGGAAAGACCCGGAATACCGGGCCTGAGACAGCAGATGCCTCGAACCACGAGGTCGATCGGAACGCCCGCGGTGCTCGCGTCGTAGAGCGCGTCGATGATCTCGCGATCGACGAGGCTGTTCATCTTCATCCAGATTCCCGACGGACGGCCAGCCTTCGCATGCGCCACCTCGCTGGCGATCAGCTCGAGGATTCGGGCGCGAAGCCGGATCGGCGAGATGGCGATCTTCTCGAGTTCGCCCGGTTCGGAATAGCCGGTGATGTAGTTGAAGATCCGCGCCACATCCCGCGCGATCCCAGGATCGGCGGTGAAGAACGACAGGTCGGTATAGATACGCGCCGTCACCGGGTGGTAGTTGCCGGTGCCGATATGGACATAGCTCGCGAGTTGGCCCGCCTCCCGTCGCACCACCAGCGACAGCTTGGCGTGGGTCTTGAGCTCGATGAAACCGTACACCACCTGGACGCCGGCGCGCTCGAGGTCCCGCGCCCAGCGGATGTTGGCCTCCTCGTCGAACCGCGCCTTGAGCTCGACCAGCGCCGTCACCGACTTGCCGCCCTCCGCCGCCTCGGCCAGCGCCTGGACGATCGGCGAGTTCTTCGAGGTGCGGTAGAGCGTCTGCTTGATCGCCACGACATCCGGGTCGGCAGCCGCCTGGCGCAGGAACTGGAGCACCACGTCGAAGGACTCGTAGGGGTGATGGACGACGAGGTCCTTCTGCCGGATCGCGGCGAAGCAGTCGCCGCGGTTCTCGCGGATGCGCTCCGGGAAGCGCGGCGTATACGGCTCGAACTTCAGCTCCGGCCGGTCGATGGCGACGAGCTGGGCGAGGTCGTTGAGCGCCAGCACGCCATGGACGGTGAAGATCTCGTCGCCCGACACCGAGAGCGCCTCGGCCACCAGCTGGCGCAGATCGTCGGGCATGCTTTGTTCGATCTCGAGCCGGATCACCGACCCGCGCCGCCTGCGCTTGAGCGCGGTTTCGAAGAAGCGAACGAGATCCTCCGCCTCTTCCTCGACCTCGATGTCCGAATCGCGGATGACACGGAATGCGCCCAACCCTTCGACGGCGTAACCCGGGAAGAGCCGAGCCACATAGAGCGTGACAAGCTGGTCGAGGCTGATGAAGCGGTCGATGTCCGGAAGGGCCGACGGCAGCCGAATGAAGCGGTCCAGCGAATTCGGCATGCGCATCAGCGCCGTCATCCGCTTGCCTCCCGCCTTCCGCGAGAGCTGCAGTGCCACCGTGAGGCCGAGATTGGGGATGAACGGAAACGGATGCGCCGGGTCGATGGCGAGCGGCGTGATCGCCGGGAAGATCGAGTCGAGGAAGTAGTGTTCCAGCCACTCCCGGTCTTCGTCACCAATCTGCGCCGCGTCGACGAGCGTGATGCCGGCGCCGGCCAGTTGCTGACGGAGCGTCTCCCAGACCGCCTGTTGGTCGGCAGCCAGGCTCGAAACTTCGACCCCGATCCGTCGCAACTGCTCGGTCAGCGACTGGCCGTCGTCGCTGATCATCGACAGCCCCTCGCGCTGCTGGCCGCGGAGACCCGCAACCCGGACCATGAAGAACTCGTCGAGATTGGCGGCCGAGATCGACAGGAAGCGCAGCCGTTCGAGCAGAGGGTGCAGCGCGTTGCTCGCCTCTTCGAGCACGCGGCGATTGAACTGCAGCCATGACAGCTCGCGGTTGATCAGCCGTTCCGGGCGGTCACGAAGTTGTTGCCCGAACGAGACGTCTGGCGAAGCAGTCGCTTCTCGCGGAGTGATGATGTCGGGGTTTTTCTGGTCCATGATGCCGCCGATTATAGGACATGGGACCTTAATCCGGAATTATGACATTTCGCAAAGCGCGCCCCCCCAATCACAACCCACCCAGGCCTCCCATGGATCCTCAGGTTCGCGACAACGCCGCCCTTCGCCGCTACGAACTCGACGTCGACGGGTTCACCGCCTTCGTCCGCTACCGGCGAACACCCGGCGCGATACGGTTCATCCACACCGAGGTGCCGGAAGGCCTCGCCGGCAAGGGGGTCGGGTCCAGCCTTGCCCGCCACGTCCTCGACGCCGCCCGCGCGGAAGCGCTGCACGTCGTCCCGGTATGCCCGTTCATCGCTGCGTGGATGAAGAAGCACCCGGAATACGACGATCTTCTCGTCAGCGCTGGAACACGAGCGGGTGGCGGGTAACGTGGGCCAGGGTAGTGCGCACGTCCGGCACGGCCTCGTCCGTGTCACCGTCGTCAACGATGCAGGCCCCGCCGTCCAGCCCGGTCATGAGGATGGTCCAGGTCCCATCCCTGGCGACATAGAGTTCAAGGAGTTCGCCTCGCGCCGTCATGCCCATGGAGCGTTGCCGTTCCTGGTCCTGACCGTGGAGCAATCGTACGAGCAGGTCGGTTTCCCCGCAAACGGTTGATGACGCCCATGCGCCGCTCGCCCCTGTCAAACCCAGTGCCACGATGGCAAGTTTCAGCAGCTTGGCCATGATGCGGTTCCTCTTTGACGAACCACCCTCTTGCTTGCTGGCTGGAGCGGTGGGCGCTGTTGGTGGAACGGAGAACTGCAATCCTTGGTTCCCCATGGCGTGACCGCCATCACAGGACGAAACGCCGATGGCCATCAGAAGCGCGGGCATCCTCCTCTACCGCCATCGGCCCGCCGGGCCTGAGGTGTTCCTCGTCCACCCCGGCGGTCCGTTCTGGGCGAAGAAGGACGACGGCGCATGGTCGATCCCCAAGGGTGTCTTCGGGTCCGACGAGGCCGTCGAGGCGGCCGCCCGCAGGGAGTTCGAAGAGGAGACTGGAATCGCGCTCGTGTCGCCGCTCGTCCCGCTCGGCGAGTTCCGCCAGCCCGGCGGCAAGATCGTCTCCGCCTTCGCCGGCGAAGGCGACCTCGATCCGGCTTTGGTGAGGAGCAATACGTTCGAGATGGAGTGGCCGCCGCGATCCGGCCGCACCGCGGCGTTTCCCGAGGTCGACCGCGCCGACTGGTTCGATACCGAAAACGCAGCGATCAAGATCCTGAAGGGCCAGTGGCCGATCCTCAAGGCGCTCCTTGCGCGCCTTGGACCTAGCGGAGCGTGAGCAGCGACCCCGCGATCGCCGACCACTCCTCGTCAATCGGCATCGTGCCCACTGACCGGTCCGCCTTGTCGTACCAATACCGCGCGTTGTCGTTGTCGCCCTCGATCCGGTGCAGGTGGGCGTGCACCCAGGCCGCGGCCTTGCTCTCGTCGTCCTGGACGATCGCATGGGCCTTGTCCCACTCGCCGCGCGCCGCATGCCACATCGCTTTGAGCGGCCCTTCGGTGCCGGCCGGTGGTGCGTCGAGTTCAGTGGACTTCTTGAAGGCAGCTGCGTCCATTCGTGCCTCTCCCGCTCGTGTCGCGCAACAGATGGTGGCCCGGCCCGGACCTAGCCGTCCATCATGACGCCGATCTGGCGTTACGACAACGGCAACACGCCCTCCGGGCCTATGGCGGGAGTCCCTCAGGCGCGAACCTGAGCATCTCGAAGCAGCTTTTCTTGCCCGCGGTGAAGCCCGCGAGGAACGTCTCGGCCTGCTCGAGCCACTTGTCATGCGACTCGTAGTTGGCCTCGATCTGAGGGATCGCCGGGAGCATCAGAAACTCCTGTCCCGCGCTCACGAATCGGCAACCCTTGCCGATCAGCCTTCGTCCGCGGTCGCGGACCACGTCCATGTCGTAGAGGATTTCCCTGACCTTACGGCCAATGACCTCCGCCTTCACCGGATCGGCCACGGCTTCCTCCGGCGAGAGATCGCCGAGCGCGAGACGAAGGTCGCCGTAGTCCGCCTGGAGTTGGTCGGCGAAATAGAAGACTTCGCTTTCATCCTCCGCGATTGCGAACCAAAGGACGGGATCGATGTCGCCGGCCAGCGGCGAGGTCGCAATGTCGTCGGAGATCGGCAACGCCCGAAGCGCATCGAGGTCCACGTCGCGCTCGACGAGCAGAAGAGTGCGCACCTGCCCGGCAAGGTCGGGTCCGGTGTGGACGACGTAGTCGCTGCTCTCTCCCGTATAGCGGATCACGGGATCGAACTGGGCTAGCGTCGACGCGACCGCAGCCGCCCGCCCCACCCGCACCGAGAGCTTGGCGAGAAGCTGCCGGACCTCGGTCGCATGGCGCTGTCGCTCCTGATAGCCCTGCCGGAAGAAGAAGATGAAGAGCGAGACCCCGATGCCCATCAGGATCACGCCGAGTTGCGAGAAGGTGTTGCGGTAATACTCGTAGAGCTTCTCGCGATGCCGCTCGTCGGCCCGCACGCTCGACGCCACCCGGCGGTTGACGAAGAGGGAGATCAGGAGGAGCCCGCCCCCGATCAGGATAAGCCCGCCGATGAGAAGGTAGCCGTTGCCCGAGATGGATCCGAAGTCCATCGCGCTCCGGCCCTACCACCAACGCTCTGGCGTGAAGCGACCCGCGGCGTCCTCGATCACCTTCCCGGTGCGAAACAGCATCGCCTCGTCGAACGGCCTGACGATCACCTGGAGCCCGAGCGGCAGCCCCTCCGCCGTCAGCCCCGCCGGCACCGCGATGCCCGGCAGACCGGCCATGTTGACCGTCACCGTGAAGATGTCGTTGAGGTACATCTCGATCGGCGAGGCGGTCGCCATCGTCTCGAGCCCGAAGGCGGCGGTCGGCGTCGCCGGCGTCAGGATCGCGTCGATCCTCGCCTCGAAGGCGCGGTCGAAATCGCGCTTGATCAGGGAGCGCACGCGCTGCGCCCGGAGGTAATAGGCGTCGTAGTAGCCGGCCGAAAGCACATAGGTGCCGATCATGATCCGCCGCTTCACTTCCTTGCCGAAGCCGGCGGCGCGCGTGTTCTCGTACATCGACACGATGTCGTCGCCGTTGACGCGGAGGCCGTAGCGCACCCCGTCATAACGGGCGAGGTTGGACGAAGCCTCCGCCGGCGCCACGATGTAATAGGCCGGCAGCGCGTACTTCGTATGCGGCAGGGAGATGTCCACCATCGTCGCGCCCGCTTCGGTGAGCCACGCCTTGCCCTCCTCCCACAGCGCCTCGACCTCGGCCGGCATGCCGTCGACCCGGTACTCCTTCGGGATGCCGATCCGGAGCCCCTTCACCCCCTGTCCGAGCGCCGCCTCGTACTCCGGCACCGGAATGTCTACCGAGGTGGTGTCCTTCGGGTCGACGCTCGCCATCGATCGGAGGAGGATGGCCGCGTCGCGCACGTCGCGGGCGATCGGCCCCGCCTGGTCGAGGGACGACGCGAAGGCGATGATCCCCCAGCGCGAGCAGCGGCCGTAGGTCGGCTTGACCCCGACGGTCGCGGTGAACGCCGCCGGCTGGCGAATCGATCCTCCCGTGTCTGTCGCCGTCGCCCCGGCGCAGAGGAATGCCGACACCGCCGTCGCCGAGCCGCCGGAGGAGCCGCCCGGCACCAGCTTCGCGTTGGACCCGGACGACCGCCACGGATTCACCACCGGCCCATAGGCCGAGGTCTCGTTCGACGAGCCCATGGCGAACTCGTCCATGTTGAGCTTGCCGAGCATCACCGCACCGTCGGCCCAGAGGTTGGCCGTCACGGTGGATTCGTAGACCGGCCTGTAGCCCTCGAGGATGCGGCTCGCCGCCTGGCTGTGGACGCCATCGGTACAGAACAGGTCCTTGATGCCGAGCGGCACCCCTTCGAGCGCCCGCGCCTCCCCGGCAGCAATCCGCCGGTCTGACTCGGCGGCCATTTTGAGCGCCTTCTCCGGCGTCTCGACGATATAGGCGTTGAGCCCCCTCGCCGCCTCCATCGCCCTGAGATAGGCCTGCGTCAGTTCGGTCGCGGAGAATGCCTTCTCCGCGAGCCCCTTTCGGATGTCGCCGATGGTGAGATGCGTCAGTTCGGTCATGCCAAGGTGCCTGTCCCTGTCCTATTCGACGACCTTGGGCACGGCGAAGAACGGCCCCTCACGCACTGGCGCATTGGCGAGGATGCGGTCGGCCTGGTCGCCCTCGGTGACCACATCGGCCCGCTTCTTCATCGGCATGTGGACAACCGCCGTCATCGGCTCGACGCCTGTCACGTCCACCTCGTTCAGTTGCTCCACGAAGCCGAGGATCGTGTTGAGCTCGCCGCGAAGCGCCTCCGCCTCGGCGTCGCTGACCGCGATCCGCGCCAGCCGCGCGACCCTCACCACCGTGTCCTTGTCGATTGCCATCGCCGTCCCGAAACGCACTCATCACCGACCCGCGCGGCCTATAGCACCGGGGGGAACGGGGGAGCAACGTCGGCGCCCGGCCGCGGGACGCATCAGGAGGTCCGTCCCGCACTGACAGTCCGGTCCGGCGAGCGCTCTCGCCGAAGGCCGCGCAATATGCCACCCGCCAGCCTGACAGGGCGAGAACCCGGAGAGGCGTTACACTCGCCCGGGCGGCGCCATGCCACTACCCGGGCGATCTTTTCGCGATACACGTCCTCTATGTGTCTGTCTCGAGCGGCTTTTCTCAGCTCCGGCGGAGGGGCTTGCTGTCGACCCGCGGAGCAAGCGGCGCGCCGCTGTCGGCTCAACCCTTCCGCATCACCCCCACGAAGAAGCCGTCCGTGTTTGCCCGCCGCGGTGTGAGCAACAGCCCGAACGCGTCGGCCGTCGCGCGGAGCGCCTCTTTGGCGGAATCCGTCAGCTCCGACGCGTCGATCACTGCCAATGGCGGCTCGACGCGGAAATCCTTGTGGCGGGCGAGAAAGGCAGCGATCTGGTCGCCATTCTCGTCGGGAAGCATCGAACAGGTGATGTAGACGATGCGGCCGCCGGGCTTCAGGAATCGTACCGCGGTGTCGAGGAGACGAGCCTGGTCAGCGATGCGTTCGTTCAATGCGCGTTCGGAGAGGCGCCACTTCGCGTCCGGGCGTCGCCGCCAGGTGCCGCTCCCGGTGCAGGGCACGTCGAGGAGCACCATGTCCATCTTCCCGGCGAGATCAGCCAGATCGGCGCCCGCCGGCCGCACCTGGACGTTCCGCGTGCCGGCCCGCTTGAGCCGGTCGAAGATCGGGGCGAGGCGCGCGCGGTCGGAGTCGGTCGCGAAGACCTGGCCCTTGTTGGCCATCCCGGCGGCCAGCGCCAGGGTCTTGCCGCCGGCCCCGGCGCAAAGGTCGAGGATCTGCTCGCCGGGCTTCGCCTCGGCCAGCAGCGAGGCGATCTGGCTCCCCTCATCCTGAATCTCGAACCAGCCCTTCTGGAAACCCGGCTCGACCTGAACGTTGGGATGACGGCCGTCGCCGGTCGTCGGCGCGATCCGGAGCCCATCCGGCGCAAGCGGCGTCACGGCCGCGCCGAACTGGGCCAGCGCCTTCTGGACCTTCTCGCGGTCCGCCTTCAACCGGTTGACCCGGAGGTCGAGCGGCGGGCGGAATGCCAGCGCCGCGCCCTCCTCCCACCAGGTCTCTCCGAAACTCTTCTCGAAGCGGCCGGCGAGCCAGGCGGGGACATCCGCCCTGACGTGGGGAGGGGCGGCCGCAAGGTCCGCGAGGTCGATCAGCGCCCTTTCGGCGGTGCTTAACGGCGGCGGAGCGTGCGGATCGCCCTCGAACATCGCGGCAAGCTTCTCGCCGCCCAGATCCCAGTGCCGCCCCACGGCGCCGATCACGGCGGCGCGCGGCGTCTCCTCGCCCATCACCCATTGGCTCGACGAGCGCCACCGGAGCGCGTCATAGACGATGTTCCCGATCGCCGCCCGGTCCTTCGAGCCGGCGAAGCGGTGCGAGACGCCCCAGTCCTTGAGCGCTTCCGCGACCGGGCGGTGGCGCCGGTCAATGTCGTCGAGGACCTCGATTGCCGCGGCGATCCGTGCGCCGGGCGTCATCGGCTGCCTCGCCTGCCCGAACGCCGCCGCCGCCCATCGCAGCGCCACCGCTCCGTGGTCAGTTCGACGCTCGCTTGTGTCCAGTCCGCTGCCACTCTGCCGCCGCCTTTATCTCGGGCGGGCAGAGCTACACGCAATGACGGCCGTGGTCCACAGTCTCGGGCAGGCGCTCAAGTTTCGAGCGTCACCGGGATCTTGAAGTAAGTGACGCCGTTCGACTCTGCCGGCGGCAGCTTGCCCGCCCGGATGTTGGTCTGGATGGCCGGCAGCAGCAGCAGTGGCGCCGCGAGCTTGGCGTCGCGCGCCTCGCGCATGGCCACGAACTCGTCCTCGCTCTTCCCGGCGATGTGGAGGTTCTCCCGTTCCGCTCCTATGGTGGTCTCCCATGCATAGTGATCCCGGCCCTCGGGCTTGTAGTCATGACAGACGAAAACACGAGTCGTATCAGGCAGTTCTAGAAGTTTTCTGATTGACTGATAGAGGCTTCGCGCATCGCCTCCGGGAAAGTCCGCCCGCGCGGTGCCGTAGTCCGGCATGAACAGCGTATCGCCGATGAAGACGACGTCGCCGACCTTGTAGGATACGCATGCCGGCGTATGCCCCGGGGTATAGATCACCGTCGCGTCGAGGTCGCCGATCGTGAATGTCTCACCTTCGGCAAAAAGATGATCGAACTCGCTGCCGTCACCGGAAACGTCAAGGGCGTTGAAGACCGGGCGAAATATCTTCTGGACCTTGCGGATGTGCTCGCCGATTCCGACTCTCGCGCCGGTCTTGAGCTTGATATACGGAGCCGCCGACAGGTGGTCCGCATGGGCGTGGGTCTCCAGCACCCAGTCGATCGTCAGCCCGGCCTCGCGTGCCGCCGCCAGGATCGCCTCGGCGGAATGCACCGAACCCTTCCCTGTTGCCTGGTCGTAGTCGAGCACCGGATCGATCACCGCTGCGCGCTGTGTGGCCGGATCCGACACCAGATAGCTGACCGTGTTGCTTGCCTCGTCGAAAAAGGCGCGGACTTCGGGGCGGGATGGTCCGGTCATGTCAACGTCTCCATCATTCGTCTCGTACGGGCTTGACAAGATATATTAGTATCTACTAAATTAGTCAACGCTAATCCACACTTCGGGTCCCGACGTGCACACGGAAATCGACCGGCTGGCCGAGCAAGCGGGCGAAGCCGCCAGACTGATGAAGCTGCTTGCGAATGAGCGGCGCCTGCTCGTGCTCTGCAAGCTCGCCGGAACCGGCGAGATGACGGTGGGCGGCCTCGCCAACGCGGTGGGCCTGAGCCAATCCGCCCTGTCGCAGCATCTGTCCCGGCTGCGCGCCGAGGGTCTCGTCAGATTCCGTCGTGACGGCCAGACGCTCCATTACTCCATCGCCGATCCTGTGGCGGAGCGACTGCTCGCGACGCTCCGGGAAATCTACTGCTGAGCCCCTCTCCTCTCGTCCAAAATGAGCTCCGATCCCATGCGCATCCTCAAGGATATCGACGTCAACGAAGCCCACGCCCTCCTCGACCGGAATGCGATCTTCATAGATGTCCGCGAACCACTCGAACAGGCGGCCGAGCGCATCCCCGGCGCCATGTCGGCGCCCCTGTCTGCCCTGGCGCGCGGCGAGGCGATCGACGCGCCGACGGACAGGCCCAAGGTGTTCCTGTGCGCTTCGGGCAACCGCACCCGGAACAACGCCGCCGCCCTCGCGACGCTGGTCGATGGCGAAGCCTATTGCATGGCCGGCGGCATCCTGGCGTGGCGCCAGGCCGGCTATCCGACCGAGCGCGGATAAGGGTCTCGCGGGCCCGGTAGCCGCAGGACAACGAGGCCGTGACCCCGCTCCAGGACATCCTGACGCTCCTGTCCGGCGCGCTGGTGGGCTTCTCGCTCGGGCTCGTCGGCGGAGGCGGTTCGGTGCTCGCTGTGCCACTCCTCGTCTATGTCGTCGGCGTCCGCGATCCCCACATCGCCATTGGCACGAGCGCGCTCGCGGTCGCGCTGAATGCGCTCTTCGGATTGATCACCCATTGGCGCTGGGGAGCCGTCAAGGTCAGTTGCGCGGTGGCCTTTGCCGTCTTCGGGGTCCTCGGCGCGGTAGCCGGGTCCACTGTCGGCAAGCTCGTCGACGGTGAGAAGCTGCTCGCCTTGTTCGGATTCGCGATGATCGCGATAGGGCTGTCTATCGCGCGGAAGCCCGCCGAGGTCGGCGACCCGGGCGTGCATCTCGACTGGCGTTCGGCGCCCCAGTTGCTGCCCCGGATCGCGCCCACCGCGCTGGCAGTGGGCTTCATGGCGGGATTCTTCGGGATTGGCGGCGGCTTCCTCATCGTGCCCGGCCTCATCTTCTCGACCGGCATGCCGCTCCTCAACGCCGTCGGCTCCTCGCTTCTGTCGGTCACGTCCTTCGGGCTCACCACTGCCGGCAACTACGCGCTCTCGGGCCTCGTCGACTGGCGGCTCGCCGCGTTCCTGCTGCTCGGCGGCATCGCCGGCGGGATTGCCGGCGCGCGCGTCTCCCGCCACCTCGCAGCGAAGCGGCCGGCCCTGTCCTATGCCTTCGCGGGCATCGTCGTCGTGGTCGGCGCCTATGTCGTCTGGCGCGGCATCGGATCGCTGCTGTGACGGTTCAGAGCCGATAGAAGCGGATCGCGTTGTCGCGGTAGAGCTTCCGCTTCTCCGCCTCGCTTGCTCCCGCCACCACCTTGTCGACGACATCGACCCAGTCCGCATAGCGGGCGGCCAGTTCTGAGACCGGCCAGTCACCGCCGAACGCCACCCGGTCGAAGCCGAACGTCTCGATCGAATGGGCGACATAGGGCGCCACCTGATCGAAGGTCCAGGCCTTGTGATCGGCCTCGGTCACGACGCCGGAGATCTTGCAGATGACGTTGGGGAGTTCCGCGAGTTCCCGCATCTCGCTCCGCCACGGCTGGGTGAGGCCATCCTTGATGCCCGGCTTGCCGATGTGGTCGAGGATGAAGGACACATCCGGACACTGGCGCACCAGCTTGATCGTATCGGCCATCTGCGAATGGAAGATGCAGATGTCGAAGCTGAGGCCGTATTTCGGCAGGAGCTTCACGGCAGCAACAAATTCCGGGCGGAGGCACCAGCCCGCCTGACCCGCATGCTTCTGGATCAGACGGCGTACGCCGCGGGCGCGCGGCAGCTTGGCGTACTCGGCGATGTCGGCTTCGATCGAGACCCCCTTCTCGAGCGGCATCCCCGCGACCATCCCCAGGATTCGAGGCTCCGCCCCGGCCGTCTTTTCGACGAACCGGGCCTCATCGAGGTAGCGCGGATCATCGACGTCGACTTCGACGAAAACGATGCCGTCGACTTGCACCGGCGCGGTCAACCGGTCGAAGTCCGCCGGAAGGTGCGGCTTGTCGATCGGTGGGACCCCCGCGAGCCACGCGTATGGAAGGCTGGCCGGATCGTAGAGATGGACGTGCGCGTCGATGATCGGAAAGTCAGGCAAGGCTTCCTCCCGGAATGGTGTTGCGCCGGCAGCATAGGCGATGCGGCGACTGCCTTGCCAGCCATCACGCGCCTCGCAACCGCCGACGGAATGGTCAGTGCGTTATCTGGACAAGACGGAACGATTATTCTACTGTGCCGTCATGGATCGCAACCAATGACGATCCCGATGCATAACGTCGTTACCGAGGGAAACGCGTCCAAGTGCCGGTCCTGTCACTGCGCAAGATCTCCAAGAGCTTTGGAGCGATCAAGGCGTTGACCGATGTCGACCTCGAGCTCGAGCCCGGCGAGGTGCTCGGTCTCATGGGCGACAACGGCGCCGGGAAGTCGACGATGGTCAAGATCATCGCCGGCAACTTTCCGCCGACCTCCGGCGAGATCGTCCTTCAGGACAAGCCGATGCACTTCCACAAGCCGGTGGAAGCGCGCCAGGCCGGCATCGAGGTCGTCTACCAGGACCTCGCTCTCTGCGACAATCTCACGGCGGCCTCGAACATCTTCCTGGGCCGCGAGATCGCGACCCGTATCTGGCCGTTCAAGTTCATGGTCTCGCAGGACATGAACGCCAAGGCCGCCGACCTCTTCGCCGAGCTCAAGTCCGAGACCCGGCCCCGGGATCTGGTGCGGCGCATGTCCGGCGGCCAGCGTCAGGCGGTCGCCATCGCCCGGACCCGCCTCTCCGATGCCAAGATCGTGCTCATGGACGAGCCCACCGCGGCAATCTCGGTCCGCCAGGTTGCCGAGGTGCTCGACCTGATCCGACGGCTCCGTGACAACGGCATCGCGATCGTGCTGATCAGCCACCGCATGCCCGACGTGTTCGCCGTCTGCGACCGGGTCGCGGTTCTTCGCCGCGGGCGCAAGGTGGCGGAGAAGCCGATCGGCAAGTCCAGTCCCGAGGAGGTGACGGGCCTGATCACCGGAGCGATCGCCCATGCCTGAAATGACCGCCACCGGTGAACAGCGCCCGGACCTCGGCGACGTCCGCATCCAGGACGTCACCTCGATCAAGGAGCAGACCGCCTTTCAGCGCCTCATTGCCAGCCAGGCGTTCTGGGTGACGGTTGCGCTGCTGTTGATCGTGGTGGTGATCGCCATGCGCGAGCCGGCTTTCGCGACGGCGGAGAACTTCTACAATACCACCCGCAATTTCGCGTTCATCGGCATCATGGCCCTCGGCATGGTCGCGGTGATCATCACCGGTGGCATCGACCTCTCGGTCGGGTCGATCATGGGCGTGGCGGGCGTGGCGCTCGGCATCACGCTGGAAGCGGGCTTCGGAGCGCCGGAAGCGGTGATCGTTGCGCTCCTCGTCGGCATTCTCGCCGGCGGCATCAATGGCGTGCTCATCGCCTATGCCGGTCTTTCTTCGTTCGTTGTCACGCTCGGCATGATGTCGATCGCGCGATCGGCAGCGATCGTGCTGTCCGGCAACCGGATGATCTACGAGTTCGGCCCCCACGGCCCGGACTTCAAGGCCTTCGCCGGCGGTGATCTCTTCGGCGTGTCGAAGCCGCTGATCACGATGGTCGTCCTTGCGGTCATCGTCGGCGTGGTTTTGAAGTTCACGACCTGGGGCAGGCACCTTTACGCGATCGGCGGCAACGAGCATGCGGCCCGCCTGACCGGCGTCCCGGTCGATCGCGTCAAGACGCAGGCCTATATGCTCTCGGGCGTCACCGCGGCGATTGCCGCGGTGCTCTACATCGGCTGGCAGGGATCAGCGATCAACTCGCTTGGCGCGACCTACGAACTCCGTGTCATTGCATCGACCGTTATCGGCGGCGCCAACCTGATGGGCGGCGAGGGCGGCGCCTACGGTGCCGTGGTCGGCGCTGCGCTCCTGGAGGTCATCCGCAACGGCCTCCTGATGGAGGGCATAGATTCCAACTGGCAGGGCGCCTTCGTCGGCGTCTTCATTATCCTCGCGGTTCTTCTTGAGAAGATTCGCGGTCGGAGACGTGCCTGATGCGTCGTCATCGGCACGCAAGAGTTGTTCACAAGGGAGGAAATGCAATGAAGAGACTACTGGCAAGTGCAGCAGCCGTGGCCGTCGCCGTCTCAGCCGGCGCTTTCGCGGTCGGCCAGGCGAACGCCCAGGAAAAGCTGGTGATCGCCGTCGTGCCGAAGAACCTCAACAACCCGTTCTTCGACCAGGCCAAGTTCGGCTGCGAGAAGGCGGTCGAGGAAATCGGCGCCGACAAGGTCGAGTGCTTCTTCACCGGCCCCGGCGAGCACGGCGGCGGTGACGAGCAGGTTCAGATCGTCGCCGACCTGATCACCAAGGGCGTCGACGGCATCGCCGTCGCGGCCTCGAACGCCGCGGCGCTCGCGAGCGTCTTGCCGCAGGCCAAGGAGAAGGGCATCCCGGTCATCACCTGGGACTCCGACCTCCTGCCCGCGAACCACGATCTCCGCGTCGCCTATATCGGCACCTACAACTACGATATCGGCACCAACCTCGCGAAGCTCGCCATGGAGATCAAGCCGAACGGCGGCACGATCTGCATCCAGTCGGGCGGCGCCGCGGCGGCCAACCATAACGAGCGCATGCAGGGTATCCGCGACACGCTTTCGGGCACCAAGAGCGCCGAAGCTCCTGGTGATCGCCTCACCGGCCAGAACGGCTGGACCGAGGTGGATGGCTGCCCGCTCTACACCAACGACGACTTCCCGCTGTCGGTGCAGCAGCTCGAGGACATCCTCGCCAAGTACTCCGACCTCGACGCCTTCATCCCGACCGGCGGCTTCCCGCAGTTCGTCCCGGATGCGTACCGTCAGGCGGTCACGAAGTACAAGGACAAGATCGCCAGCGGCGAGCTCGCCCTCGTCGTCGCCGACACCCTCCCCGTCCAGATCGAGCTGATGAAGGAAGGTTTGTCGGCGGGCCAGGTTGGCCAGCGTCCGTTCGAGATGGGCAACAAGGTCATCCACGCCATCTTCGACATGAAGGGCGGCGCTGCGGCCCCGGCCGATCCGACCTACACGGGCCTCGACGTCTGCACGCCGAAGAACGTCGACACCTGCATCGGCGGGTAGTCCTCGCCGACGGCTGAATTCGGGGACGGGCGGGATGTTTCCCGCCCGTTTCCACATCAGGACCCACCAAGCCCCTCGGGTGACACGGTGCGCACGGACGCTGCGGGGCCTCCCCGCGACTATGACGGCCTCAAGGATCTCCTGATCGCGCGGCGGGAGGAGCTGCCGAAGCGCCTTGTTCAGGTCGCCGCCTTTGCCCTCGAGAATCCCGACGAAATCGCCTTCGGCACGGTCGCGAGCGTTGCCTCGCAGGCAAATGTCCAGCCGTCGACCCTGATCCGCTTTGCCCAGACCATCGGCTACGCCGGGTTCACCGATCTCCAGGAAGTCTTCCGCGCCCAGCTCAAGGCTCGCTGGCCCGACTATCGCGAACGGCTGGCCCGGATAGGCCCGGTCGCACCGCAAGGACGAAGCCCGAGCAGCGACATTCTCGACGGCTTCGCCGAAAGCGCCATTGCCTCGATCGAACGGCTCCGTTCCAGCGTCGCCCCATCCGATCTCGACCGCGCCGCCACCCTGCTGGCCCGCGCCGACACCATCTATCTCCTCGGCCTCCGGCGCGCCTTCCCCGTCACCGCTTATCTCGCCTATGCCCTCGGCAAGCTCGGCTTTCGCGCCGTGCTCGTCGACCAGGTCGCCGCCCTCGGCCCCGAACAGATGGCCGGGGCGGGGAAGCGCGACGCGCTGGTCGCGGTAAGCTTCGCCCCCTATACGCCCGCCACCGTAGAGTTGACGGCCCAGGCCGCCGGCCGGAAGGTGCCGGTCATCGCGATCACCGACAGCCCCCTATCGCCGCTGTCACCGAGCGCGGAAGTGCAGATCGAGATCGTCGAGGCCGACTACGCCGGCTTCCGGTCCCTGTCGGCGACGCTGTCG
Organism: Bauldia sp.; assembly: GCA_022841545.1. Lineage (GTDB taxonomy): Bacteria > Pseudomonadota > Alphaproteobacteria > Rhizobiales > Kaistiaceae > Bauldia. Next base: position 9,263 of record JALHRF010000049.1, on the reverse strand, counting down.
CTGGCCATGGCGCTCGCCGTCGCCGCTGGCGCAAGGCGAAGCGGCAAGGGCTGACGCCTCATTCCGGAACCACGATGTGCCGTGGCTCTGCGCCGCGAACCGCCGCGAACGGGATCGACTTGTCGAAGGGTGACCAGGCAACCGTTGTTCTGAACGGCAAGCGCCAGAAGATGGACATCGGTGATCTGTCTGGGTCCCAGGATGTGAGCGCGATCGAAGCGCGTTCGATCGGCAAGGGATAGGTCGTCAGACCAGAACGCGTGGTCGGACTGACTGACGCCAAGCCGAAGGAGATCCGGCGCCTGCGCAAATGGCGCCGGGCTGAAGTAACCAGGCTGCGAAACCACCCGCGCGAACCCGTTGTCACCAAGCCCATCCCCCGCTCCAGTCCCTCCACCAGAGCCGGATCGCTCGATTGAAAGGATGGTTCGTGTCGAACAGTGCGATGATCGCCTTGACGCCGAGCAGGGCGCGCATCAATCCCTGCTGGCTTCCAAGCCCGCATCCTCCAGATCGGCCTCGTGGAGCAGGCGCTCGACGAGTTCCGAGGTTACGACGGCGCCGGTCGCCTTCAGTAGCGGGATGCCATCGACGACTTCGAATTCACGCAAGGCGACAGGACGCCTCATCGCCTCGCGGAGCAAATCCGAGATGACCCGACCCGCAGGCTCCTTCCTCGCTCTGGCCAGGTCCTTCGCCATCTCCAAGAGATCATCATCGATGTCGATCGTGGGGCGCATGCATCTGATGCTGGTGCATCACGTGTCCTGTTTCAAGACCGATACCTGAGTGGTTGCGACGGCCGCACCCCGCCTCCGACATCAGCCTCGCCGTTGTCCCGTAGGCTTCCTCGACCCAGGACAGCATTGCCGCCGGATCCGGCGGGAACTCGAGTTCCAGCGACACAGTGCCGGCGAAGCCCGTCTCGGCGATTGCGGCCAGGTACTCGGCGAACGGCGTGTTGCCGCGCCCCGGCGGCAGGTCGCCGTGGTTGGTGCCGTCGCAGTCGGAGATGTGGACGTGCGCCACCCGCCCCGTCAGGCGTTGCAGTTCCGACGGCGGCGTCCGCGTGAGCCACAGATGCGAGATGTCGGTGGTCGCCTTGACGTTGTCCAAGCCGACGGCGTCGAGGAAGCGCACCATCGCGTCCATCGAATTGACGAAGGCGAACTCGAACGGAAGCATCTCGATGGCGAGATCCAGCCCGCGCGCCGCGGCATGCTCACCGACGGTCCGCGTCGCATCGACCGCCATCCCCCACTCGAGGCTCGCGGGCAGCAGCTTCTGCTGGAACATGTACTCGCCGGGAACGAAGCAGAGATTGCGGACCGTCGGGAACGCGGCGGCAAGGTCGACCACGTTCCTGGCGCGGGCGATATGGAAGCCGCGAACCGACGGGTTGAAGTCGTTGAGGCCGAGGCAGGTGCAGACCAGCGAGACCACGGGCAGCCCGACGCTTTCCGCCCCTTCGATGTAGGCCCGTCGCTCCTCTTCCGACATCGCCCCGGGGTCGAAGCCGATGAACAGGTCGAGCGTGTCGAAACCGATCCGCCGCGCCGCCTCCCGCCCGGGCTGCCCCTCGTATTCCGAGCCAAACCAGGCCGAATCGATGAGGCCAAGGGTCCATTCCTCCGTCGCCGGCATCTGTGGTCCTCCTCAAAGCGGGATGTTGTCGTGCTTCTTCCAGGGGTTCGAGAGCTGCTTCCGGCGGAGCAGATTCAGAGCCCGGGCGACCCGGCGGCGGGTCGCATGGGGCATGATCACCTCGTCGATATAGCCCCGCTCGGCGGCGACGAAGGGCGACATGAAGCGGGCCTCGTATTCCTTCGTCCGCGCGGCGATTGCGTCCGGGTCCCCGGCCTCCTTGCGGTAGATGATCTCGACCGCCCCCTTGGCCCCCATCACCGCGATCTGCGCCGTCGGCCAGGCGTAGTTGATGTCGCCGCGGAGGTGCTTCGACGCCATGACGTCGTAGGCGCCGCCATAGGCCTTCCGGGTGATCACCGTGATCTTCGGCACCGTCGCCTCGGCATAGGCGAAGAGCAGCTTGGCGCCGTGCTTGATCAGGCCGCCATATTCCTGCGCCGTGCCGGGGAGGAAGCCCGGAACATCGACGAAGGTAACGATCGGGATGTTGAAGCAGTCGCAGAAGCGGACGAAGCGGGCGGCCTTTCGCGAGGCGTCGGAATCGAGCACGCCGGCCAGCACCATCGGCTGGTTCGCCACGAATCCCACGCTGCTGCCGTCAATTCTTCCGAAGCCGGTGACGATGTTCTTCGCGAAATCCCGCTGGATCTCGAAGAACTCGCCCTCGTCCGCGACCTTCAGGATCAGTTCCTTGATGTCGTAGGGCTTGTTGGCGCTGTCCGGGATCAGCCGGTCGAGCGACATCTCCACCCGTTGCGGCGCGTCGGAAGCATCGATCGCCGGCACCGGATCGCGGTTCGACAGCGGCAGGTAGCCGAGCAGTCGGCGCAGGTCGATCAGCGCCTCGACGTCGTTGTCGTAGGCCCCGTCGGCGATGGCCGAGCGGGTGGTGTGGACGCTCGCCCCGCCGAGGTCCTCCGCGGTGACGGTCTCGTTGGTCACGGTCTTCACCACGTCGGGACCGGTCACGAACATGTAGCTCGTGCCGCGCACCATGAAGATGAAGTCGGTCATCGCCGGCGAGTAGACGTCGCCGCCGGCGCAGGGCCCCATGATGACGCTGATCTGCGGGATGACGCCCGAGGCCATCACGTTCCGCTGGAACACCTCTGCATAGCCGCCGAGCGCCGCGACGCCTTCCTGGATGCGCGCCCCGCCGGCGTCATAGAGGCCGACGATCGGCACCCCGGCCTTCAGCGCCATGTCCTGCAGCTTGCAGATCTTCTCGGCATGGGCTTCCGACAGCGAGCCGCCGAAGACGGTGAAGTCCTTGGCGAAGACGTAGATCGGCCGGCCGTTGACGGTGCCCCAGCCGGTCACCACGCCGTCGCCGGCAACCTTCTTGTCGGCCATGCCGAAGTCGGTCGCCCGATGCTCGACATACATGCCGTATTCCTCGAACGAGCCTTCGTCGAGGAGCACGTCGATGCGTTCGCGCGCGGTCAGCTTGCCGAGCTTGTGCTGCGCCTCGATGCGCGCCGCGCCGCCACCGAGACGCGCCCCTGCCCGCCGCTCTTCGAGTTCTAGAAGAATCTCTTTCATCGGAACGACCCCTGCCCCATCTTCAAGCGCTGAATACCACTTCCGGCGCAGAGGGATAGAGTGGACAGCGACAAGGACGCGACGCTTGGAGCCGTCAACGGGGGCATCCGAACCCTTCTCCGGGTCGAGGGTGCGGCCCTCTTCGCCATTTCACTCGGCGCCTATCTGTGGCTCGGCGCCGAGCCCTGGTGGGTCTTCCTCGTCCTGTTGCTTGCGCCCGACATCTCCTTCCTCGGCTATCTCGGCGGTCCCCGGGTCGGCGCCATCGCGTATAACGCTGCGCATTCGACCGTCGGCCCCATCACCCTGCTGGCTGTCGGCGCGCTGGCTGATAGCGGCCTTTGGCTATCCCTCGCCCTGATCTGGGCGGCGCATGTCGGCCTCGACCGCGCCATCGGCTACGGTCTGAAATACGGCACCGGCTTCGGATTCACGCATCTTGGCCGGATCGGACGGCAATAGCCTCAGCCGCTACGTGTCGGGTCCGAGCGGAAGTGCCGGCGGCCGACAACCGCGGCGGCTCGAAGGCCCGTACGGGAGGTACTCAGTATGTGGTGAAGCCGCCGTCGGTCGCGAAATTGGCCCCTGTCAGGTTGGACGACTCCGGTGACAACAGGAACAGCATCACCGCAACCTGCTCGGCGGCAGTCGACCCCATCTTCTTCTGGTTGCTCCATTGCAGCAGGCTGTCGATCTTGAGCATGCCGATGCCCGTGTCCCTGTACCCGCTCGCCGCACGCTGGCGCAGCAGATCGAAAGCGCGGTCATACATGGGCGTGATGGTCGTCCCCATGCACACCGAGTTCACTCGGATGCCGAAAGGCGCATAGTCGATGGCGGCATTCTTGGTCAGGCCGTTCACGGCATGCTTGCTCGCAACGTAGGACGGCGTCCCGCCGAAACCGCGAAGGCCGGCGACGGATGCCACGTTCACGATTGAGCCGCCTCGGGCCTGCTTCAGCAACTGGCGCAATTCCGCCCGCATGCTCTTGAATGTACCCGTTGCATTGACGCGGATCACGACGTCCCAATAGGCGTCCGAGGCCTCGTCGATCCGCGACATCACGAGCCCCTTCTGCTTCGCATAGTCGATGGGATCGCCGGGGAAAATCGCGTCCATGACGCCGGCATTGTTGAGAGCGCAATCGAAACCGCCGTAGTTGTCCACCGCGGCCTTGACCATGGCGTCGCACACCTCGGTTTCGGAGATGTCTCCTTCGACGAAGACCGCCGTGCCGCCCTCCGCAACGATGCCGTCCACCACGGCCTTGCCTTCGTCGGCCAGCCAGTCGACGGCCACCACGTTGGCCCCTTCGCGGGCCAGACGGATGGCGGCATGCCGCCCCATGCCTCGCGCCGAGCCGGTGACGATGGCGGTCTTGCCGGCAAAGCGCCCGGGTTCGAAGAAGTCGTCAGGAACCGGGACGATATTCTGGCGACCGGGGAAATCCGGGTCCGGCGGATCCCAAGGCGACGCATAGGGGCCGAGCGCCTCCGGCGCCTCGGCGGCTACCGGCTCGCTCGTTGCGGCCACGGTTGCGGCCGCCGCAGCGGCGAGTCCGACACCCTTCAGCAGTTCACGACGGTCAACCATGGATGGGCAGTCCTTCTTGGTTCTGGATCAAAGGGCGCGGCGGACGAAAAGCATGGCTGAAAACCAGTCCTTTGCCTTTCCGGAGAAGGCGGACTGAACGGCATCACCGGGCACCGTGTAGGCGATGTCGCCGTGAATGTAGGTCTTGCGCGACACGAACCACTTCGCCGTGATGTTCGCCTCGAAGCCGTACTCGTCGTCAGCAAGAAAGGTCAGCGCCGGGTTTCCGCCGATGTTGTTGAGGCTCGCGGCATAGAAGGCCCAGAATTGAGGGACGAGTTCCACGCGCGGCGCCACCCGCAGGCGAGCCTGGACGCGATGGGCGATGACGTTGGAGTCCTGCACGACCTTGAAGTGGTTGATGCCCTGCACCCACTGCTCGCCATTGCCGCCGGAGAGGAGCGGATCCCAGCGCTCGTAGGCGGGGGTGTCGGGGTCGTCGCCAGAGAAGTAGCCGATGCGGTAGCTGATGGCCGGCGACCAGGGCACGTTGGGAAAGCTGTAGCCGACCTCGCCGTACGCCGCCCAGGCGTTCATGTCGAAGTTCTCGTTGGTCTGCCGCGCGATCTCGCCACCGAAGAAGGGACCGGGCTTGGTGGATACCGGAGGCGTGTAGCTGAATCGAAAGTCGACCAGATTGAGGCCCTTGCGGGTACCGGCGATCGTCCCGTCCGGTGCGAAGTACGTCTGCGTCGACTGCGGCACGGTGAGCCACGATCCGGCGAACATCATGCCGCTGGAGGTATTGGTCTGGAAGTTCAGGCCGGCGATGCGGGTGTCGGTGTCGAGTATCGGCAGGTCATCGGGATCGACGTAGAAAGCTTCGAAACGGGAACGGTTCCACGTCAGCGCCCCGTAGAGCAGCTGATCCCCCGCCCATCTTGCGTTGGCCTGGAGGGCCGCGCGATTGTAGCCGTTCTGGGCCGTATTCGCGATCAGGAAGGCGTTGGCCAGCGTGAACCGCGCACGGCCCGCCGCGAGATTCACCGCCAAGCGGTTTCCCGCTTCATCGGTCCGGCCCGCGACGATTCCGGCATAGGCATCCTCGACGGCGGTGTACGTGCGCGTGAGATCGGTGAACAGTTCCTGCCCGGCCGATCCCGAGGAGATCGCGCTCAGGCCGCCATAGACGTAGATATTCTGGGTGATCGGCGTCATGCCGTAGAGGCCGTAGTGCAGGTACGCCTCGCCCCAATCCGTGTATCCCGCGCCGGCCGGCTTTCCCTGCACAAGCGGATTGCCATTGAGCATCGCGTCGGGATGGCCGTACCAGGCGTTGTCGTTGCCATAGTAGAGAGCCAGCGCCTCGAGCTTGGCGCGCAGCAGCGTACCGTTCTTTTCGTAGAGAATGGGCAAATCGTCGGGGTCGCCCGACAGGAAGTACCCGCGACCGACGCGAGGGTGCTCGGCGTCGGCGAGCGTGACCGTCACCGCGACATTGACGCCGACCCGAATGCCAGGTGAGAGCGTGTAGGTGATATTCGCGATGTCCGGGCTCCTGAGCGCGCTGCCGATGGCGAAGTCGGCGCGCTCCGAGGAAAACCGCGATCCGGGGAACAGCGCGATCGATCGGCGAACTGCGTCTTCCACCCGTTGGTTGAGCGCCGCATCGGAACTTGGATTGGCGATGGTGACCGTGACGGACTCGACCGGGAGATCCTCATTGGGATTGATCGTGTAGGTTTGGGCGCGAAGCTGCTCCGCCATCGAGACTGCCGCCACGATAAACAGCACGACGGTTCCGACCCATTTCGAGCTGAAGCGGAACATCCTGGCCCCTCGTTTCGCGACGGGAGCCGTGCCGTATTCGCCGCGGGCGCCGCCAACAACGAAGCTATGCCAGCATCGCACTTTTGACCATGACGTAACTGCCCAATTTGGGCATTCATGAACCTCGTAAGACGCGCAGTCTCATTCTTCGACGCGTCGATTCACGATCATCTCCAGATCGTCGAACAGCCGGGCCACACGACGGATCGCGCGCGCGTCGAGCTCCGACAGGGCGACCCTTGCCGGCACCTCTTCAGCCTCCACGATGAGCCGCCAACCGGACGACCCTGTTCGCGCGATCCAGCCCTTCCGTTCGAGGGCGAGGGCTTTCCGCCTCACCGTCTCCCGCGGTATCCCAGATACATCGGCGATCCGCGACGCAGTGATGGACAAACGACCTTCATCGAGCGAGAGAACTTCGTCACCTGTGGCGCGAGCCGCGTTGTTGGCGCGCAGTCGGACCTGTCCGATAATGGCCAGTATCATCATTTGCTGGAGATCGCCGCGAAACGCCAAGCTTATATCGCAGAGATGCTCGACGAAGAACTCCACGAATTTGTACTGATACTCACGGTATTCGCTGGACAACGTCTCGCGGACACGCTCTGCGCGGCGGGACAATGGCGCCGGCTCGGGTGGACCGTACCCTTGCTTCCCAAGTCTGCTCATTGTGCGAATTCCGTCGCGAACATCGCCACCTTGCTACGTCAGGCGAGAACCAAAGTAACCAGGCCCCCCGCGAACTCGCTCAACCACCGAGTAGCACCAGCGCCGCCGCCTGCATCTCGCGCCAGCGGTTGGCCCGCGCCTCGAGCGCCGCGTCATCGCGGCCCCATTGCGACATCTGCCAGTCCTCGTCGGCGTGGGCCGCCTCCCATGCCTTCTCCGCGCTGAGGTCGCCACGGGCGACCGCCAGCGCGACGAGGGCTGACCCGGTCAGCGTCGTCATCGAATGGAGTGCGGCCAGGGATAGCGCGTCGTAGGGCGAAAGTGCCCGCTCGACGGCGTCGAGCGCCTTCCGGTCCTGATCGACATGGACGATGCCCTCTGCGAGCATGAAGCGGACCCCGAGCGCCTTCTCGGCCCCGGCCAGGATCGGCGACCACAGCCGGTTCTCCGCATCGATCAGCGATTGCGGCCGCTCGGCGCGATAGAAGATGAGGTCGCCCGCGGCATGCCTGACGATGTCGTCGCGGACGGCGGTGGCCGTCTCCCCGTCGACCCGGTCGATAGCGGAATTGACGAGGCGGGTGAGCGGCATCGAGGCGGGGTCGATCTCGCTCGATTGCGCCTCCCATTCCGTGGCCATGGCCTCGGCGATGTCGCGGCGCCGCACCGCCAGCGGGTTCCGCGCCGGTGTCTTTACCGGGCGCCCGTCGAGCAGCACCGCGAAGCCCTTCTCGTGCGGCCCGACCGAGGCACGCTCGTAGAAGCGCCGCGGCAAGGTCGGCTTCGCCCGCCGCTCGGCCGGCACCATCGGGATTTCGTCTTCGCTCATGCGCGCCTCGGGCGATTGACCAGGTAGATGCCGAGCGCGACCAGCACCAGCGCCGCGGCGAGATTGATCGTCACCGGCTCGGACAGGATCAGCGCGCCGAACAGCACCGAGAACACCGGCGTCAGGAACGTGAAGGCGGAGAGCTGGCCGGCGGGGTAGCGCAAGAGGATCCAGAACCAGGCGATGTAGGAGACCGCCACCACGGGGAAGATCTGGTAGACGAAGGCGAGCACCACGACCGGCGTGATCTCCCGGATCAGCGGCCCGAACAGCGGCGCAAGCGCCAGCCCCATCAGCGCGGACACCCCGAGCTGGTAGATCAGCACCTTCTCCGCCGAGACCTTTCGGAGCCGCGTCGTCTTGATGGTCATGGTCGTCGCGGCCCAGAACAGCGCCGCGATCAGGCAGAGGAGGTCGCCGATCCACGCCTCCGATGACACCACGCTCTCCCGGTCGGCGAAGACCAGCACGACGCCGGCGAAGGCGGCGCAGAAGCCGAGGGCGCGAAGCGGCGTCAGCCGTTCGCCGGGAAGCAGGAAGTGCGCCCCGGCGGCGACGAAGAACGGCATGGTGTAGACGAACAGGATGCCGCGCGAGACGGTGGTGTATTCGAACCCGACATAGATGAGGATGAACTCGGCGCCGAACAGGAAGCCGGCGAGCAGGCCCGGCAGGAGCGTTCCGTCGCGGCCGACCAGCGCCACGCCGCGGAAGCGGCACCAGGCGACCACCATCAGCCCGCCGAGCGCCGACCGGAGCCCGGCCTGGAACACCGGCTGGATGCCGGAATTGGCGACCTTCATCGCCACCTGCGACAGCCCCCAGGACAGGCAGAGCAGAACCACCACCGACGCCGCAAAGGCATCGACATTGGCCTTTGGAACGTTGGCTCCCGCGGCGGTCAAAGCTCGAGCCAGGGACTGGTCGCGGCGACCACCTCGTACCAGTCCATCCGGTCGAGGTCGATGCTCGCCGCCTTGATCGCATCGTCCATGCGCTCGCGCTTACCAGTCCCGATGATGGGTAGCCCCCGCGCGGGGTGCCGCACGACGAACGCGATCGCGGCCTCGGCCGGCCCGGCGAGGCCGTTCCGCTCCGCAATGCCGGCGAGGATCTCCCTGATCTTCACCGTCTGCTCGTCCGTCCCGGTCATCAGTTTGCCGCCGCCGATCGGCGACCAGATCATCGGACGGTGACCCTCGATCATCGCGG
>JALHRF010000048.1 GCA_022841545.1 Bauldia sp. | reverse complement strand
GACGGACCGCCCGCTCGCGAACCTCCGCCGGATAACGTGTCCTGTGTGTTCCCATGGCAGCTCCTCCTTCTCACAGGTTGGAGCCTCCGGGAAACCCGGTGCGGTTCACCACTTCAGCGTTCTGGATGCGCGTCGTGGTCTGATCGTTCAGCGCACACACCGAACTGTGGAGGCGTGGCAATTGTGGGAGGATCGAGCCGGGCGGCCGGCTAGCCTCCGGCTTTCAGAAGCCGCGCAACGTCGGTTCGGTCGATCGGCGCCGGGCGCGGTGGGCAGAGGTTGAGCGATACCGTCGCCCCCGTGCTTGCTGACGCGACGATCGCATCCGCCGCTTCCACGACGTGCGCGCCCAGATCGGACGGTGTTCGATGGGGCCGTACCCGCTCCATCGCGTCGATCATTTCAGCGATGCCGATGCCGCGATAGTTGGAATGCTGCGGGTTCTCCGGCGGCCAGTTGAGGCGCGCCAGCGGTTCGTCATCGAGCGGCACGACCTCCCAGTCGCCTTTCGGCCTCGCGTATTTCAACGGCCCCCCATGCCAGTTCGGATGCGGCAGACTGAGCGAACCTTCGGTGCCGTGAATCTCGAGATCTGGCTGTGAGTTTCTCCAGCAATCCCAACTGGTCATCAACGATGCCTCGACACCGCTGCGGAAGGTGGCCAGCGCGAACACGCTGGTCAGCACCTCGACCGGGACAGTCAATCCCTTCTCCGGCCCCGCCGCAGTGATCGTGCGCGTGGCAGATCCCTTGAAGCCCGTTGCCGTCACCCGCTCGATCGGCCCGAGAAGCAGCATCAGCGCCGACAGGAAGTATGGGCCGACATCGTGCACCGGACCACCGCCGTTCGCGCGATAGAAGAACGCCGGATTGGGGTGCCAGTCATCGGCGCCGTGGTACATGATGGAGGCCGTCGCCATCAGCGGCCGCCCGATCGCGCCCGCGTCGATCATGGCGCGCGCCTTCTGGAGCCCGGCTCCGAGGAGCGAATCGGGAGCGACGCCGAGCCTCAGTCCGCGCTCCTCGGCCGCGCGGGCGAGCGCAGCGGCCTCGGCGACGTTGCAGCCCAGCGTCTTCTCGCAGAAGACGTGCTTGCCGGCTTCGAGCGCCGCCATTGTCGTGGCGAAGTGCGCTGCAGGCGGCGTCAGGTTGAGGATGACGTCGATATCGTCGCGGGCAAGCAGCCGCTCGGGCGTCTCCCCCTCTACGCCCCAGGCCGCGGCGCGCCGAGCCGACCGCTCGGGATCGCGCCCAGCGACCGCGACGACGCGATAGTTGCTCATCAGCGCCGCGTTGCGGACATAAACCTCGGCAATCGAGCCAATGCCGATGACGCCGACGGAAATCATGGCTAGAGGCGCTGTCCGGACGCGGCGTCGAACAGCGATGCCGATGACGACGCGAATCCGAGGGGGAGGATCGAGCCCTCCGCCGGGCGCTCCGCATCCACCCCGGCGCGAACCGCGATCATCTGGCCGTCGACCGTCGCCCAAATGACACGCTCGGCGCCGAGCGATTCGTAGACGTCGACAACCGCGGAGAGATGGCTGTCGTTCGCCGCGCCGTTCCCCAGCGTCAGACGCTCGGGACGGACGCCGAGCACGACCTGCCGGCCGTCCTCGATCGTTCGGACGGACGAATCGTAGTTCGGAAGCTCGACCACCTGACTGTTGGTCTGAACCGCCAGGGCGCCCTCGCGGACGAGCAGCTTGCCGTCGATGAAATTCATGCCCGGCGATCCGACGAAGCTCGCAACGAAGCGGTTCGCCGGGCGCTCGTAGACTGTTTCGGGGTCGGCAATCTGCTGAATCACACCGTGGTTCATCACCGCAATGCGGTTCGCCAGGGTCATTGCTTCGATCTGATCATGGGTTACGTAAACGATGGTGCTGCCGAGCCGCTTGTGCAGCCGCTTGATCTCGACGCGAAGCTCGACACGGAGCTGGGCGTCGAGGTTGGAGAGGGGCTCGTCGAACAGAAAAACGTCGACGTTCCGAACCAGCGCGCGGCCGATGGCGACGCGTTGCCGCTGGCCCCCCGACAAGGCATGGGGCCGACGATCGAGATACTGCGTGATCTGCAGCATCTCGGCAGCGCGCCGAACGCGCTTGTCGACCTCGTCGCGGGGTACGCCGGCCACCCGCAATGCGAACGAGAGATTCTTGTAGACGGTCATGCGCGGGTAAAGCGCATAGGACTGGAAGACCATGGCGATGCCGCGGGCGCTCGGCTCCTTCCAGGTCACGTTCTCCGCGCCGATGTGAATCTGGCCGCTGTCGATCTCCTGCAGGCCGGCGATGGCGTTCAGCAACGTCGATTTTCCGCAGCCGGAAGGGCCAAGCAGCACGACGAACTCTCCGTCGGCGACCGTGAGGTCGAGGTGCTCCAGAACCGTCAGTTTCCCGTAGGCGACGCCAAGGTCGCGGATGTCGATTTCAGCCATCCCGACCTATCCCTTCACTGAGCCGGCTGTGACACCGCGGATGAACCAGCGTCCGGAGAAAAGGTAGATCAGCAGCGGGACCAGCGCGGTTATGAAGGTCGCCGCCATTTCGACGTTGTACCGGCGCTCGCCGAACTCGCCGAGGATGATGTTGTTGAGGATCGTGGTCATCGGCTTGGAATCGCGACCACCGAAGACCAACCCCATGATGTAGTCGTTCCAGATGCCGGTCGCGGTCCAGATGACCGCGACGATGACGATCGGCGCCGACATCGGCAGAATGATCTGGAGAAAGATGCGAATGAAGCCGGCGCCGTCGACGCGCGCAGCCTTGAACAGTTCGGGCGGCACGGTCCGGAAGAAGTTGCGGAACATCAGCGTCGTGATCGGCAGTCCGAACATGGTGTGGACGATGACGAGGCCGGCCAGGGAGCCGTACAGGCCTACCGAGGAGTAGATGCGGGCGAGGGGATAGATGAGGATCTGGTACGGAACGAAAGCGCCGAATATCAGGATCGCAAAGACCACGTCGGATCCGCGAAACTTCCAGAACGACATCGCGTAGCCGGTGACGGCGCCAGCCAGAACCGCGAAGAACACCCCGAGGACCGTGATCTTGATCGAGTTGAAGAAACCGGGCGCCAGTCCGTCGCAGACCAGCCCCGAACAGCTCGACGACCAGGCGATGATCCAGGGTTCGAACGTCGGGTTCTGCGGCAGGGAGAGCATGTCGCCGACGCGGATCTCGTCCATCGGCTTGATGGAGGTCATGATCATCACGTAAGCGGGAATGAGGAAGAAGATCGCCGCAGCGATGAGGATCGCGTAGAGCGCGACGCGGCCGATCGTCAGCCGCCGCGGCGGGCGCCCCGACGGTCCTTCGATCAACGGTCGCCATTGCCGGCCATCGTTCACCAGGGACACATCGAAGGCAGGATTGTCGACGTCAGCCACCCGTCGCCCCCCTTCGCTGGCTGATGCGGGAGCGCAGGTAAAGGAGGGGAGCCGCGATCACGACCAGCGCTGCGAGCATGACCGTGGCGCCGGCGGTGGCGATGCCGACATCGGCCCGCGCGAAGAAATGCTCCATGACGAACTTGCCCGGTACTTCCGTGGAGATTCCGGGGCCGCCGCGGGTCATGGCGACGATGAGGTCGTAGCTGTTGATGACGCCCGCAGCGAGCAGCACGACGGACGTCAGGATCATGGGGGCTATGATCGGCGGCACGACCTGGGCGTAGACCCGCCACTTGGGCACTCCGTCGACCTGGAGATTCTTGAGCATCTCCTGATCGACGCCGCGCAGCCCCGCCAGCATCAGAATCATCACCAGGCCGGTGCCGCGCCATACCGCGGCGATGACCACCGCATAGATCGCGAGGTTTGGGTCCGCCAGCCACGCGAAGGAAAAGCTCTCCCAGCCGAGACCCCGCAGGAAGCCCTGGAGGCCGAGCTGTGGATTGAGGAACCAGGCCCACACCAGGCCGGTGACGATCAGCGACATGGCGTGGGGGCTGAGATAGATGGTGCGCAGCAATGCCTCTCCGCGCACCCTCTGGTCGACCAGAACGGCCAGCATGTAGCCGAAGAGCAGGCAGAGGCCGATGTACCAGACGCCGAAGACGACGATGTTCTCGACCGAGACCGCCCAACGTGAGCTGGAGAAGAGTTTCTCGTACTGGTCGAGGCCGACCCAGCGATAGCTCGGAAGCAACTTGGAGTTCGTGAAGGACAGCACGAGCGTCCAGAGCAGGCAGCCAACGAAGACGCCAAAGGCGACGATGGCTGCCGGCACCAGCGCGAACCGTGCGATCCAACTGTTCATCGCAAGTCGCTCCCGAACCTCTTGCGGACGGTCAGTCGGCTTCCTGCACGATGGTCGACAGGCGGTCGATGGCCTCATCGACCGAAAGGTCGGGGTTGTTGAAGAACTCGGAAACGAGGTCTTCCCACAGGCGCGCGTCCTTCGGCGTGAAGAACATGTTCACCGTCGCCACCGTCAGGTCCGGATCGGTATAGGAGGCAAAGCCCCTCTGGGCGCAGTCGTCGAAAGCCTCACGCGGAACGTCCGTACGAGGCGGCAGCGAACCCTTGTTGAGGTTGAAGCCGACCTGAACGTCCTTCTGCATGGCGACATGGGCGAGCAGGTTCTGAGCCGCCGCGCGATCGGGCTCCGGACCTGACGGGACGGCCATCATGTCCGCCTGGAGCAGGAACCAGGGCTTCTCGCCCGGCAGTACGCAGCCGTAGTCCTCCAATGCCGTGAGGCCGGCCGCCTTGAACTCGCCCTTTGCCCAGTCCCCCATGACGTTGAAGCCGCCCTTGTTGGTGATGAGCAGGTTCGTGTTCACCGGCCAGGTGCGGCCCGCGGCGCCTTCGTCGGCATAGGTCGACAGGCGGCGGAACGTCTCGAAGACCTTCCGGGTCATGTCGCCGCGGACGAGCGCGTCGTCGCGATCGCCCCATAGGCCGTTCCAGTAGTCCTTCCCGCCAAGCGCCAGCATGACGGTTTCCATCAGGAACCGCTCCTGGAAGCTCTGCTTGCCGACGACGAAGCCGATATAGCCCGCCGCCTCGACCTTATCGAGCGCGTCGAAGAAGGTCTCGTCGAAGTTGGTCGGGATTTCGGTGACGCCCGACTTTTCGAGCACCTCGGTGGAATACCAGATCCAGTTCGGACCGTGCATGCCGAGGGGGATCAGGAAGATCTTGCCCTCGTCGTTTTCCATGATCTCGACCAGCGGCGCGGGCAGCACGTCGCGCCAGTTGTCGGCAGTCGCCGTCGCTTCGATGTCGTTGAGCAGTCCCTGTTCCCACAGGTCCTCGAACGCGCGGCCGGCAAGCGCCTGATAGGCTGTCGGCGGGTTGCCGCCGGCAATCCGGCTCATCACGGCGGGAGCGAGGTTCTGGCCGCCGGCGACCGCCGAATCCAGCCATACGCCTCCTTCCTTCTTGAACTGATCGACAACGACGTTGATCGCTGCCGACTCTCCCGCCGAGACCCAGATGTGGATCACGTCGGCCTGTGGTCCGTCCTGGGCAATTGCGCTGCCCAGGCCGAGGGCCGTGGCAGCCAGGAGCCCCGCGAGGGCACTAGCTTTTCGTTTCATCGCCATGAGAGGCATCCTCCACTAGCTTCGGAACGTTTCTTGTCTTGGCTTTCAGAGGGGCGGGCCGTTCCGTTCCATCCGCCCCGATTCCATTTCCCGACGTTCTGCCGACATGGATGTCCGCCGACGGCGCCGCTTCGACATCGGCGGCCATCGAGCCGTTGACGGCCCACATCGATTGCACCGCCCGTTCCTGGAACGGGTGGTCGCGAACGACGGACTCGTTGAGTTCGATGCCGCCCAGGCCCGGGAGGGTGCTCACCCGGTAACTGCCACCGGTAGGCATGGGGCAGTTCGTGATGAGGTCTGAACGCCAGGCGACATCGAATTCCGAAAAGGATTCCTGGCTGACGACATTGGTCGTCGCTGCGTTCAACTGCAGGACCGCCGCGGTGGCGATCGGGCCGAATGGGCAATGGAAGGAGACCGGCAGGTAGTTGCTGTCGGCGAGCGCCGCGATCTTCTTGGCCTCCAGCAATCCGCCGACCTGGATCGGATCCGGCTGCAGCACATGCGGTCGCCCCTCGTTCAGAAGCAGCGGCACGTGATATCGCGAGTAGCAGCGCTCCCCCGCCGCGATCCTGAGACCGCCCGGCCGCGCGACCTGACCGAGTGCGGCGTAATTCTCCGGGTCTACCGGTTCCTCGAACCAGTAGACGTCATTTTCCGCAAGCCGATGAGCGAGCCAGCTCGCCGTACCGACGCTGAAGCGGCCATGGCCGTCCACCATCACCATGACATCGGGGCCGACCGTCGAGCGCACGGTGGCGATATCCTCGATCCCGCGGCGCAGGTCGGCCGGATCGGGATCGCGCCCCAGTCCCCAGAACGGATCGAACTTCAGACCGCGGTAGCCGGCGTCGATGACCCTGCGGGCCGCTGCTGCGATGTCGCCGCTGCCCCGGGCGGGGTCGTACCAGCCGTTGGCATAAGCCGGGATCTCGGAGTGCACGCATCCGCCGAGCAGATTGTGGACGGGCTGGCCGAGAGCCTTCCCGCAGATGTCCCAGAGCGCGAACTCGATCGCCGCGATCGCGCTGTTGAGGACCGGGCCGCCGCGCGCGTACTCGTTGCGGTACATCGCCTGAACCAGTCGTTCGATGTCGAACGGCGAGGCGCCAAGCACGTAGCGGGTCGCCATGTGATCGATCGCAGCGGCAACGGTGCGCGCCTGCCACTGCATCGTGCCCTCGCCGAGTCCGGACAATCCTGTGTCCGTGTGCGCCCGCACCAACACGAGATTGTTCCACTCGTGGCCGACGAGAAGCACCTCGATGCGGTTGATTCTCACGCGTTCCCTCCGATGGCGCTTAGGCGCACTGTTGGCGATACGAGTACATAATCTTCAGGAACAAATCTATAGAATTTTCGATGGGCTTGACAGAATCCCGGCGTTGCAGCCTTTTGAATCCGGTGAAGCGGACTGCACGGAAGCGATGTCGAAGACCTCCAGCCTCTCTCATCGCGTTGCCAACGATCTCAGGCGCGACGTCATCGCCGGAGTGCTTGCGCCCGGGACCTGGCTAAAGACCGAGGAACTCGCGCAACGCTATTCGGTCAGCGCCAATCCCGTCCGCGAGGCGCTGTGGAAGCTTCAGGGCGAAGGGTTCGTCGTTGCGAATCCCAATCAGGGCGCCCGCGTGCGCGTGGTCGATGACGACTTCGTCCGCAACATTTTCGAAATCCGCGAGGCTCTCGAACCACTCATCGTGCGCCGCTTCTGCGAGCGGGCGACGGCAGCCGAGATCCAAAGGCTCCGCGATGGCGCCGCCGAGTTCGCCCGCGTCGCCTCGCGCAAGGCGATCGAATTCGAGGCGCTCGAGGCTGCGAACCGTGCGTTCCATCGCGTCATCATCGAGGGTGAAGTCAATCTTCAGGCCCTTGAGGTGATCGAGCGTTACGCGGGGCTCATCAACGCGACGCGGGCTCGCTTGCCGATATCACCGGCACGCCTCCGCGAACGGGTCGAGCAGCACCACGCCATCGTCAAGGCGATCGCTTCCGGCAGTACCGAAGAAGCAGCGCGGGTGGCGGCCATGCACGTTCGGGCGGCCTGCGAAGACATGCTGGCGCAAATGCGACAGGTGAGAACCGAAACCGCGCGGCACGCGGTCGCTGGGGGCAGTCCGGAGACGCCGGCACGCCCAAAACGCAGGATCGCGATACATCCTTCAGAGGCATGACAAGCGTGAACCGGCAGTCTGCGCTCTGGCGTCCTCCGGACGAGAGCGCCTGGCGCTTCGGTAAGCGAAGCCCTTCCTTCAGGCTCCAACCTTCTATATGATGGACAGACTATTCTATAGAAAATGAGGTCGGCGCACGACCGCCCGCAGTCTCGTCGGTCGAAGCGCATCCTCAACCGGTTGGCCAACCGCCTTCCCAGGCAACGAAGGAAGAACCATGACACTTCGCGTACTCTATGTCGGCGGCACTGGACAGATCTCCCTTCCGTGCGTCGAGGGATCTGTTGCAGCGGGCCACGAAGTGACGGTGTTGAACCGCGGGCAGACCAGCGTTGCCTTGCCCAGCGGCGTGGAAACGCTTGTCGGCGACATGCACGATGAGACCTATCGCGAACTCGGCGATCGCACTTTCGACGTGGTGGCGCAATTCCGTCTCTACAAGGAGACCGAGATGCGGCGCGACATCGCGACCTTCACCGGCAGGACGGGGCAATATGTCTTCATCTCGTCGGCGTCGGTCTATGAGAAGCCGGTGAGGCACTACGTGATGACGGAGCGGACGCGTCAATCGAATCCGTACTGGGAATACAGCCGCCAGAAGACCGCTTGCGAGACGCTCCTCCGCGACCAGGACAAGCTCCAATACACGATCGTGCGCCCGAGCCATACGGTGCGGACCGGGATGCCGATCGAGGTCGGCGATGCAGACAACGCCATACGGCGCATGATCGCCGGCAGGCCCGTGATCGTAACCGGCGACGGTTCATCGCTCTGGACGCTGACGCGCTCTCAAGACGTGGCGCGCGCGTTCGTGCGGCTGCTCGGCAACTCGAAGGCGCTCGACGACGACTTCCACATCACGACGGACCGGGCGTTCACCTGGAATCAGATCCACGATGCGATCGCTCGCGGCTTCGGCGTCGAGGCGATCCACGCCCATGTACCGACGTCCGCGCTGGTCGCTTTCAACAAGGAGTGGGAGGGTCCGCTGATGGGCGACAAGACCTGGTCGGCGGTCTTCGACAACACCAAGGTCAAGAGCGTCGTGGGGGCGTTCGACGCCTCCGGAGATCTTGACGAGATTCTCCGCGACTCGATCGCGCACGCCAAGCAGCGTCTCAACGCACCGCCCCCGGCCCCAGGCGCCGAGGACCGTCTGTTGGACCGGATCATCGCCGCCCAGGCCGCCGTGCGGCCCTGACCCGGGGGCGAGTTCAGCGTGGCCTGCCGCGGCAGGCTCCAGGCGGAATTCACTCGGACGGCGGCCAGTTGCCGGACCCGCCGCGCCGGTCGGTTTTCGTCGCGGTCGGTCGGCACCCGGTGGGCGATGCCATGCGCCCGCGTCCGGGGGGATTCCCTAGCGTGACGGATGGTCCCCGTGCCACCAGGTGGCGAAGGGATTCGACTGGAGGATCTCGGCGATCGTCTCGGCGCCCACGCGGGGCAGCCGCGTGCCCTCAACCTGATCGTTGATGTGAAGGAGCCCGTCGACGGATTCGTCGACGCGGGCGAACGGGAAGTCGGTTCCGAAATAGAGCTTGTCGGTGACCTTGTACTCCTGCGCGGCGATCAGCGCGTTGTAGAACTGCCAGGGCCGGTAGAAGAGCGCCGACACGTCGCAGAAGACATTCGGCTGCTTGCGGGCCACGACGATCGTCTCCTCGCACCAGGGATGCCCGAGATGCGCCAGCACCATCACCAGGTCGGGGTACTTGAGGGCGACCGGTTCGACGTGAAGCGCCCGCCCGCAGTCGATTGGCGCGTTGCGCGCGAACGTCGTGCCCATGTGCATGGTGAGCGGCAGGTTGTTCCGCTGGCAATATTCGTAGACGGGCTCGAGACGCGGATCGGAAAGCGCGACGCCGTTGTAGATGGGGCCGAACTTCACGCCCTTGAGCTTCAGGTCCTCGGCCGCATGCCGGAGCAGCTCCATGCAATCGGGCCGGCGCGGATCGACATACGCGAAGCCGACGAATTTGTCGGGATACTTGGCAACCGCCGCTGCAGTCACCTCGTCGTTGCTCTCGATGCCGACCGAGTCGCCGTAGCGGATGGCGAAGACGATGGCCTTCTCGACATTTGCCATCTCGCGGTAGAGCGTATCGGCATCGGCCTTCGGCGCCAGGTCGCCGGCGCGCACCCGGGCGAGTTGCTGGCCATAGAGAGGCAGCACATGTTCATCATTCCAGATATTGACGTGGCAGTCGCAATAAGCGCGCGCGGACATTGATCGGTTTTCCTCAATCAGTTGGCGGATGCGGTGCGCGGTGCGTGCAGCGACATGAGGAAGTCGGCGAGCTCGTTGTAGCTCAGGGACGCCGCGGGCACGTCGAGCGCGACCTCGCCGCGGTCGAGGACGACGAGCCGGTCGCACACCTCGTGCACATGGTGGATATTGTGCTCGATATAGATGCAGGAGCGGCCTCCTGCCTTGATCGAGCGGATGAAATCGAGGACGCGCTGGACCTCCTTCAGGGCGAGGGCGACCGTCGGCTCATCGAGGACGATGAGGTCGCTCTCGAAATGCATCGCACGGCCGATGGCGACGCCCTGGCGCTCGCCGCCGGAGAGGCGGCTCACCGGCGTATCGACATCGATCCCCGCGCCGCGAAAGCCGATGGTCGTGCGCATGATGTGCTCGGCGATCCGCTTCTCGGCCTTCACGTCGATGAGCCCGATCCAGTTGGTGATCGGGCGGCCCACGAAGAAGTTCCGCCAGAGCGGCTGCTTCTCGCCGAGCGACGAGTCCTGGTACACGGTCTCGATCCTGAGATTGTGCGCTTCCTTGACGGAGTACGAGGCGGCATCGATCTTCTTGCCGCGGATGTAGAGGGTCCCGGTGGTCGGCGGCTCGACTCCGGTCAGCACCTTGATCAGTGTCGACTTCCCGGCGCCGTTGTCGCCGATCAGCCCGACGATCTCGTTGCTGCCGATCTCCAGGCTGACGTTCCTGAGGCTTACGACCTTGCCGTACTGTTTTCCCACATTTTCGAGACGAACGATGGGTATGGACGTCATGGCCAAGGTCCAGCTTGCATGAGGAAACGGGGTGGCGCCGGCTCGCTTTGGGCAGGCGCCACCCCGGGGTAGAAGATGCTAGCGGAGGCCGGTCTTCACCAGCGCTTCGAGAGCCTCGACGTTGTCCTTGGTCAGGTAGCCGCCGCCGGTATTGAGCTGCAGCCCGGCGAGGCCGTACTTCTTCTGGAGCACCGCCGCGACCACCGGCATGAAGCCCTGCAGGTAGGGCTGCTGGTCCAGCACGACCGTGATGTAGCCGTCCTTGACGCCCTGGATGGCCGCCGTCGAGATATCGAAGCCCGAGGTGATCACCTCACCCGGCGCCTTGCCGGCGTCCTTGAGGACACGATCGAGCACGGCGGTGATGCCGCCATGGCCGGGCACGATGATCGCCTTGGTCTCGGGATTGGCTTCGAGATAGGCGACCAGCACCGGCACGGAGAGCGCCGGGTCGAGCACCGCTTCCTGCGACCACTGCAGCGTATCGAAGTCGATGCCCGCTTCGGTCAGAACTTCGGTCGCGCCCTTGGCCACATCGGCGCCGGCCGAACCTTCGGTGAAGGCGCCATAGACGACGACCTTGTCGCCGGCCTTGAGGTCGCCGTTGGCAATGGTGAGGCTGGCGAGGTTGCGGCCCGCACCGTAGTTGTCGAGGCCGAAATAGCTCAGCCCGGTGCCCGGCAGCTCGTTGTTGTTGACGATGACGATGATGCCTTCGGCCTTGGCCTTGGCGAGGAACGCCGTCATGCCGTCGGTGCCGGCGTGGCCCATGACGACGATGGCGTCGGGCAGGGCGGCGAGCGCCTCGTTGGCCTGCACCACCATCTTCGTGGGATCCCAGCCGGAATGCTGCTCGATGAGGTCCACCTTAAGCACCCGGGCGGCATCGCGGGCGCCGAGCTCGCGGGCGAGCGTCGCCGTGTCGCCCGGATTGCCGCCCATCTGGAAGTAGATCGTCATGCCCGAGTCCACGGCTTCCTGAGCCAGGGCCACGGGCGCGGCGAGGAGCGTCGAGAAGGCGACGCCGACCAGTCCCTTCAGCAGTCTACGCATGATATTCCCCTTCCTTGGGTTGGTTGTTCATGTCTTCGCGCGTGAACGAAGCTGCTTGATCAACGGAACCTTGTCCGGATCCTCGATGGCGGCATTCAGGGTCACCGAGACGATGAAGACGAACCCGATGAAGAAGCGGGTCCAGAAGCCCTGGATGCCGCTCGCCACGAGGCCGGCCTCGATGATCGCGACGATCAGCGAGCCGAACACCGTGCCCACGACCTTGCCGGAGCCGCCGAAGATCGAGGTGCCGCCGATGAAGACCGCGGCGACGACGATCAGCAGGTAGCCCATCCCGGCGTTCGAGAAGTAGGTTGTCGTCTCGAGCGTGAGAAGGACGCCGGCGAAGGCCGACATGGCCCCCATGAGCGTGAAGAGCTTGACCTTCTCCCGCTCGGTCGCGATGCCGACCACCCGCGCCACCGCCTGGCTGTCGCCGATGAACAACAGGCTCTCGCCGAACCGGTGACGGTTGAGCACGATCCAGATGAGGACCGCGGTCAACAGAGCCCAGAGAATCTGCACCGGGAACACCCCGAGCCTTCCGGCAAAGACGGTGTGGAGGAGGGTGCCCTGAATGTCGGGGATGGCGAGCGAGGCGCCGTTCGACACCACCGTGACGAGCCCGCCCCAAAGGAACAGCATGCCCAGGGTCGCTATCAGCGACGGGATGCCGAGCTTGGTTATGACCAGCCCGTTGATGAACCCCATGGCCGTGCCGACGGCGGTCGCCGCAAGCAGCGCGAGCCACGTCATGTCGTAGTCGAGATAGAGGAGGCAGAAGACATAGCTGCCGAAGGCGACGACGGCGGGAAAGGAAAGGTCGATCTCGCCGGCCACGGCGACCAGGGTCAGCCCGAGGGCGATCACCATCGGGGGCGGCACGGTCGCCATGAAACTCATGTAGACCCGGTAGCCCATGAAGGCCCGGGGCGCGGTGATCATGAAAATGATCACCAGCAGGATGAAGACGATTGCGATGGGTACGCCTTCGATCTTGAAGACGTCGCTCAGCGACCTGAGTGGCCTGGGGCGTGTCGGGGCGCCGGCGGCATCCGCCATCACAGAACCCCGTACTTGGCGTAGACGTCGCGGAGAAAGCCCCCGGCGCGGAGCTCGCGCATCGAGTGGTTCTCGCCGTTGATCTTGTCGAATGCGATGCGCAGCACCTCGGCTTCGATCGCGTGCGGGACGACCACGACGCCGTCCGCGTCGCCGAAGACGAGATCGCCGGGCACTACGCGCACGCCGTCGCAGATCACCGGGACGTCGACGGCCTGGATCTGTCCGCGGCCCTTGGAGTCGAGGGGGGCGATGCCGCCATGGAACACCGGCAGCTTCAGGGTATGCTTGATCTCGATCGTGTCCCGGACAAATCCATCGGTCACGCAGCCGGCCGCGCCGCGGGCGATGGTCGCCGTCGCGAGCAGGCTTCCCCACGGTGCGATGCGCGACGAGCCGCCACAGGCCAGGACGACCACGTCGCCGGGCTTGAGGTCGTCGACGATGGCGATCTCCAGCTCATAGGGATTCACGTCCGGATCGACATGGGCGGTTTCCATGTAGATGCCGGTCCGCGCCCGTCCGCACATCTTGAGCTGTTCATCGAGCGGGCGGATGCGCGGCGACATGGCCTGGTTCGTCACCCCCGCCGCATCGAGCGAGTCCGAGAGCACGGCCGTATAGAGCTGCTCCCAGTCGGCCGGAAGCGGCGGGTTCTGGCGTGGGATCAGGGTGGGAACGACAGACATGGCGACTCGTCTCAGAAGGACACTTTGGATGGGGGCGTGCCGCTCTTGCCGACGAGGAAGTCGAAGTCGACTCCCTTGTCGGCCTGCTGCACGTGATCGAGGAAGAGCCGGCCGTAGCCGCGCTCGTAGGGCGGGGACGGCGGCACGAACGCGGCGCGTCGCCGGTCCAGCTCATCGGCGTCGACTTCAAGGTCGAGCCGGCGTGTCGCCGTATCGAGGACGATGACATCGCCGTCGCGAACCAGCGCCAGCGGCCCGCCGATCGCGGATTCCGGGGCGACATGCAGCACGACCGTGCCGTAGGCCGTGCCGCTCATCCGCGCGTCGGACACGCGCACCATGTCGGTGACGCCCTGCTCGAGCAGCTTCTTCGGCAACGCCATGGTGCCGACCTCGGGCATCCCGGGATAGCCGATCGGGCCGGCGTTCTTGAGGACAAGGACGCTGTCCGCATCGACCTCGAGGGCAGGGTCGTCGATGCGGGCGCGGAGATCGTCGCTGTTTTCGAAGACCACCGCCTTGCCGCGATGGGTCATGAGGCGCGGCGTGGCAGCCGAGGGCTTGATGATCGCGCCGTTCGGGGCAAGGCTCCCCCTGAGCACCATGATGCCGCCCTCCGCCGTCAACGGGCGGTCGAGCGGCCGGATCACCTCGTCGTTCCAGCAGTGCGCATCGGCGATCGCCTCGCCGATGCTCACCCCGCCGACGGTGCTCGCATCGAGGTGGAGCCTGTCGGCGATCCGCTTCATCACCACCGGCAGGCCGCCGGCGTCGAAGAACTCCTCCATGAGGAAGCGGCCGGAGGGCTTGAGGTCGACCAGACAGGGAACGTCGCGTCCCAGTTCGTCCCAGTCCTCCAGCGAGAAGTCGACGCCGAGCCTGCCGGCGAGCGCGAGCAGGTGAACCACGGCGTTGGTCGATCCGCCGATGGCGCCGTTGACCTTGACCGCGTTCTCGAAGGCTGGCCGGGTGAGGATCTGAGAGATTGTGGTCCCGCCCCGAACGAGCTCCACGATCCGCTGTCCGCTTCGCTCGGCGAGAACGGCGCGCCGGCTGTCGGCTGCGGGGACCGAGCCGTTCATCGGCAGCGCAATGCCCATCGCCTCGCCGAGCGAGGCCATCGTCGATGCTGTGCCCATGGTCATGCAGGAGCCTGCCGAGCGGCTCATCGCGGCTTCCGCGTCGTCGAGGTCGGCCTTGCTCATCCTGCCGGTGCGATACTCCTCGTCGAGCCGGAAGACATCCGTCCCGGACCCGAGCTCCCGGCCGCGGAACCGGCCGTTCAGCATCGGGCCGCCGGAAACGAGGATCGCCGGTATGTCGCAGCTTGCCGCGCCCATCAGCAGCGCCGGCGTGGTCTTGTCGCAGGCGGCGAGCAGCACCACGCCGTCGATCGGGTTGGCCCGGATCGACTCCTCGACATCCATGGACACGAGGTTGCGGAACATCATCGTCGTCGGCCGCATCAGGGGCTCGCCGAGACTCGTCACGGGAAACTCGAGCGGGAAGCCGCCGGCCATCAGCACGCCGCGCTTGACATGCTCGGCGAGCTCGCGGAGATGCCGGTTGCAGTTGGTGAGTTCGGACCAGGTGTTGCAGATGCCGATCACCGGCCTGCCATCGAACAGCTCCGGACCGAATCCCTGGCTCTTCATCCAGCTCCTGGGAATGAAGCCGTACTTGCCCTCGCGGCCGAACCACTCGCCGCTGCGGTAGGCGTACCGTTTGCTGTCGTTCGCCCCGCCGCCCACGTCAGTCCTCCCGGGTCCACCGTCCCCGATCCATTTAACGTTACATGGAATACCGGCGCAAGCAGCTTTTCCCCGCCTGCGCCCGCCCTGTGGATTCAGGTGGTTGATCCTGGTTCGAAATACACCGGCAGCACATGGTCCCGGCTCGCGAAGGCGCCCTCCTTGAGCCGCACGAGCATGGCTTCGCCCGCCCGCTCGCCGAGTGCGTAGGCGGCGGAGACGACGGTCGTCAGCCGCGGTCGCGAATAACGGTGCGCCTCGAAACCATTGAAGCCGACGATGCGCACGTCGTCGGGCACCTTCACCCCATGGTCCATGAGGTAGAGCATCGCCGCGGTCGCGATGGGGTCGTTGCCGCCGATCACCGCCTGGGGCGGCGGGTTGGCCGCAAGGTGCCGCGCGATGGCGCTTTGCACATCGGCGAAGGATTCGCTTGCGGATTCGATCAGGGTCAGCCGGGCGGTCCCGCCGGTACTGGCCAGACTGTCGCGGACACCGGCGACGCGGTTCTCGATCGCGGGCCATCGCTGGCGCGGCACGATCATCGCGAGTTCCGAGACGCGGCGGGCCAGAAGATGGTCGCCGATGAGCCGGCCGCCGCCCCAGTCATCCTGCCGGACCGTGCAGAGATCCGGGTCGCTCGGCTCGAACTGCTCCTGGAATACGACCACGGGCTGCCTCAGCGCGCGCAGCCTCCCGACCACCTCGGCGCGTTCCGCAGCCGGACCGGAGACCATCGCGCAGAAGCCCCCGACCTCGTAGTTCCGCATGATCATCGACGCGGGGAGCTGCCGTCCAGGCATGCCCTGGATCGTGAGCGTGTAGTCGGCCCGGTTGAGGACGTTGGCCAGGCCGGCGACGACCTGGCAGGTGAAGGCGTCGGCGAGAAAGTGTGAGGACTCGTCGACGATCACCATGCCGATCGAGCGCTGTTCGGCCACCCGCAGGCTTCGTGCGCTTGCCTGCCGGCGGTAGCTGAGCCGCTCGATCTCCCGCTCGACCCGCTTCCTGGTGACGGCGCTCACGAACTGGTGCCGGCCATTCAGGACGTTCGAAACGGTCATCGGCGAGACGCCGGCGGCCTCGGCGACGTCCTTGATGGTCGCCCGCGCCTGCCGATCATCCTTCCTGCGCATCGTCGCTCCTTCGCTGGACGGCCCTTAAGAGCACATGTATCGTTAAATAGAAATCGCCGTTCCGGACAAGCGCATGACATCGTTCGCCCATTACCCCAGTCTCGTCGGCAAGTCGGTCTTCATCACCGGCGGCGCCAGCGGAATCGGCGCCAGCATGGTGACGCATTTTGCCGGGCAGGGGGCGCGCGTAGGCTTCGTCGACATCGACGACGCGGCCGCGCATGCTCTCATCGCAGCCACCGGTGGGGACCTGACTTACCATTACTGCGACCTGAGGGAGATTGAGGCGCTCCAGTCCGCCATCGCCGCATTTGCAGGCAGCGGCCACATCGACGTGCTGGTCAACAACGCTGGCAACGATGATCGGCACGACGCCGATGCAATCGACGTCGCATACTGGGACGAGCGCATGAACGTCAACCTCCGCCCGCAGTTCTTCGCGGCGCAGGCGGTACGGCGGGGCATGGCGGCCGCAGGCGGCGGGTCCATCGTCAACCTGGGTTCGATCGTCGTGCAGATGGGAGCGGCCGACGCGCCCGCCTATGTCGCGGCGAAAGGGGCGGTCTACGCCCTGACCCGCGCGCTTGCCCGGCAGTTCGGCGGAGATCGCATCCGGGTGAACTGTCTCGTCCCGGGATGGATCATGACGGAGCGGCAGCGGCGGCTTTGGCTGGACGAAGCCGGCAAGCAACGGATCAGGGAGCGCCAGTGCCTGCCCGAGGAACTCGTGCCCGAGGATGTGGCGCGGATGGCGCTGTTCCTGGCCGCGGACGACAGCCGGCATTGCACCGGTCAGAGCTTCATCGTGGATGGCGGCTGGGTCTGAGTTCCGGGCGCGGCATCAACGACGGGTGCGGGTCGAGAGGGGCATGACGACAGTGCACTGGGCATGCCCTCACCGCCGAAGCGGCATCGCCCGAGATCGGTGAGGTCGTCTCCCGGCCCTCGGGCGGAACTCGCGTTCATGGCATGCGGTCGAAAGGTCGCCACCGAAAAGGCCGGGGCCACCCCGGGCCTCCATGAAACGCCGGTGCCGAAAAAATCACCGGTCGCCGCCGCCGGACGGCGTTGACTCTCCCATGGTTCGACGACAATACTGACTTACAGGTAAGTGAGCGTCGTCGTCCTGAGCGGCCGTGTCGGTCGCGAGGCGACCGACACCCAACTCGGCCCGGTCGCCAGGGGTGGTTGGAGCGGCGCGAGATCCACCGGGTTTTTTCGGCTAGGGGAGAACATCATGAATGAGTTCACGAGACGCCTGCTCGACAGCAGGCTCAACGCAAATGTCAGCCGTCGCCGGTTCATCGCGGGAGCCGCGGGTCTTGCCACCGTCACCGTGCTCGGCAGTCCGTTTCGGGCGATGGCGCAGTCGCTGGGCGGCCCGCTCAATTTCTTCGGCTATGACGGCGAGCAGGGGCAGAACGTCGCCAAGGCTTTCCTCGCCGAGAACAATATCCAGATGAACGCGACCTTCGCCGGCGCCGCCGACGAGACGCTGACCCGCTTCACCACCGGCGGGCGCGGGTCGATGGACCTCCTGACGATGAACAAGGATTTCCAGAAGTCGATCATCGATTCCAATACGGAGCTCTTCCAGGCGCTCGACCTCGCGCTCATCCCGAACGCGGCCGGCCTGTTTCCGGCCTTCAAGGATGCGCCCTGGCTCTACCGCGACGGCAACACCTACGGCATCCCGATGATCTGGGGCGACGAGCCCTGCGTCTACGATCCGGCGAAGTGGGACTCGCTACCTGACAAGTATCTCGGCTTCGCCGACCCCAAGTACCAGGGCGAGTTGGTGCTGCTCGACGATCCATTCGGCAACATCTGGCTGTTCGCCACGTCGCTCGGCTTCCCCGACCCGAGCCGGCTGACGCGCCAGCAGCTCGACGAAGCCGCCGCGGCGATGCTCACCATCAAGCCGAACGTCGTCGCGATCGGCGCCTCGCTCGGCGACATGGCCGACATCATGATCCGCGGCGACGCCTCGATGGGCATCGGCGGCTGGGCCTACCAGACCATCATCGCCAAGGAGAAGGGCGTCACCCTGGTGGTCGGTACGCCGAAGGACGACGGCACCTTCTTCTGGTCCGACGCCTACGCCATCGCGGTCGACTCGCCCAACATCGACAACGCTTATGCCTTCATCAACTTCATGACCTCGGCGGAATCGAACGCCCAGCTCGCCGCCGAGCTCGGCTCGGGCGCGGTGGTCGAGAAGGCCTATGATCTCATGTCCGAGGGCGACCGCGCCCTCTACGACTACAGCAATGTTCGCTCGCCGGGCGGCGGCATCCTCGGCACGCAGACCGTCGTGCCCCCGCAGGTGACGGAAGGTGATATCATGCCGGCGTCGGCATGGGTGGAAGCCTGGCAGACGTTCAAGGTGTCGTAAGGATCAACAACCGCTTCGACGATGGCCGTGGTCGCTGAAGACAGCACGATCGCCACCAACGGCCGGAAGACTACCGGATGGACCGGGGCAGCGACGCTCCGGTCCATCGGGCCCGCGACCGCGTTCTACACGGCGTTCTTCTTCGTCCCCATGCTCGCCCTTCTGGTGCTGAGCTTCTGGGAGGCGAAAGGCTTCGACCTCATCCCGAGCTTCACGCTTCTGAATTACGAGAAGATCGCCACCTCGGCGCTCTACCACACGCTGATCATCCGCACGGTGATCGTCGGGTTGAGCACGGCGTGCATCGTCGTGCCGCTCGCCTTCGTGCTTTCTTATCTCATGCGCTTCGTGTTCGAGCGCCGCGGCCAGCTCATCCTCCAGCTCATACTGCTGTCGCTGTTCAGCGGCTACCTGGTCCGCATCTACGCCTGGCGGACCATCCTCGGGAAGCAGGGCCTCCTCAACAGCGCACTGCAATATCTCGGGCTCACCGACCAGCCGCTCACCTTCCTGATCTACAGCAACTTCGCCGTGGTGGTGACGCTGGTCGGGCTGCTCCTGCCGCTCGCCGTGCTGCCGGTCTATTCGTCCATGGCCAACGTCTCGCGGGATTTCCTCGAGGTCGCGCAGGATCTCGGCGCGCGTCGCGTCCACCTCGTCCGCACCGTGCTCCTGCCGATGACGCTGCCCGGCGTCGGCGCCGCCTTCGCCTTCTCGTTCCTGCTCGCGGCCGGCGATTTCGTCACCCCGGCGCTGGTCGGCGGCACCCAGAGCATCATGATCGGCAACGTCATCGCCGACCAGTTCCGCGGCGTCGGCGCCAACTGGCCGCTCGGCGCCGCGCTCGCCTTCGTCATGATCGTCATCGTCATGGTCATCTACCTCGCCGTCATACGGCTCCTCCGCTGGGTGACGCGATGGTGAGCCCGATGCGCCACTACGCCGCCGGCGGCTTCGCGCTGCTCGTCCTCGTCTATCTCTACGCCCCGATCGTGGTCATCGTGCTGTTCTCGTTCACCGATTCGCCCCGTCTCGCCATCCCGATCGAGGGCTTCACGCTCGACTGGTACGCGAGCGCGCTCTCCAACCCGCTGATTACGACGGCGCTCCGGAACAGCGTCATCCTTGCGGCCGTCTCGGCGCTGGCCGCAACCGTGCTCGGCGGGGCCTTCGCCTTCGGTCTGGTGAAGCTCCAGAGCGGTCGCCTCCGCCGCACCCTTCTCGCGGGCGGCCTGCTGCCGGCCGTCGTGCCGCTGCTCGTCATCGGCATTGCGCTGGCGGTGTTCTTCCGCAGCCTCGGCATGTCGCCGGGCCTGCTCAATGCCGCGATCGGCCACGCCCTTGTCTGCCTTCCCTTCGTGATCCTCACCATGAATGCACGGCTCGAGACCTTCGACTTCAGCGTGCTTGAGGCGGCGCGCGATCTCGGCGCCGCGCCGGCCCGCGCCTTCGCCGACATCACCCTGCCGCTGATCCGGCCGTCGCTGGTCGGCGCGGCGCTGCTCGGGGCGGCGCTGTCGCTCGACGAGTTCGTCGTCACCTGGTTCAACATCGGCAACGAGCTGAGCGTGCCGGTGCTGGTCTGGGGGATGATGCGGCGCGGCGTCGATCCCTCGATCAACGCCATCGCCGTGATGCTGCTCGCGGCCCTGGTCATCCTCGTCATCGCCTCGAACTTCATCGGCAGGAGGCGCAGCCGATGAGCATGGCGGTCGACGTCGTCAACGTGCGGAAGTCGTTCGGCGATGTCGCCGCGCTCGAGGAGGTGAATCTCGCGGTCGACGACGGCTCCTTCGTCTCGCTGCTGGGGGCGAGCGGCTGCGGCAAGTCCACGCTGCTCCGCATCATCGCCGGCTTCGAGACCGCGAGCGCCGGCAGCGTCCGCATCCACGGCGCGGACGTGACGCGCCTGCCGCCGCACCGCCGGCCGACCAACATGGTCTTCCAGCGCGGCGCGCTGTTTCCGCACATGAACGTCTTCGACAACGTCGCCTACAGCCTGAAACTCCGGAAGTGGCCGCGCGAGCGCATCCGTCTGAGGGTCGAGGAGATGCTGGCGCTGGTCCGGCTCGATGGCCTGGGCGGCCGCGCCGCGTCCGAACTCAGCGGCGGCCAGAGCCAGCGCGTGGCGCTGGCGCGGGCGCTCGCCGCCGAGCCGCAGGTGCTCCTCCTCGACGAGCCGCTGTCGGCGCTCGACCTGAAACTCCGCCAGCAGATGCAGCTCGAGCTCCGCGCCATCCAGCGGAAGCTTGGGGCGACCTTCGTCTTCGTCACCCATGACCAGACCGAGGCGCTGGTGATGTCGGACCGCATCGCCGTCATGGATCGCGGCCGGGTCGTGCAGGTCGGCAGCCCGCGCGAGATCTACATGCGGCCGTCGACGCTGTTCGTGTCGGACTTCATCGGCCAGACCAACTTCCTTCGCGGCACGGTGAGCGAGAGGGGGGGAGGGGCGGCGACGCTCCGCACCGCCGATGGCCAGATGCTCCAGGGCGAGTCGGCGGATTCGCTGTCACCGGGTTCCGCCGCGACGCTTTCGGTCCGCCCGGAGGCGATCCGGCTGGCACGAGCGGGCGCGGAAGGGCAGGGGCTTCGCGGCGCCATCGCCGAGGTCATCTATCTCGGCGGCAGCGTGCGGGTCGGGGTGACGGCCGGCGACGCGCTGCTCTGGGTCGAGCTTCGCGACGATGAGGCCGAGGGTCTCGCCCCGGGCGACCCGGTCGTGCTCACATGGAAGCCGTCGGCGGCGACCGTGTGGGCGGCTGGCGCGGCATCGTAGGGTGGGTTAGGCGCTCCGCGCCGTAACCCACCGTTTTCGCGACGGCGGGTCGGTGGACTACGCGCCGTAGGCGCCAGTCCAGCCCACACCCGTTGCCCTCTGTCGCATTCAGCCCCAGATTGTACCGGATCACCCATCGGAGTGCGCCGCCATGCCCAAGATCGACATCGCCGCGGTACCGAAACGCCAGGGCGCGGGTTACCCGCCGCCGTTCGACGCAGCCCATGCCGACCGCATCCGCCAGCGCCTGGGCGATGCCGGCGGTCTCGACGATTTCGGCGTCAACCTCATGCGCCTGCCGCCGGGCAACTGGTCGAGCCAGCGCCACTGGCACTCGCACGAGGACGAGTGCGTTTATGTGCTCGCGGGCGAACTGGTCCTCGTCGAGGATGGTGGCGAGACCGTCCTCCGCACCGGCGATTTCGCCGCCTTCCCCAAAGCCACCGGCAACGGCCATCACCTGATCAACCGCTCCGATACGGTGGCGGTCTACCTCGAAGTCGGCTCGCGCCATCCGGAGGACCTCACCACCTGCTCCGATATCGACATGATGAGCGCCAACGCCGACGGGCGCTTCGTCCACAAGGACGGCACGCCCTATCCGGGAGAGTAGGGTGGTCAGGCGCTCCGCGCCGTAACCCACCGAACTGCCGGGGCGCGGCTACGGTGGCTGCTCACCCGTCCTGCGGAGGCGGCATCCCGTCGCCGGGCGAGACGGCCGGCACGATGTCGGTCTGCGTCGGGCCGCCCGGCGCCGGGGGCCTGTCGGTCGCTCCGCCAGCGTCTGCGTCCGAACCGGACAGCCCCGGCTCCGTAAGAGCCTCCGAGACCGACTCCTCGCCGACCACCCGGTCGGTCGGGATCGGTTCGGGCGTCACGGCCCCGTCGGCGGAAGCGACGCGCCAGACCGTGTTGCCGGCGTCATCGGCGATCAGCAAAGCGCCGGTACCGTCGATGGCCAGGCCCACCGGCCGGCCGCGGGCACGGTCCCCGTCGAGGAAGCCGGTGACCACGTCCTCGGCCATTCCCGATGGCATCCCGTCGGCGAACGGCACATAGATGACCTTGTAGCCGTTGAATTCGTTCCGATTCCAGCTGCCGCGATTGCCGACGAATGCGCCGTTCCGATACGCCTCCGGCAGTGCCGAATCGTTGGTAAAGGCCAGCCCCAGCGCGGCGACATGACTCGAAAGCGCATAGTCCGGCGCAATCGCCGTCTCGACCAGGTCGGGCCGAGGCGGATGCACCCGCTGGTCCACATGCTGCCCGAAGTAACTCCAGGGCCAGCCGTAGAACCCTCCCTCCCGCACCGAAGTCAGGTAATCCGGAACGAGATTGGGTCCAAGCTCATCGCGCTCGTTGACCACCGTCCACAGCACGCCGGTCTCGGGATGGATGGTGAGGCCGTTCGGATTGCGCAGCCCCGAGGCGAAGACCTTGGCGGCGCCCGTCTCGCGATCGACCTGCCAGATTGCGGCGCGGCCCTTCTCCGCCTCCAGCCCCCGCTCGCCGGCGTTGGAATTCGACCCGACCGAGGCGTAGAGAAAACGCGCGTCGGGGCTCAGCGCGAGGTCCTTCGTCCAATGGTGGTTGATGGGTCCGCCGGGAAGCGGCGTCAAGATGGTTGGACCGGCGTCGATGACCGTCTGGCCGAGTTCGTAAGGGTAGGCGAGGATCGCGTCCGCCGCCGCGACGTAGAGCGTGCCGTCGTGCCATGCCACTCCGAACGGCGACGTGAGGTCGGTGAGCAGGTCGGTGCGCTCGTCCACCACGCCATCGCGGTTGTCATCGCTGAGCAGCGTGATGAGATTTGTCTCCCGCTCTTCGCCCTCGCTTCCCGCGGCCATGCCCATGATCCAGCCGCGGATCACGTCCTTCGGACGGTTGAGCGGCTTGCCCGGAGGCGCCTTCGACTGCACCACGAGCACGTCGCCGTTGGGGAGCGTGTGGACCGTTCGCGGGTTGGCGAGGTCCCGCGCATAGGCGCTGATGACCAGCCCCTCCGGCACGGTCGGCGTCTCCTCCCCTTCCCAACCCACAACCTCGGCCACTTTGAGGTCCGGAATGAGGCTGTTGGAAGGCTCCGGCAGCACGGGGTTCGGGCCAATCTGCTGCGAAACGTCGAAGTCTTCCTCGGCACAGCCGGCGAGCAGCAGGCACGTCCCCGTGAGCGCAACGAGATTGAGGGAAGACACTCTAGACATAGTGCGACCTGTCGCGGTCGAGCCAGGCCGTGACGATCATCGCCAGCACGGTTGCCACGGATAGGACCAGGCCGCCGGGGACCACGGCGTACCAACCGTCCGTCGTGTGGACGAAGCTGTTGATCGTGGCGAGGACGAGGACCACGACGGCCCCCACCACCGCAAGCCAGGAGGGCCGGACGCCACGGACCAGGTAGTCCACCGCCCGGACGATGAGAGCCAGCACCCCGAGAACCAGCCCCGCGAGCAGCAGCCATTCGGAGAAGTGAAGCCAGAGCAGGTTCGACGTCTGCCAATAGATGACGTCGGTGAAAACGGTGAGGCTGAAGCAGGCGACCGGAATGGACACGAGCGCGGAGTGCACCGAATCCATGACCACCATTGTGGTCGGCGGATAGGCATGGAGACTGGTCATCTATCGCTCGGTACCTCTGCGGTTGCTTCCGACGAATACGGACAGCGTGCCGTTTTGTTCCGATGGACCAGTATTTTTCACGCGGGAGTGCTGCCGCGAAGGGACGACCACCCTCCGGCCAGCATCATCCCTGGCGCCCGTACCCTATCGGCCGCAGTCGTCACCGGGTGTCAGCCCGAGGTCGCATCCGCCCGTCACGGGCGCGCTCATCCGCCGGGGCACCCTTGCGTGGATGGCGAAGGTAGCCCTGCCGGAGGTTTTCCGGACTGCCGGCTACGCCCCCACCCGGCTTCCTGTCCCGCGTTTCCGTGGGCCGTCGTGGTCGTGCCGGACTGCGGTCGTGGGGCGCGGCTGGCCGTAGGCGTGCTGCACGATGCGGCCGAAGGCGAGGTAGAGCTGCTCGAGCCGGTCGAAGTCCCCTGCGTCCTGGGTGATCGGGCCGGCGCTGTTGGCGATCGAGACGAGTTGCAGCGCCACATCCTCGACCGGCATCGATTCGATGAACTCGCCCTGGTCGCGCGCGGCGCGGACGGCGGCGGTGACGCTTCTGTCGAGCTCCTGCGCGAAGCGTTCTAGCGCCGCCCGGCCCTTCGGGGTCAGCGCCGCGCTGTCCTGGCGCATGCGGGCGATCAGGCTCCACGGCGCGGTGCCCTTGCCGGTCGGGTTGTATTTCCGGTGCCGGCGGCGGCTGATCTCGATGATGCCGGCGATCTTGCCGGTGAGCGGCAGGTCGTCCCGCCCGAAGGCGGTGGTGAGGCCGGCAAGCGTCTCCTCGACGTAGTCCTCCAGCACCTCCTCGACCAGCTTGTGCTTGTTGCCGAAGTGGTAGTGGATGTTGGCGCGGGTGGTGTCGAGCGCCGTGGCGATGTCGCCGAAGCTCACGCCGCGATAGCCGCGCTCGATCAGGAGGTCGCGGGCGAGCGCCTTGATCTGCCCGCGCATCGGCGACGCATCCTTCGGCTTTACCGCCATCTCC
The DNA here is from genome assembly GCA_022841545.1 of Bauldia sp. Taxonomy (GTDB): domain Bacteria; phylum Pseudomonadota; class Alphaproteobacteria; order Rhizobiales; family Kaistiaceae; genus Bauldia. The sequence continues at coordinate 5,331 of JALHRF010000048.1, read as the reverse complement.
TCCGCGCTCCCGAGCCCGTTCAGCCGCCGGCCGACCCCCGCAGCGCCGTCACGTCGATCTCGATCTTTAGCCGCGGATCGAGGAGCTCGGCAACATAGATTGTCAGCGCCGGCTTGACCGGCCGGAGGTAGTGGCCGATCACCGGGATCAGCTCGGCCTCGTATTTCCGGTCGCTCACCGCGATCCGGCCGCGCACAACCTCGGCCATCGACGACCCGGCTTCCTCCAGCGCCCAGATGATCGTCGCGAACGTGTTGTGCGTCTGCTCGACGATGCCTTCCGGGATGTCGTTGGTGATGCGGTCGCGGCCGGTGGTGCCGGAAACGAACACCCAGTCGCCGACGACAAGCGCGCGCGAATAGCCCACCATGTCCTCGTAGGCGAGGCCGGTCGAGATGCTGCGGCGGATCATTTCCCCTCCGTGAGTCCAGTTCGTGCGGCGCCGGTTCTGCGGGGCGCGTTGACACGAAACTGACTTACCAGTAAGTGAAGTTCAAAGCCAGACGCTTGGGGCATTTTGCCCTGCCGCTCCCCCCTTGCGCGACTCCCCCGCCGCGGCGACAAGACCCCATGACCACGCCCCAGATCAAGTCCACCGCCTTCACCACGATCGACCTCGACAAGCCCGGCAAGCGTGTCGGCTTCGTCATGATCCCGCACTCCCCGGACGACGACGCCTGGGGCGTGACCCGCCTGCCGATAGGGGTCATCGCCCATGGCGACGGGCCGACGGTGATTCTCGAAGGCGGCAACCACGGCGACGAATACGAGGGGCCGATCACCATCGGCGAGCTGATCCGCGACCTCGACCCCGCGGACGTCTCCGGCCGGCTGATCCTGATGCCGGCCAACAACGTCCACGCCGTGATCGCCGGCAAGCGCACCTCGTCCGTCGACGGGCTCAATCTCAACCGCACCTTCCCCGGCAGCACCACCGGCACCATCACGCAGCAGATCGCCGCCTACCTGGCGCAGGAGATCTTCCCGCGCGGCGATGCCTTCCTCGACCTCCACTCCGGCGGCTCCTCGCTCGACATCCTGCCGAGCGCCATCATCGAGCCGAGCGAAGACCCGGCGCTCCTGGAGAAGAACATCGCGGCGGCCAAGGCCTTCGGCGCGCCGTGGACCGTGGTGATCCCCAATCTCGGCGACCCGCGCACCGCGACCGCCTGCGCCTGCCAGGCCGGGCTCGTCACCATCGGCACGGAGATGTCCGGCGGCGGCAGCGTCTCGCGCGAGGCGCTGGCGCTCTGCCGCACCGGGGTCAGGAACGTCCTCGTCCACCTCGGCGTGCTGCCGGCAAAATACGCGACGCCGGTCGCCGGCGACGACCGTGTGCTCGACCTGCCGGGCGGCGACTCCTACGTCTACGCGACCATGGACGGCATCTTCGAATCCTTCCATCCGCTCGGAACGAACGTGAAGAAGGGCGAGCCCGCCGGCCGCATCCACTGCACCTGGGACGCGACCCGCGAGCCGGAGACGCTCTATTACGGCGCCGACGGCGTGCTCTACGGCCGGCGCCAGCCGGGTCGGGTCCGCCCGGGCAACTGCTGCCTGACTGTGGCGCAGCCCTATCGCGGGCCGGCGCTATGATCGGCATCGCCGACATCGAGGCGGCGCGGGAGCGCATCACGCCTTATGTCCGGCACACGCCGGTCACCGCGCTCGACCAGCTCAAGACGCCGGTTGAGACCAGGGCTCGCGTGAGCCTGAAGCTCGAACTGCAGCAGGTGACGGGCTCGTTCAAGGCGCGCGGCGCGATGAACCGCTTCCTCGGCGCGCCGCGCGAGGAGGTGGCGAAGGGGATCGTCACCGCCTCGGGCGGCAACCATGGGCTCGCGGTGGCGCGCACTGCCTATGCGGCGGGCGTGCCGGCGACGATCTTCGTGCCCTCCGGCGTCTCGCCGGCCAAGGTCGTGAAGATGAAGGCGTGGAACGCGGACGTGCGCATCGTCGGCGACACCTGGAACGAGTCGAACGACGCGGCGCTTGCGTTCGCCGAGGAGACCGGCGCCGCCTATTTCCACCCCTTTGCCGATCCGCTGGTCGTGGCGGGGCAGGGGACGCTGGGCCTCGAGATCCTCGAAGACCTGCCGGACATGGACGTGATCCTCGTCGCGATCGGCGGCGGCGGCCTGATCTCGGGCCTCTCCACCGCGATCCGGGCGCGGAAGCCGGGGGTGAAGATCATCGGCGTCGAGCCGACCGGCTCGCCCACGCTGAAGGCGAGCGTCGATGCCGGCCATACGGTGACGCTCGCCGAGGTGACCTCGCGGGTGCCGACCATGTCGTGCCGGCGGACCGACGACCGCATCTTCGAGATCGTCAACCGGAACGTCGACGACATCGTGCTCGTCACCGACGAGGCGATGGACGAGGCCGCGCACTGGCTGTGGTTCGAGATGGGCATCGCGGCCGACCTCTCAGGCGCCGCCTCCCTCGCCGCCCTCCGCCAGATCGCGGGCGACGTCGGCAACGCCCGCCACGTCTGCGCGCTGATCTGCGGCGCCGGCGCCGAGGGGACAACGTAAGGCGGATTAGCGAAGCGTAGTCCGCCGCGTCCTGGCGGGGAGAAAGACGGCGGAATACGCTTCGCTATTCCGCCCTACGATTCCCGCCTCAGTCGCGCGTGACCGCCATCGCCTCGATCTCGATCAGGAGATCCTCGAAGGCGAAGCCGGTGACGCGCACCGCCGTCACCGCCGGGCCGGGCTTGCCGTAGAGCTCGGCCTGGATGTCGGCGATGATCTGCCGCGAGCGGGCGACCTCCGCCCAGTCCTTGCCGCCGTAGTAGTAGATGTAGAGCTTGGCGACGTCGCTCTCGTCGAGCCCGCCCTCGGCGAGCGTGCGGCGGATGAACTCGAAGACGTTGCGGGTCTGGGCAGCGATGTCGTCCTTGCCGACGGCCGTGGCGGTGTTGTCGGCGGAGATCTGGCCGCCGATGAAGGCGAGCCTGCCGATCTTCCACCCTTGCGTGAAGTTGTTGCCCTCGATGCTCCAGTCCCAGTGGTTGGCCGGCTGGAGGCGCTGCTTGTCCTCGCCGAGGACGCCGATGCCCTCGACCTGGATCAGTTCGTCCCCGGTGGCGAAGCCGGTCATGCGGAGCCCGGCGCCGGCCGCCGACGGCGACGACATGTAGCGCCGGCGGACATTGGTCATCTTCTCCCAGAACTCGGTGACGTCCGGGCCCTCGCCGAAGAAGCGGAAATAGGTGTTCTGGCGCATCAGGCTGGTGTTGGCGCCGCCGCCGGCCTCCAGCATGGTGTTGAGGTTGCGAAACGCCTCGTCGGTCTGCACCTCGATGTCGCCGATGCCGAGGAGGTTGCCGTCGCCGTCGAGCGGCCGCTGCGCGCCGACGAAGATCATGTCGCCGACCTTGATGCCGTGCGAGAACGGCCCCGGCCGCTTCCGGCCGAAGTGGCCCGGCGGCGACAGCACTTCCCGCTTGCCCCCGACCACCGCCCAGGCGTCCACCATCAGCAGCGCGCCCTCGACGTCGAGCCCGCAGCGGACCTCCGCCGTCGTCGGCCCCGGCGCGGCGAAATACTGCGTGCGGACCGCGTCGAGTTCGTCGAGGAACGACGCGATCGCCGCGTCGTCTTCCCTGCAGACGAAGAAGACCGTGTGCTTGACCACGTCGGCCATGGTCGCGCCGGCCGCGGCGAGCGTCCGCTTCAGCGCCTCGAAGGCGTTGCGGGCCTGCGTCGTCACGTCGGCGCCGATCGCCCGGCCGTCCGCGTCGAGCGACATCTGGCCGGCGACGAACACGATGTCGCCCGCCCGAACCGCCTCCGTCCTGCCGTTAACGATAACCGGCTGAAGCCGTGGATTGATCGTTTGCGTCTTCAAGCGCGCACCCCGGTATGTGATCATCTTCGCGGTCGTGCCGAACGCCGCCGCTCTAGGCATATGGCTCACTTACTGGTAAGTCAGTTTACTGTCAACGCCGCCGCCAGGTCGAGGGTTCATGCCGCAAGACAAACTGAAGATCGCCGTCGCCGGGGCCGGGGCCTTCGGCCGCGAGCACCTCGCCTCGCTCGCCCTCCGCGACGACATGGTGATCGCCGGGGTCGCCGACCCGAGCAAGGCCGCGACCGACTTCGCCGTCGCCTCGTTCGGCGCGAAGGCGGCCTTCGCCGATCCCGTCGCGATGCTCGACGCGGTCGTCCCCGACGGCCTGATCGTGGCGACCCCCGGCCATACCCATGTCGCCGTCGCCACCGCCGCGCTCGCACGCGACATCCCCGTCCTCCTCGAGAAGCCGGTGGGCCTCACCGCCGCCGACGCCGAGGCGCTGATCGCCGCCGAGGCGACGAGCAAGGCCTTCGTTCTCCCCGGCCATATCCTCCGCTTCTCGTCCCCCTACCGGAGGACGGTGGCGATCGCCCGCTCGGGCGAACTCGGCGCGATCCTGTCGGTCACCGGCCGGAACCACCGCGACGACAGCCACGCGGTGCGCTACCCCGACATCGACCCGGTGCTGATGACGATGGTCCACGACATCGACCTGACGCTGTGGATCACCGGCGGCGAACTGCAGTCGGTGCTGGCGCTCCGCCGGCCGCGCGACACCTTCCGCTCCGAGACGCTGATCACCGGCTGGGATACCGCCGGCGCGATGTGGCACATCTCCAATGCCTGGACGGTGCCGACGGCCGGGATCCCGCCGGACCGCGTCGAGATCGTCTGCGAGATGGGCAGCGTCGAGATGGAGCTCGGCATCGCCATCCGCGTCTTCGGCAGGAACCCGCGCGAGATCGACCTCCGGTCCGAGCCGGCGGACGACATGCTCGCGACGGAGCTCGCGGCCTTCCTCGACGGGGTGCGCGCGGGCGCCCATCCCGGCGTGGTGACGCTCGCCGACGCACGGAACGGGCTGCGCGCCACCGACGCGATCCTGCGTTCGCTGTCCACGGGCGGAGTCGTGACCCTGTGATCCTCGCCGACGCCCACCTTCACCTCTTCCGCCACGGCTTTCCCGGCGTCTACGGGCGGAGCCTGCTTCCGGCCGAGATCGACGTCTACGAGGCCTTCCGCCAGAAGCACGGCATCGCCGCCGGGCTGGTCGTCGGGTACCAGGGCGACGGCATCGACCCCGGCAACAACGCGTGGATCCGCGAACTCGCCGCGACCCGTCCGTGGATGGCGACGCTGGCCTATGTCGAGCCGTCCGCGATGCCGACCCCGGCCGCCGTCGGGGCGCTGATGGCGGCAGGCCACGCCGGCCTCGCCGTCTACGTGCCGGACGATGCCGCGGTCGCGGCGCTGTCGGCATGGGACCCCGCGACCTGGGCCGCGCCCGACGCGCACGGGGCCATCGTCTCGTTC
>JALHRF010000047.1 GCA_022841545.1 Bauldia sp. | reverse complement strand
GTCGAAGACGCCGTCGACGATCAGCGCCGACTCCTCCTTGCCGCCGAGGTCGGTGAAGGGGAGGACGGCGATCGAGTCGTCGCGGGGCGGCGAGGGGGCGACGCCAAGGAGCGCCGGCCCCTGTCCGACGCCGCTCGCCGCAAGGAACCACCATGCGCCGGCCGCGGCGACGGCGACGATCAGCGCCGCGGCGCCGGCGAGCGCCATCCGGCGTGGCGACCGGCGCGGCGCGGCGCGGACGGGAAAAGCCTCCCCGGGTGCTGTGGGGATCGCTTCGAACACCTCGACCGGCTCGCCGATGTTCTTGAGCGTGACCTTGCCGACCGGCTCGAAGCGCGCCGCCACCTTGCCGCGCGCCTGCTCCACCGCCCCGCGCGAGACATAGACCGCGCCGCTCTTCGCCACCTCCTGGAGACGGACGGCGATATTGACGCCCTGGCCGTAGACGTCGCCATCCTCGAGGATGATGTCGCCGAGATTGACACCGATACGGAGATAGAGGCGGCGCTCCGTCGGGACCCCCTCCGCCGTGTCGGCCAGCTCGCGCTGCGCCGAGATCGCGCATTCGACCGCGTCGACGACGCTGTCGAAGGTGACCAGCGCCCCGTCGCCGGTGGTCTTGATGATGCGGCCGCCGCGGTGAGCGACCAGCGCCTTGAGCGCCTCGATCAGCGCCATGACGCGGCCATGGGTGCCGGCCTCATCGAGATCGATGAGCCGGCTGTAACCGACGATATCGGCCGAGACGATGGCGGCCAGCCTGCGCTCCATCCGCCGCTCCTCGGAAAAGCTGGGCCTCTGTCCGCGAAGGCTAGAGCAGTCGTCAGCCCTGCGCAAACCGCCATGAGACGTCAGCTCGCGACAATTCCCGGATCGCGTGTGGGATTCGTCACCTTCGGCTGCGCGGCGGCGCCATAGGCTCCCGGTCGATGAGCCGGAAGAGGCTCCGGTTCATCCTGACGAGGAGGGACCATCAAATGCGGACCATCATTCTCATTCTGTCGTGGCTCGCGGCCGCCGCTGTGTTCACGGCGACACCGGCCGCCGCCTGCCCCGAGGGTTACGTGCCATGCGGCGATTTCTGCTGCGGCGCGCCGCCTCCGGTGACACCGTGAGCGCGCCGCGAAAGCCGCGCGCCAAGGCCGCCGCTCCCCGCGTCAGCCTCAAGGCGATCGGCATCGTCCTCGCTGCGGCGGCGGTCGCGGTGCCGGTCGCCATCCTGGCCGGCCGGGCTGTGTTCCTCACCAAGAACGAGTTCGAGCGCACCATCGTGGAAGCGGGATTTTATCCGCTCCACCCGCCTTCGAAGCTCGTGATCCCGGGTTCGATCTACCATGTGAGCAAGGATGGCCGGTTCTACACCACCATATGCCGGGCGGATGAGGCGGACGTGGTGCCGGTGACCCAGGTGTCCGAGACCCAGGATGTGGTCGCCAGCAGCCTTCAGACCGGCGCCTTTGATCTCGACGCCAAAACGGCGGAGGCGGTGAATGCCAGCCTTGACGGCAACCTCGTCCGGGGCGTCCAGTACTCGCTCCGCGATGTTGCTGTCCTGGAGATTCCGGTCGCCCAGAACAATGAGATCTTCGCCAAGCTCACCAGCCAGAAGCCGTGCAACGACGTAATCCGGCGGCTGCTCGAACATGGCGATCTGGTCTGTCAGGGACAGGCGGTGCTCCGCGCCACGGTCGAGTACCGGCTGGTCACGGCGGGCAGCGCGGAGGGGTTTGCCGAGCTCGTGGGAACGGCGATCAAATCGGCGCTCGAAGGGGCGCTCAAGACGAGCATCGCCTATGACGGCGGCCGACTCGTCTCCGGCGTCAACCTGCACTACGGCGTCAAGATCAATCCGGTCTGCGCGACGCTGAACACCGAAGAGTTGCCGCGGCACCTCTCGCCCGTCCGGTCGGCGCAAGTCGCGATGCTGGCGCACTGACCGGTAACTGACGGCCGGCGCGCTCTCGCCGGCCGTCCTTTTTACTCCGCCTGCGCCGGCAGGAGGTCGTTGGTGAAGCGGTCGAGGTCGACGATCACCACATGCCGGCGGCCGAGCTCGACATAGCCCCGCGTCACCAGGTGGTTCAGTTCGCGGGTCACCGCCTCGCGATGCGAGCCGATCCGCGCCGCGATCTCGTAGTGGGTGGGCGCCGGCCGGATCATCACGCGAGCCCCCTCGCGGACGCCGGCGGCGGCGAGCCGCACCAACTCGAAGCAGATGCGGTCGCGGGCATTCAGCGCGATCAGGTCGAAGATGCGGTCCGACAGCCCGCGGGCCTTGCCAGTAAGGACACGCAGGAGCCGGAGCGTCAGGTCGAAGTCGGAGCGAAGGAGCGCGACGAAGTCCGCCGCCTTCATGCGGGCGACGACCGAATCCTCCATCGCCACCACCGAAGCCGAGCGCGGCAGGCCATCCAGCGCCGAGAACTCGCCAAAGATCTGGCCGGCGCCGATCTCGGAGAAGATGAACTCGCGCCCGTGCTCGGAGTAGTTCTTCACCTGTATGCGGCCATCGAGGATGAAGAAGACATCGTTCGACTCGTCGCGAAACGACAGGATCTGCGTATTGCGGGCCCGATTCGACACGGAGCAGCGCGCGACGACACGCATGAGCGACTCGTCGTCGAGCTCGACAAAGAGCCCGATCCGCCGGAACTGGGCGAGGAGTGCCGGAGTGGCCAAGACGACTTTCCCCGCAGATTTTGCCAATGGTGCTGCCGAACGACGCCGGTGTCAAACACGGGAGCGGCGGAAAAATTCGCCACGCCTGTCGATACGCTGCCGCGCCGGTCGTCGCTTGGGCATCAGACCAACAGCAGAGGAGGAACGTGATGTTCCGCTGTCTCATGATCGCCGGAGCCCTGGCACTCTCAGGCCCGGCCTTCGCCCAGTCCGAACCCGTCGGCGACCGCATCGCCATCAACGGCATGGAAATGTATTACGAGGTCTCCGGCGAGGGCGAACCGCTGATCGTCCTCCACGGCGCCTACATGAACATCCCGACCATGGGCGCGATCATCCCGAAGCTCGCGGAGACCCGCCAGGTCTATGCCCTCGAGTTCCAGGGCCACGGCCGGACCACCGACATCGACCGGCCGATCACCTATCCGGCCCTCGCCGACGATGTCGCCGCCTTCATGGACGCAGTTGGGGTCGAGAAGGCCGACGTCTTCGGCTACTCGATGGGCGCCCTCGCCGGGCTCCAGCTCGCCATCCGCCACCCGGAGAAGGTCGACCGGTTGGTGTTCGCTTCCGGCGCCTATGACATCGCAGGCTGGCAGCCGGAGTTTCTTGCCTTCATCCCGCAGATGACGGTGGAGATGTTCGTCGCCATGCCGTTCGCCGAGGACTACAGGACGCTTGCCGCCGATCCCGACGGCTTCCCCGCGCTGGTCGAAAAGCTGATCGCGCTCGAGAAGGAGCCGATGGCGTGGGAAGCGGACGTGAAGGCAATCAAGGCCCCGGTGCTGATCATCGCCGGCGATGCCGACGTCGCGACACTCGAGCATTCGGTCGCGATGTTCCGCCTGCTCGGCGGCGGCGCGATGGGCGACATGGGCAGGCCGCTCGCCCCTTCGCGGCTCGCGGTCATGCCGGCGACGTCCCACACCGCCGTGATCAGCCAGCCGGACCTGCTCATGGCGTTCATCGCGCCCTTCCTCAAGGGCGAGACGCCGAAGGGCTTCTTCGAGCCGTAGGCGAAACCGCCCCCGTCACATCATCAAAGCTGGTCGCGCGGCGATCTCCCCGAGCGGGCTGACGCCGCGCCACCAGGCGAGATAGTCGGTGAGGAAGCGGTCGATGACGGCCTCGCCGACACTTGGCATGACCACCGCATGCGCCTGGCCGCGGTGGCAGGCGAGCTGATAGCGGCGGACGATCGCCTCCGACGGCGCCGGGAAGACCACGGTGAGCGACAGCGGGTTGCGGAGTACCGGCACCATCATCGACCGCAGTTCCTCCGCCAGCCACTCGGCCCGCGCCAGGCAGCCGGCGACGTCGGCGGTGAAGCCCTTGACGCCGTGCCGGGTGAGACGGGTCCAGATGGCGAGCACGGCATGGCCGTTTCGCGAGCCCATCAACGTGGTGTCGTTCGAGCGGAGGTAGCTCACCGCCGAGGCGACGCGCTCGACATGGGGCCGGCGCGTCACCAGCACCCCGCAGGGCATGGGCGTCCCCACCATCTTGTGGCCGGACGTCGAGATGCTGTCGATCGCCATCCGGAACGACGGGCGAATGGCCAGAGGCGCGCTGCCCACGAACGGAACCACCATGGCGTTGAGCGCGCCGTCGACATGGACGAAGCGGCGATCGCGCCCGTAGCCGGCAGCGTCGAGCGTGCGAATCGCGCCGGCGATATCGTCATGGGCGCCCTTCATGGTCGTGCCGCAGGTGAGCGCCAGCACCACCGGACGGCCGCCCAGCGAGGCGAGGACCGCTGCGAGATCGGAGAGGAGGATCGCCCCGTCGGCCGACGCGCGGGCGGCCCGCGTCTCCATGCCGAGGATGCGCCCGGCCTTGGGGATCGAATAATGCGCGTCGTCGGAGTGGACGAGCACGGCGCCGGGCAGCGCCTCGCGGCCGAGATAGAGGGCCCAGAGATTGCCCTCGGTGCCGCTCGCCCCGACCGAGCCCCAGAAGGCGTCGCCGTCGCATTCCCACAGCCGCTCGAACCAGGCCACCACCTCGCGCTCGAGGTCGCAGACCTCGCCGCCGTAATGCGACCCGGCATAGGGGTCGCCGAGATTGTTGATGAGATAGCCGCCGAAGCGGGCGAGGCCGTCCACGGCAAAGGCGAGGTTGTAGGGATAGCCCATGTGGGTCTCGCGGGCCGTCCGCATGCGGCGCTCGATGCGGTCGAGCGTGCCGTTGCTTCCGGCCGCCGCGCGCTGTCGTGGGTGCGCTGCGCTGATCGGATGGACGCTCATGGCGCGGCTCCCGGACCGGCGTGGACGACGAAGGCGTTGCGGTCCGTTTCCCGGCGAAGCATTGGCGGGCGGCTGCGTTCGGTCCGCGGTGTCGAGCGGCGGCCCACCGCGGGCTTCGCCGGCGGACGGCGATCGGCAGCCGGCTCGCGGCCGATGAAGATGTAGCGGCGCACCAGTTCGTGGAACGCGCCGAAACGGAACCTCGTATCCTCCTCGAACGGAAAGCGTGCCATCGGATGCTCCTCCCTGCCGATGCGGCTGGCGGCGCCGCGCCGCCAGTCCGGCAATGACATGAGCAATAGGCGAGCGGGTCGTCGGGGCTCTGTGGGGAACCCCACCCTCGAAGCGAGCACAACCGGCGGCCACCCGGCATCGCCAAGACGGCTACCGATTGAGGCCCGGGGCAAACGGAGCGTCGCCGGCATGCAGCCCCAGGCAACCAGCCGGCAATCCGGTCGGATCGAGCGATGCTATTCCTCGACCGAAGCGAAAATATTGGAATGTCACCAGTCGAAAACGGATATCGCCATGCAAATAAGCGCCGATCGAGGTCAGAAACAGGAAAGACCGCCTGCTTGATTTACTTATTCCAATGTAAAAATTGCGTACTATATATACAGTCAGATAAGTTCTCGGACCACAGGATGGTTTTAGACGCGTCCCGCCTTTCTCGAAAACCATCCATCGATCTGCTCAGACAGACATAAGATGCCAGCGATGCAAAAAGGGCCGAGTGCGACTGAGGACGCCCTGTTCGCGGAGAAGGAACGCGCCGAGGTCACGCTGAATTCCATCGGTGACGCGGTGGTCTGCACTGACGCGCTCGGTCGCACCACATTCCTCAACATCGTGGCGGAGAGACTGACCGGGTGGCCGCGGGAGGAGGCGATCGGCAGGCCCGTGACCGACATCCTGCGCCTGCTCGAGGGCAAGAGCCGCACCCCCATCGAGGACCCGCTGCAGCTCGCGATCCTGGGGGACAAGCCGATCTACCTGCCGCCCAATGTCGTTCTCGTCCATCGCGACGGTTCTCACATCCCGATCGAGGATACGGTGGCGCCCATCCACGACCGCACGGGACAGGTCACCGGAGCCGTCATCGTCTTCCGCGATGTGACGGCCGCAAGAGTGATGGCCCTGCAGCTGGCCTACTCCGCGAACCACGATGCATTGACCGGCCTGCCCAACCGGTTGCTGCTCCTGGATCGGATCGGTCAGGCGATCGGCATGGCCGCCCGCCACGGGAAACGTCTTGCGATCCTGTTCCTCGATCTTGACCGCTTCAAGCACATCAACGACTCGCTCGGCCATTCGATCGGTGACCGACTGCTTGTCTCCATCGCCGAGCGGCTTGCCCAGTCCATCCGCGACACTGATACGGTGAGCCGGCAGGGCGGTGACGAATTCGTATTGCTGCTTTCGGAAGTCGGGGGCATCGAACGCCTGGCCCTCACCGCCAAGCGCATCCTGAAGGCCGTTGCGTCAGTTCACGCGATCGACCAGCACGGTCTTCGCATCACGACGAGCATCGGGATCAGCGTCTACCCGGACGACGGCCTCGACGCCGAGACGCTCATCAAGAACGCCGACACCGCCATGTACCAGGCGAAGGAACATGGCCGGCAGGGCTTTCGTTTCTTCGAGTCTTCGATGAACGCCGCGCCGTGGAGCGCCAGTCGATCGAGGAGACCCTGCGGCGCGCACTCGAACGCGGCGAATTCGAACTCCACTACCAGCCGAAGATCGACCTCAGGACAGGCGAGATCACGGGCGCGGAAGCCCTCCTGCGCTGGAACCACCCGACTTTGGGATCATTGTTGCCCGGGCAGTTCATTGCCATTGCGGAAGAAAGCGGCCTCATACTCCCGATCGGCAGTTGGGTCCTTCTTGAGGCGTGCCGGCAGGTGGTGGTCTGGCAGCGCATGGGCCTGCCGACCATCCGTATCGCCGTGAATGTGTCGGCGGTGGAGGTCGGCGATGCGGGGTTCCTGAAGCGCATCTTCGCAACCCTTCGCGAGACCGGCCTCGATCCCAGTCAGCTCGAACTGGAACTGACCGAGACTGTGCTCATGAAGCGGGGCGAGATTTCAGCCTCGATTCTCCAGGCCCTCAAGGCCAAGGGCGTTACGGTAGCCATCGACGACTTCGGCACCGGCTATTCCAGCCTCAGCTATCTTCAGGCGTTTCCGGTCGATGCCCTGAAGCTGGATCAGTCTTTCGTCCGTCAAATCGGCACCGCGGGCGAGGAGACGCCGATCGTCACGGCGGTCATCAGCATGGCCCACAGCCTCAAGCTCCGGGTGATTGCCGAGGGCATCGAGACCCAGGCGCAATTGGAGTTTCTGCAGAAGCAGTCCTGTGACGAGGGCCAGGGATTCCACTTCAGCCGGCCGGTGCCGGCGGCGGAGTTTGCCGTCCTCCTCAAGGCCGGAGCCCTGCAACTCCATCCCGCATAGCGGCACGATCGCCGATGTTCGCGCCAGCGCGAGCCCCATTGGCCCGTGCAAGCAACCCGGCTGCGGCACCGACTGCCGCCCCCCTGTGAGGCCTACTGCCAGATATTGATGGTGGCGAGCGTCCGCATCAGGTGGTCGGAGATCAGCTCCTCCGCCTTCTTCGCCTTTCGCTCGACGATGGCGTCGACCACGGCGCGGAGCTCCTTGTGGGTCTGCTCGCGGACGGCGAGCGGCGCCGGCTTGTCGGTGTCCTTGCCGTCGAACAGGACCGCGCGGCGGTCGGCGACGATCTCGTCCATGATCTGGATCAGGAAGCGGTTCTTGGTGGCGGCGAAGATCAACTGGTGGAGCGCGTAAATGCGCTCCTTGAATTCCTGCCAGGTCGGCGCGGCGAGGATCTCCTTCAGCGTCGCGCGCATCGCGTCGAGCTCGCGTTCCTCCACCCGGTTGACGACGAGATGCATCATCGCCGGCTCGAACAGGAGGCGGCCCTCGATGATCTCGACGAAGCTCGGCACGTTGTCGTGCGGGGTGGCCGCGGTCTGGTCCATCTTGCCGAACACCTGGTCGGCGTCGTCCGTCAGGAACGTGCCGCTGCCGACGCGGCGGCGCACCAGCCCCTGGCGCTCCATCATCTGCAGCGCCGAGCGCACCGCCGTGCGGCTGGTATTGAGCTGGCGGGCGATGTCGCGCTCGTTGGGCAACTTCGCTCCCGGCACGATCCGCCCGTCGTGGATGCTCTTGAGCAACGAGCGGTAGACCAGCGACGGCGTCGCCCGCTCGTGGGCGGAGATGGCAGCGAGCGGTTCGAGGTCGGTGTCGAGGGCCATGAAGATCGACTCTTGGGTGTGCCGGATCAGCCGTGTTTGGGCAGCGCCTCGCGCAATGTCAACCAATACTGCGCGATTCAGCGCCGCGCCGCGACCCTTCGCAAACTTGCGGTACTCGCTGCCGGCGGCCGTTGCCGATCGGGCTGCTCAAACCTGCAAAGGTCCGAAGCGATCAAAAGCGGTTGATATTGGTCCGAAGTCATACCTATACTCGCCGATCGGCCGGCGGGTCAAACCGACGCCGGGGGAACTGCCGGAGTCCGCGGCAAGGGACGCGGCCCGGACGCTTTTCGGGACGTTGGAGGAACCACGATGAAAATCCAGAGATTGCTCGCAGCTAGCGTGTTCGTCGGCGGTCTGGCGGCTGCCCCCGCCCTCGCCGAGGACATCACCCTAGAGTTCACGGTGTGGAACTACTCGCTCGACACCATCCAGGACAACGCGAAGAAATTCGAAGCCGAGAACCCGGGGATCAAGGTCAAGATCACCGACTACACCTGGCAGGACTACCATGATGCGATGATCCTCCGCTTCCGCGGCGGTACCCCGACCGACATCGCCTATGTCGGGCAGGACTGGCTGCCGGCGTGGGCCGCGGCGGGGTTCCTCGCCCCCCTCGACGACGTGGCGCCGAAGGACGTGCTCGACCCGCTCAAGGCGGACATGGCGCCCTTCGCCCTCACCGACGAAACCTATAACGGCAAGATCTACGGCCTGCCCTACTACGCCGACACCATCTCCTTCATCTACAACAAGAAGGTACTCGAAGCCGCAGGCATCGCCGTACCGACCAGCTGGGACGAGGTGATGGCGGCCGCCGAGAAGCTGAAGGCGGGCGGCATGGAGCACCCGATCGTCTACGAGTTCGACCAGGAGCTCCCGAACTTCTGGGACGCCTTCGTCGCCCAGTCCTACGGCCGCGGCGGGGACCTCTTCGACGCCGACAACAAGGCGATCTTCGACAATCCGGACAATCCCGCATGGAAGCAGCTCGAGTGGCTGCAGGAGGCCTTCAAGAAGGACCTCGTCCAGCAGGAAACGCATGAATCGAAGATCATCCCGTCGATGAACACCGGCAAGCACGCCTTCACCATCGTCTACAACTACGTGCTCGCCGCCATGAACAATGCCGCCGAACAGCCGATGGCGGGCGACTTCGCCCTTGCGCTGATGCCAGGCGACGCGCACCAGACGCTGGGCTTCACCAAGTTCTATTCGATCAGCGCCGCGGCGGCGGAGGATCCGGCCCGGGCGGAAGCGGCGTGGAAGTTCGTGAACTTCATGGCCGGCAAGCCCTATACGGTCGCCCAGCGCTGGGCGGACGAGAAGGGCCTCGGCTTCGGCCAGGTGCCGCTGTTCGACGATCCCGCGGTTGTCGAATCGTGGAACAAGTGGGTCGACATGGCGACGCTCAAGGAACAGGTGGCGTCCGCCCGCGGCGGCACCTGGACAGAGTGGACGAGCGTATGGTCGGCCTATTTCCGGCCGCTCCTCGCCAAGGCCATGGTCGGCGAGGCCACCGTCGAAGAGACGATGAAGGCCGGCGCCGCCAAGTGGAACGAGTACCAGGAAAAGATGGCGAAGAACTGACCTGAGGTTCTTCCTCCCGAGCCGCGGCGCCCGATCCCTGTCCGGGCCGCCGCGGTTCTTTCCCCGACTCAGGCGATACCCGGACGATGTGGACAATAGGGCGCTTCCCGGCGATCTGGCTCCTGCCGGTCATCCTTCCGATCGCGCTCCTCACTTTGTTCCCGATCGGCCATGCGCTGTGGACGAGCCTGCACCAGGTGATGCTCCTCTTCCCCGAGGAGGACTTCGTCGGGCTCGACAACTACGTTGGCGTGATTACGGGCGAGTATTTCGGCCCGGCGCTGCGGAATTCGCTCGTTTTCACCCTCTTCGCCGCCCCGCTCGTGGTCGTCATCGGCACCGCCTGTGCGCTGTTCCTGTTCCGGGACTTCTTCGGCGTCGGCCTCCTCCGCTCGATCATTCTCTTGCCCTGGGTATTGCCGGGCGCGATCAGCGCGGTGCTCTGGACCTGGGTGTTCCACCCGAGCTGGGGGATCATCAATGCGCTCCTCTTCAAGCTCGGCCTCATCGACTATTCGATCGACTGGCTGACCGACCCGCGGCTCGCCTTCGTGTCGATCACCATCGCCCATGTCTGGACGCAGATCCCCTTCACCGTCGTCCTCGTCATGGCGGGGCTGTCGGCGATCAACCCGGAAACCATCGAGGCGAGCGTCGTCGACGGCGCCACCTCCGTCCAGCGCTTCGCCCTCGTCGTGTTCCCGCAGATCAAGGCGGTCCTGGTCGTGCTCCTCGTCTACAACGCTCTCGTCGCCTTCACGAGCTACGACCTCGTTTACGCCATGACGGGCGGCGGGCCGGGTACGGCGACCACTCTGCTCTCGTTCCAGATCTGGAAGGAGAGCTTCTCGATGTACGATTTCGGCGCGGGATCCGCCGTCGCCTTCATCGTGGTCGCGATCTCGGCTCTGCTCATCGGCGCCATCACCTGGGCGATCCCCTCCGACGTCTTCGGGGAGGATGGAGCCGATGCAAAGGCGTAACCCCGTCCTCACCGCGCTCGGCGCGTTTCTGATCCTCCTCTTCACCGGGGGACCGATCCTGCTCGCCTTCATCGGCAGCATCGTTCCCGACCGGGTGATGTTCGATCCGAATCGCGGGCTCTTCGACGAGGTGACGCTCGAGAACTACCGCTTCATCTTCACCGGGGAGCTGCCGCCGGCCTATCTCGAATCGGGCGCCAACCGCACCATGATCTCCGACGCCGCGCGACAGGCGCCGCGAAGCCTCTGGAACAGCGCGCAGATCGCCTTCGCAGCCCTCGTGATCAACCTCATCCTCGGCGCCCCCGCCGCCTTCATCTACGCGCGCTACACGTTTCCGGGGAAGAAGCTCAGCTTCATGTTCATCATCCTCGCGCCACTGGTGCCGACGGTGGCGCTGATCACCCCGATCTACATCATGATCCAGGAGGCCGGGCTGCTCGGCTCCAAGCTCGGCATCATCTTCATCCACGCGGCAAGGGCGCTGCCCTTCACCGTGCTGATCCTGTCGATCTTCTTTCGAAAACAGCCGACCGAGCTGTTCGAGGCGGCGACCATCGACGGCTGCTCGCGCTTCGGCAGCTTCTTCCGCATCGCCGTGCCGATGGCTCTGCCGGCGCTGGCCGCGACCGGCCTCTTCGCCTTCATGCTCTCCTATGCCGAGTTCATGTTCGCGATGGTGCTGTCTGGCGACGCCTCGGCGCGCACCGCCTCGGTGGTGATGGCGGCGCTGGCCCGGAATCCCGACGTGTCGTGGAGCCTGCTCAACGCCGGCATCTTCATCGCGATCCTGCCGACGCTGATCCTGGTGGCACTGGTCTGGCGCTTCGTCATCGCCGATCTCGTGCGCGGCGCGGTCAAGGCCTGAGGAGGAGGCGAATGGACACCCACCCCCGCAAGACCGTACCGGACGGCGCCAGGCAGCACCGCACCGCCGGCCCCTATTCGCCGGTGATCGAGGTCGACGCGCGGCGGCTCGTCGTCCTCTCCGGGCAAGTCGCGGTCGACCTCGATGGCAACGTCGTCGGTGCCACTATCGAGGCACAGACCGAGGCGACACTCGACAACTGCCGGCGCCAGCTGACGAGCGCCGGCTGCGATTTCGCCGACGTCTTCAAGGTCAATGTCTACTTGAGCGACCTCGCCGACTGGGCGCGGTTCAACGCTGTCTACGAGACGACCTTCCAGAGCCCGCTTCCCGTCCGCACGGCTGTGCAGGCCATCCTCATGGCCGGGTTCCTGGTCGAGATCGAGATGTGGGCGGTCAAGCCCTGAACGCGATGGAGCGTGGCCTATCGCCCCGCGTCTTCGCCGGATCCCGCGCCAGGTTGCGTTTCACGTCCATCGCCCGCCAGCAGCGCTCCCCGACCGCCACGCGTCGATGTATCCTGCAGCCGCGCCATCGACCGTCCCCAACTAACCCGGGGAAATCACCGGGAACGCGATGGGAGAGAGAGTCCCGCCCTCCTCCACGTCGTGCTCCGCCCAGAAGGCCGCGACCGGCCAGGGCCGCATCCGAAACCTCGTATCCGGGCGCGCATAGCGGATCGACAGCCGGCGAAAGGTAGCGCCGCACAGTCCGCCGGCCGCATGGAGCGTGCGCGAATCGAGGAGGACGGCGTCGCCCGGATCGGTCTCGGGCACATAGACACGAAACGTGTCGGGCTCGTCGTCTATGGCCGGAACCGGCCGCAGCACGATATCGCCCGCGTCAAGCGTCGCCTTGCCGGCGGAAAACTCCACCGGTGCATAGACATCACCGCGGTGCGATCCTGCCACTGCCCGTATGCCGACGGGGCCCGGGACCGGGTCGAGCGGGATCCAGATCGTCAGGAACCAGGGCTCAAGCGGGTGATAGGGGTGGTCCTGGTGCCAGGGACTGGGCGTGCCCGAGCCGGTGGCCGAATAGAACCACTGGTCTTCTAGCAGGATGACGTCCTCAGTGCCGAGCACCCTCGCCGCCAGGCGGGGCAGCGGACCCTCCATCGCGACGCGGCGAATTGCCTCGACGTCGCTCCAGCGGAAGAGATCACTCTGTACGACCGGCTTGCCCTTGGGAGACAGCGTCCGGAAATTCGGCCCCGGATTTGCCCTGCAATATTCGATCGCGTCGCGGAGCAACGCCTGCTGATCCGGGCCGATGAGCCCACGGACATGGGCGACACCGTCTTCGGCCACGGTGAGATTGCCGGTGTTGGCAGTGTTCATCGCCCTCACACTTTCCGGTCTTGCGCCCGCAGACTCATGTGCCCGCAGCGGCACGCCGGCCGGCCTTGCGGTTCGTGAATTTCGCCGCCTCGATCCGCGACCGCCTCACGGTGGTTGGGACCGGTGACGCCATCAGCCGCTTCCACTCCGCGAGGTAGGCGCGGATCGGGGCTTCCGACGCGATGTCGCCGACGGCGTGGCCGTGCTCGTCCAGGGTGTCGCCGGCATGGGCGCCGCGGCTGATGTCGACCCACTCCTCCTCGACGGTCTGGAGCCCCTCCTGGACGCGCTCGAACATCTCGAGGTCGTCGGGCGTGCCAAAGGAGACGAAATCCTCGTCGACCCGGAGCCGCATCAGGTTCACCTCCTCCGGCGCCTGGTCGGCGAGGACGAGGGAGTAGCTGAGCCGGGTGTGGTCGACCGACAGCGGCTCGACCACCATCATCTGGTTGCCGACGAAGATCAGATTGGGGAAGAGCGACAGGTTGACCATGCTGCCGGTCATCAGATCGAGGTTCTCCCGCGTCCGCCGGCCGCTGTCGCGGAGCGTCGCCTCGAGGTCGTCGCGGGTCGGCAGCGGTCGCATCGTCGACCACGGACCGGCGGGAATGCCGGGACGCTGGTCGACCACGCAATGGCCGTGGCCGAGCGTGCGGCTGACCATCGGCGTCGCATTGGGATTGCGGGCGAGCACCGTGTCGGTGTCGGCCTCCCTGCCGAGGAGATTGTAGGAACGATGAGCGAAGGTGGCATGGATGCCGTCGGCGGCGTTGTCCCACGCCATCTTCCAGTTGCCCCGATACTCCTGGCGGATCGCGCTCGGGAGGACGCGGAGAGCGCCTTGCGGATGGCGGTCGATGTGCTCGTCGAGCCATGGCATCGCCGGCCCGAGCCATTCGGCAAGCGCCATCGGTTCGGCCGCCATCGTGCCGAAGACGAAGCCGCGGTAGCTCTCGACCCGGAGCTGGCCGAGATCGAAGGGGCGCTCGTAGAGCTTGTCGTAGCTGTCGGCGACGGGGAGGTTGAGGAGCTTGCCGTCGAGGTCGAAGGCCCAGCCGTGATAGGGGCAGGTGAGCCGCATCCGGCAGCCGCGCTCTTCCCCGACCAGCGTCGTGCCGCGATGGGTGCAGCGGTTGAGGAGGCCGCGAACCTCGCCGCCGGCGGTGCGGACCAGGAGCACCTGACGCCGGCCCATCCGGCGGCGCACGAACGAGCCGGGTTGCGGCACCTCGCTCTCGTGGCCGAGATAGCTCCAGCTGCCGCCGAAGATGCGGTCCATCTCGATCTCGAACAGCGCCGGGTCGGTGTAGACCCGCCGGTGGACGACGTCCTCGCGGACGAGATGCTCGACCTCGTCGCGGAGGTCGGGTCCGCGGGCAATGATGGCGTCGGGTCTAAGACTGTCGGCGGTCATGGCCTGTCCCGTCAAAGCAACCAGCCGAGATGCGGCGTGCCCGCCGCCTGGGCCGGAAGGAGAAGAATCTTGCGGGCGAGCCGCCAACCGTCGGCGCCACGCCGGAGACGGTGGATCTGCCGGCCCGCGGTGGTGAAGATCGACTGGAGGCGGACATACTGGAGCGTCATCGTGCTGGCGACGATGATCTCGTCCGCCGCCTCGAGCGGCCACGCCTCGACGCCGCCGACGAGACGGACGGCGTCACCCTGCGGATAAAGCGCCCAGGCGCTCCTATCGTGCATCCGCCAGACACGCTCCCCGAGGCGCCGATGGTCGTCGAGGAACAGCGCCTGGTCGGTCTCCGGATCGCCGTCCGGGGAGAGCGGCACCCAATAGGTCGCATCCTCGTCCCAGAGCGCCAGCCAGCGGTCGAAGGCGCGGGCATCGAGAAGCCGCGCCTCGGCATGGAGCGCCGACGCGGCGGCAGCGGATAGCACGGGATCGGCAGCCGGCGCATGGGCGACGAAGGCAACATCGTCGCGAAGGCTCTGGTAGAGCGCCTTGACGCGCGGCGTACCGCCCGGGGCGAGCGCCGCCGTCATGATGACACCTGCTCGGGCGCGAAGCGGGTGAGGACCCACCGTTCGGCCGCACCGACCAGCAGGTAGCCGCCGACCGAGACGATCGTAAGCACGACCACGCAGCTCCAGAGCATGTTGTAGTTGGAGGTGCTGGCGGTAAGCGCCATCAGGTTGCCGATGCCGGTGCCGGTCGCCAGCCACTCGGCGACGGTGGCGGCAAGCACGGCGCTCGGCACCGCCATCCGCGCCGCGGCGAAGAACGCCGGGAGCATCACGGGAAGCCGCGCGAGGAAAAGCATGCGGACCCGGCCGGTGGCGAAGACCGAGAAGAAATCGACGACCTGTCCGGGGGTCTGCCGGAGCCCCTGCGAGCAGGCGACGAGCGTCGGGAAGAAATTCATCACCGCAACGATGACCAGCATGCCGGCGAGGCCGCGGCCGAAGCCGAGCACGATGAGCGGCGCCGTGGCGACGATCGGGATCGAGCGGAGCGCAATGGCGATCGGGGTCGCCACCCGGGCCGCCAGCGGCAGGAGCTGGAAAACGGCGGCGATGACGGCGCCAAGGGCGAGACCCGCAAGGTAGCCCGGTATGGTGACGACGAGGGTCTCGCCGAGCGCGGAGAACAGCACGGCGCGATGCGCGGCCGCTTCGGGACCGGTGACCAGGTAGGCGAGGACATCGAGCGGCCGCTTGGCGAAGAAGCGGTTGAGCCCGAACACGTCCATCACGCATTGCCACGCAAGGAGGACGATGGCCGTGGTCAGAACGAAGACGCCGAGCGCGGAGAGCGTCCGGCGCACGGGATCGCGCTCGTTCGCTCGGGCCGCGGACAGAAGGAGGGGCGGCGCTCCCGGCGCGAGCAGTTGCCCGACCGCGCCGACGAGGAGATAGCCGGCGATCGCGACCGCCGTCGCGATCGTCGCGAGCGCCCAGGTGCCGTCGACATCGAGCGAGCGCATGGTCTGGATGCTGAGGACGCCCATGCCCTGGTCGGCGCCCGTGAACTCGCCGACCATCGCGCCGAGAAAGGCCGCCGGCGCCGCGATCTGCAGGCCGGCCACGAGGTAGGGGACGGACGCGCGGGCACGCACGTGAAGGAAGGCCGAAAGCCGCCCGCGGCCGTAACTTGCGACCAGGTCGAGCCAGCCGGCCGGGACGGCGCGGAGCCCCACCACAAGCGGGATGAACGTCGTGTAATATACGCCGAGCGCCGCGAGCGTGACCTGCGGACCTGTGCCCGGGCCGAAAAGGACGCGAAGGATCGGGCCGGTTGCGACCAGCGGCAGGCAGAAGACGACGAGCGCGATGCCTTGCACGACGCGCTCGGTCCTCGGCAGGATGCTGACGAAGGCCGCGAGCGCGATCGCGGCGAGGTTGCCGAACAGGAAGCCGAGCGCAGCTGCGCGAAGCGTGACGCCGAGCGCGCGGCCGTAGAGGGCATGGTCCTCGACGATCCGCGCGACGATCGCGCTCGGCGGCGCAAGGGCATAAGAGCCGGCGAGGACGGTTTGCGCCAGCAGTTCCCAACCAGCGATGACAAGCACGAAGCCGGCGACGGTCGACAGCGGTAGCGCGCGCGCCCGATCGGCGCCGCCCATGGCAAGCGCGGCCGCGCTCATCGCTGCGCCCCGACCGGCAGGCGAAGTACTTCCGCCGGTTCGCGCTCCGCTGGCGCGGCGCCTTCAAACCCCAGCTCGACGCCGATCCGGTCGACCAGTGCGTGGAACTCGGGCGTCACCGTGACCTCCGCGGTTCGGGGCCGGGGCAGCCGGATGACGACGTCGGCGACGATGCGTCCCGGGCGCGCGCTCATGACCAGCACACGGTCCGACAGGAGAACGGCCTCGGGGATCGAGTGGGTGACGAGGAGTGTGGTGGTCCCCCGCTCGTCCCAGAGCCGCGGCAGTTCGAGATTGAGCCGGCGGCGGGTGAGTTCGTCGACGGCGCCGAAGGGCTCGTCGAGGAGCATCAGCCGCGGCTCGGTGGCGAGGCAGCGGGCGATCGCCGTCCGCTGGCGCATGCCGCCGGACAACTCCGCCGGCCGGGTCTGCTCGAACCCGGCAAGCCCCACCCGGGCGATCAGGTCATCGACCAGCGCGCGATCCGCTGGAAGCCGGGCGAGCTTGCGGGCGAGCGCGACGTTGGAGCGCACGCTCCGCCAGGGCAGGAGCGAAGGGTCCTGGAACGCGACCGCGATCTGGCCGGTCCGACGCATGGCGTCGGGGCCGGCGTCGTCGATCGCCACCACGCCGGTCGTCGCTGTCTCTAGGCCTGCGAGGATGCGAAGGAGCGTGGACTTGCCGCAGCCGGACGGGCCGACCAGGGCCGTGGTGCTCGCCGGCTGCAGCGTGAGGTCGATCCGGTCGAGCGCAGCGAAGGCCGCGCGCGGAGCGCCGAAGCTCTTGGCGACGCCGCTGACGACAACGCCCGGCGGCCCGCCGCGCGGGCCGCCGTCGCGCCGTAGCGGATCAAAGCGCGGTGCCATCCTTGTAGATTTCCTCGAGGATGGATCGATCCCACAGCTCGGGCGTCACCGTCCTGCCGAGGAGGGCGAGGGTCTTGACGTTGGCCTCGACCGTCTCGTCGGTGAACCAGCCGAATCCGAATTCGTCGGTGAGCGGGGAGAACATCAGCTTGAGCTGTTCCTTCGCCTGGATCTTCTGGGTCTCGAGATCGAGCCCCGCATCCGGAAACATGGACATGGTCAGCTCGGCCGCAGCGTCGGTGTTTTTCTTGTACTCGTCCCAGCCCTTGATCTCGCCGCGGAGCAGCTTGACCACGTCGTCGCGCTTCGAAGCGAGCGATTCCTCGAGCACGATATAGGTCTGGCTGTGGACGTCGTAGCCGAAGTCGGCGAGCAGCATCGTCACATTGTCGATACCCTTCACCGTCATCGCGATCGGCAGGTCGGTGAGCCAGCAGAGCAGGCAGTCGACCTCGCCATTGACCAGCGGCGCCGCGTCGTACTGGGTCGGCACGATCGTGATCTTGGCGATGTCGACATCGTTGATGGTGCAGAGCGCCTGAAGCACCGGCGTGTTGGCGGTCGCCATGCCGATCTTCTTGCCCTCGAGGTCCTTGGGCGTCCTGACCGGGTTCGTGGCGAGCGAGGCGATGGCGAAGGGATTCTTCTGCATTGCGACCGCGATGATCTTGAACGGCGCGCCTTCGGCCACCGCGGCGGCGGTGTAGTCGGCGGCCGAGATGCCCATCAGCGCCTGCCCGCTGACCACCGGCGGTTCGACCGGCGCATTGGGGCCGCCCGAGGCGAGCGAGACGTCGAGCCCTTCCGACGACCAGAAGCCCTTGTCCTTGGCGATATAGCTGCCGCCGAACTGGACCGAGGGCAGCCACGAGAGCTGGAAGCCGACGGGCGTGGCGGCGAAGCCGGTGCGCGAGCCGAGCGCGAACATGCCGACGCCCGCGCCGATCAGGCGCAAGGCGTCGCGACGGTGCAGATCCCAACGGGCCATGGCGTTCTCCATTGTGGTGCGCGGGCGGGAGGCCCGCATGAGTTCAGGTACCGGGATGCAGTTCCATCGAGGCAGCGATCTTGGCGCGGACATAGTCGCCGGCCGTGATCGGCTCGAAGAGCGGTGGATGCTCGGCGTCGGTGCAGCTCGGGAGGCAGGCGACCTCCCACTGCTCGTTCGGGCCGGTGAAGGCGACCATCGACAGCCGCCGCGTCGACCCGGTCAGCCCGCGGTCGGGATTGGAGACGCGGTGGAGGGTCGAGCGCCAGCGGTTGTTGGTCCAGCGGGCCATCAGGTCGCCGACATTGATGACGAAGGAGGCGGGCACCACGCCGGCCTCTTTCCACTCGCCGTCGGCATCCTTGATCTGGAGCCCGCCGGGTGCCGCATCCTGGCGGAGGATGGTGAGCGCGCCGTAATCGTGATGCTCGCCGTAACGGAGCTGGCCCGGGAGCGGCGGCTCGACCTGGTCGGGGTAGTTGACGAAGCGGAGCACCAGCGCCGGGTCGCGATAGGCCTCGGCGAAGTAGTTCTCAGGCAGGTCAAGCGCCAGGGCCGACATCCGCGCGAGGCGGTCGGTGAGCGTCACCATCTCCCGCGTCCAGTCGGCGACGAGGCCACGGAGCGCCGCAGGCTCCTGCGGCCAGATGTTGGCGCGCGCGCCGGGCATTTCCTCGCGGTGCGGCGCGGTGAAGACCAGCGCCTCGCAGAGGTCCGGCGGGGTCTCGCCGGTCAGCGTCCTGGCGACGCTCTCGATGCCGATCGGCAGGTAGCCGCGCCCCTTGGCCTTCTCCGGCGGCGTGTAGCGGGACTTCTCGGCGAAGGGCTCCGCGAAGAATCCGGTGAGCGTGTCGTAGAGGCCGCCGGCGAGCGTCTCGGGAACGCCATGGCCGACGATGACCGCGAAGCCGGTGGTCTCGAAGGCTTCGCCGAAAGCGCGGGCGACGCGCTTCCGGGCCACCTCGTCGCCGTGGATGAACGGCTCGATGTCGACGATCGCGAGCTTCATCTGGGCCATGGCATCCGCTCCTCCCGTTCCTCGCCTCAGCCTGGGCTCTTCGGCAGATAATCGAGCGTGTAGGCGGCCTTGTAGTCGAGGGTCGTGGGATAGACCCCCGACGCCACCATAAGGTCGAAGAATTCCTTCCAGCGCGCGTCGGACATGGCGCCGATGCCGCCGGCCTCGGCGTCGCCGCTGAGCACCAGACCGCGGTCGATCATCTGCTTGAGCTTGAAGTGGAAGAGCTCCGCGCTGTGGTCGGGGTTCTCGGCCATCACCGCCTTCATGGCGTCGGCATAGTCGCCGGCGATGCACTGGCGATAGCCCTCCGCCGTTGCGGCAAGGAAGGCCTTCACGGCATCGGCATTCGCTTCGAGGAACGCCTTTGCGCCGAACACCGTGGTCGCGTAGTTCTGGTAACCGTAGTCGGCGAGCAGGATCGAGACCGGCGGCTCGGGCAACTCCGCGCCCAGAAGCAGGGCATCTTCGGTGATGTAGCCCTGCTGCACGGCCGTCGGGTCAGCGAGGAACGGTGCGGCGGAGTAGGTGTAGGCGCGGACCTGATCGTCGCTGAAACCGTATTGCGCCTTCAGGAACTGCCAGAACTCGAGCTGCGAGAACTTGGCGATCATGATCGGGCGGCCCTTGAGGTCCTCGAGCTTTTCCACGCCCTGCCTGGGATGCGCGACCAGCGTCTGCGGGTCCTTCTGGAAGAAGGACGCCACGGTCTTCGCCGCGATGCCCTCGTTCAGCATGTTGAGGGTGGTGAAGCTCGACCCCATGCCAAGATCAACCGTACCGGCGGCGACGAGGAGCGGGATGTTGCGGTCGGGACCGCCCGGCTCCAGCGTCACGTCGAGGCCGGCCGCGTCGTAAAGGCCCTTGGCCTCGGCTTGGTAGAAGCCGCAGTGCTCGCCCTGCGCCAGCCAGTTGAGACCGAAAACGATCGTGGTCGGCGTCTCGGCATGCGCTTCAGCGGCAAAGATCGCACTCGAGACGGCGACGGCGGACAGGAACCGGCGACTTGAAGGCATGGGACCAACCTCGATGGTGCAACCCACTCTCATAGGAGCCGCTTCCAGCGTTGCATTCCAGCGGCTTTTTTCTGCCGGTCTGTACGCTTTTGGAGAACGGTGCTCTAATCGCCAGCATGATCAGGCGACGATTCCGCGGTCTGACCAAACATTAGTCAGTCTCTGGCCGCCCCATCGGTGAGGATCCGAGGTGCTTCACGCCCGCATGCTCCGCTATCTCGACGAAGTGGTCCGTTCCGGCTCGATCCGCCAGGCGGCGGAGCGGCTTCACGTCTCGGCGTCGTCGATCAACCGGCAGATCATCGCGCTCGAGGAGGCTCTCGGGACGCAGATCTTCCACCGCTTGCCGCGACGGATGCGGCTCACTGCGGCGGGAGAGCTTCTGATCTCCCATATCCGCGAGACGCTGAAGCAGTATGAGCGGGTCCTGGCCCGTATGGAGGAGCTTCGCGGGGTGCGCGGAGGCGAGGTAAGGATCGCTGCGATGCATGGCATCGCTGGCGGTGTGCTTCGCCCGGTTGTCGCAAGCTTCCGACGGAACCACCCCGGCGTCACGATCACGATCAGTGCGCATGTCGTGCAGGGGATCGTCGATGCGCTGCTGTCGGGGGAGGCAGATCTCGGGCTGGCCTACAAGCTCCCGGACAATCCCAACCTCATCGCTACCGGCATCTTCCCGACCCAGATGGGTGCTGTGGTCGCGCCCTCCCATCCGCTCGCGCTCCGTTCCCCGGTACGGCTCGCCGACTGTCTCGAACATCCGATCGTGCTCGCCGATGAAACCATGACCATCCACCGGCTGATTGCCGACGGCTTCTCGCGGGCGGGTCTCGTCTTCCGGCCGAACTACATGTCGAACTCGGTGGAGTTCATGAAGGCGATGGCGCGGTCGGGCGAGGCGGTGACGTTTCTCTCCAGGATCGATGTCGCCGAGGACCAGCGCGAGGGGACGCTGGTCTTCGTTCCGATCCAGGGGCACTACATCCGCCGGCAGGAGCTGACCATGGCCCGGCGGGCGCGCGGCGCCGCGGTCGACCCGGCAGTCAGCGTCGTCGAGGAGGATCTCCGGACGGCGCTGAAGCGGCTCGAGGACGAGGCGATCGTCGCCGCCGAACCGACGATGTGACCTAGCCCGATGCGGCCGCGTACATGTAGCTGACCGGCACCCGGACGCCGTCATAGTCCGGATCGTCCCAGCCGATCATCTTGCCCGGATTGAGCAGACCCTTCGGATCGGCGCGGTGCTTGAAGGCGAGCTGGACCGGGTCGACCTGCTTCATGCCGCCGCCTTCGAGCGTATAGGCATGCGGGTCGAAGACCGGAAAGCCGCGTGTGTCGAACCAGTCCATGATCTCGCGGAGCCGGGCCTCGGTGGTATAGCGGACAAGCTGCAGGCCGAAGCAGCCGATCTGGTCGCCGAAGTTGATGTATTCGAGGTGCATCGGCACCTCGTCGCCAAAGACAGAGAAAGACTCCTCGACCCCTTTCCAGCGGTCGGGACCGGCGAACAGAACCTGGAGATAGGTGACCGACCGGTCGTATTTGAGGGCGCGGAGCGTGGTGTGGTTCCAGGCGTACTCGAAGATCGGGTCGACGCCGGTCCGTTGATCCCGATCGGAGCGGTAGGAGATCCGCGCCCCGGCGACCGCACCGACCAGCCCCTCGACGGTCTCGATGTCCTCGCGCGCGATCATCACGAGGAGAGCGTGGTCGTGACGGTCGATGCCCGCCGCGAGCGCCTCGAAATAGTCCTTCGGCGCCGGTGACGCGACCAGCGACACCAGACGCTTCTGGATGCCCGGCTGCTCCGCGAGCGTCCGGCCGAGATGGACCGCATCCATGAACCCCGGCACGGCGACGAGAAGGTCCACCCAGTCCACGGCCGGGGCCAGCGGCAGCTCCAGCGCGGTGATCACGCCATTGGTGCCGTAGGCATGGTTGACCTGCTGGACATCGCGGCCGCGGAGCTCGATCACCTGCGGCTCCGCCTCCATCGTGACGACGCGCGCCGCGACCAGGTTGCCGGGATCGCGGAGCAGGCCCCAGCTCACCGAGCCGATGCCCGACGATCCACCCGCGATATAGCCGCCGATGGTGGCGAGGCGCATGGTCGAGGGGAACATGCGGAGCTGGCCGCCGACGCCCTCGCGGCAGGCGGCCTCAAGCGCGCCGATGGTGATGCCGGGACCGGTGCGGACCCGGCCGGGCCGCATCCACTCGATCCGGTCGAGGCCCTTCATCTCCAGGATCACGCCGCCCCTGAGCGGCACCGCCTGGCCGTAGTTCCCCGTTCCCGCGCCGCGCACCGTGACCGGGACGCCGCGGGCGTGGCAGGTGCGGAGCACCGCGACGACGTCGGCCTCGTCGCGGGGAACCAAGACGATGTCGCCGAAACGTCCCTCCAGTTCGTCCTTCAGGATCGGGCTGTACCAGAAATAGTCGCGGCTCCGCCGGCGGACCGTGGTCCGGTCGGTGATGACCGGAATGTCGCCGAAGGCGTGGCTGAGGTCGTCCATGCGCATGCTCCCGACGGACCGTGGTCAGGATGGAATAGCGGACGCCCGCGTCCGCATTGGACCATTGAATATCGCTCGCTCCGTTGCCTTTTGGGAAGCATGCCTAGAATCGACGCAGCCTGCTTCAGGTGCGCCGGAAGCCGCCCGCCTCATGCTCGGGGAATATCTCGGCATAGGTCTCGCCGGCAATGTAGGGAAAGCGGGAGAACGCGGTCTCGTCGATGGTGACGCCAAGGCCGGGCCCATCGGGGACGGTAATCCGCCCATCGACGATATGGGCGAGGTCGAAGATTGGCTCCGGCATCAGGTCGTCGCGCACCGGTAGCGACGGGTCGATGTCGTATTCGAAGAGCGGGCAGCCCGCCGCAGCCGCCCAGTGGAGACCGGCGGCAAGCCCCACCGGAGTCGGACTGCCGGTATGGGGCACGACGACGATGTCGTGAAGCCGGGCGATGGTCGCGATCTCCATGCAGGCGATGATCCCGCCGCAGAGGCAGGGGTCGGGCTCAAAGACCTGAGCCGCTCCATCGGCCGCGATGGCCTGGTACTGGTGCGGGGAGTAGACGCGCTCGCCAACGGCGATCTTGACCGGAGAGAGATTGCCGAGCCGCTTCATGCCGACGGCCTGGTACTGTGGCGATGGCTCCTCGAAGAAGAAGACGTCGAGCGGCTCGAGTTTCCGCGCCAGCGTCAGGGCATCGTCGGTCGAGTATCCCCAGTAGGCGTCGACCATGATCCTCACATCCGGCCCGACATGCCTGCGCACGGCGGCGACGCGCTCGACCGCCTCGGGGATGCCGACATCGAGCCGCACCTTCACCGCCTTGAAACCGCGGGCAAGGCAGGCGTCGTAGTATTCGCCGTACCACTCAGGCGTCGCCTCGAACATTGTCGTGCCGGTGCCGTAGACGGGAAGCGTCGTCGGCGCTGCGCCGAGCAGGCGGCAGACGGGGAGGCCGGCGTGCTTGCCGAGAAGATCCCAGAGCGCGATCTCGATACCGCCGATCACCTGCGAGGTGACGCCCTCCCAGCCGAGATAGCCGTCGAGAAGCACATGCATTTCCGCCACCCGCCGGCGGATGTCGAGGGCGTCCTTGCCGACAAGGTTACGGGCGACCACGTCCTCGATGACGGTCTTGATGACGGTCGGGTAGGAGTGCCCGTAATTGCTCGACGCTTCACCGTAGCCGACGAGGCCGCCTTCGGCCTCTGCTCGGATCAGCGCGTAGGTTCGCTGCATCGGCGGATCCACCTTGCGGTGCCCGAGGAGGATGACGTCGAGGCTCTTGAGGCGCATGGTAGTGCTCCGGGGTTCGGCGAAGTGCGACCGATGCAGGCAATTGTCGGGCCACGCGCCGCCACCGTCGGATACCCGGCGACCGCCGGCGGGCTAGCCCGGAACCGGCGCTTGGGCCGCGACCAGCTGCTCGCCCTTGAGGTCGCGCCACAGGGACGCGGGTATCTCGACGTTGAACCAGTCGACGATCTGCTTGAGTTCGGCTGCCGAGCGCGGTCCTGGGATGACGCTCGCCACCGCGGGGTGGGCGAGCGGAAACTGCAACGCCGCCGCCGCAAGCGGCACGCCATGCGCGTCGCAGACTTCTGCGATGGCCGCCACGCGCTTGAAGACCGGTTCCGGCGCAGCCGCATAGTTCCAGAGGTTTCGGCCAACGAGGATTCCGGAGTTGAACGGGCCGCCGATGACGATCGAGGCCCCGTGCATCTCGATCTCCGGGAAGAGGTCCTCGAGCGGGTCCTGCTCCAGAAGCGTGTAGCGGCCGGCGAGAAGAAACACGTCCCACTTCCCATGCTCGAGGGCGTGGGCGATAGGCTGCGATTCATTGACGCCAATGCCGATCGCCCGGATGTCGCCGTTCCGCCGCAGTTCGTCGAGGGCCTTGTAGGCTCCCTCCATCGCCGCGCGGTGCGCCTTCGGCTGGGCCGCGGCGCCATGCGTCGAGTTGTCGATGTCGTGGATATAGAGAATGTCGATGCGGTTGACGCCGAGGCGTTGGAGGCTGTCCTCGTAGGAGCGCATCGCCCCCTCATAGGAGTAGTCGAACCACGGCTCGAACGCGAAGGGCTGCGTTTGCCGATCGCCCTCCGCCTTGTCGCCGCGGACCGGCTTGAGACGCCGCCCGACCTTGCTCGATAGGACCCAGCCGTCAAGGCGGCGCAGTTCGTCGCCCACCAGATGCTCGGAGCGGCCGGAGCCATAGAAGGGTGCGGTATCAAAGTAGCGGATGCCGGCGTCATAGGCGTCCCTGACGACCATCCGGCCGTCCGAATCCGTCAACGAAGCCATGCCACCGCCGATCGTCGCGCCGCCAAGGCCGAGCACCGTGACGTCGAGGGAGGTTTTGCCGATCCGCCGCGTTCCGAACTTCATTCAGCATCTCCAGACCAGGAATGACGACAGTCGCACCGCGTCCTTTCTGTCCAGTCCATCTTCCCACGAAAAGGCTCATCAGCGGAAGAACGAAGCTCGCAGTCAGCTTCTTGCGGTGAACAGCCGACCGGACCTTTGCCCCACAGCGCGCCTTCAGACACGCAGTCCTGCGCTTCCCCGTTTCTCACAACGCCGACCGCGATCTCGCGACTCGATATCCTGAAAGGCCATCCTGAGCCTCTCGACCCCGCGTTCGGCGTGGTCGCGATCGACCCCGGCATAGCCGAGAAAGAGGCCATGCGCCGGCCGGGAAAAGCGATAGTGCGAGGAGATGCGGGCGAAGTCGACGGCCCTCCGCCGGGCTGCGGCAAGGACCACTCCGTCATCCAACGGCTGCGTGAACCAGCCTGCGACCTGCATGCCTGTGTCGCGTTGCTCGACGGTCAGCCAATCACCAAGACGCTCCTGGCAACAGGCCACGAAGTCCTGCATGCGGCGCGCATAGAGGCGTCGCATGCGCTTGAGGTGGGTCGAAAAGAAGCCCTCGGTGATGAATTCCGCCAGCGCCGCTTGGAGGAAGAGAGGAGGATGCTGGCCGGTGACATTGAGTGCCGACCGGAAGCCCGCGACCAGCTTCTTGGGCACGACGACGTAGGCGACGCGGATCGACGGGAACATGGTCTTGGACAGCGTTCCGACGTATATGACCCGACCGCTGTCATCCAGCCCCTGCATGGCCGGGATCGGATGACCGCGGAAGCGGTACTCGCTGTCGTAATCATCCTCGATGATCCACGCGTCGTGGCGCTCGGCAATCTCGAGGAGGCGGAGCCGGACCTCCATCGGCATCACCAGGCCGAGCGGCCACTGGCAGGACGGCGTCACGAAGATGAGCTTCGGGCGGGGCGCGTCGTCCGGGTCGAACTGCCAGCCGGTCGGCTCGACGCGCAGGGGTACCGGTCGCCCCCCGGCGCCGAAGAACGCGCTGTAGGCCCCGTGATAGCCGGGGTCCTCGATCCAGAAATTGTCTCCGGGATCCATGAACAGCCGGGCCACCAGATCCAGCGCGGCCTGGGCGCCCGTGACGACGATGATCTGCTCCGGGTCGCATTTCACGCCGCGTGAAACGCTCAGATACTTGGCAAGCGCGGCCAGAAGCCGAGGGTGGCCGCCGACAAGGTGATAGCCGAACAGATCCTCCTTGACGCGGCGGGTGTGCAGGCCGAGCAGCCGCGACCAGATCGCAAACGGGAAGGCGTCGATTTCCGGACAGCCAGGGTGGAAGGCGATTTGATTCGCGACCGTGCGGTCCTGCGGCTGCATGAGCAGCAGCCGCCCTCGAGCCGAGAGCTCCGGCAGGCGCTCCTCACCGATCCGTCGCTCCCCAACCATGCGCTGCGGGAGGCTCGCGACTCGCGTTCCAGAGCCCCTGACCGATTCCAGATAGCCTTCGGCGATCAGCGCATCATAGGCAGCGATGACGGTGTTCCGGCTGACGCCGAGATCGCTCGCAAGTTCGCGCGTCGCCGGCAGCCGGGTTCTGGCCGGCAGGCGTCCATCGAGAATGTGCGAACGCAGGCTCGCATAGAGCTGGCGGTGAAGCGTCGAAACGGCGCCGCGTTCGAGTGTGATCATGTCGAGCGGAAGCTGATTTCTGCGGGGCAACGAAGTGGTACCCTTCGATTCGCGAAAACCTGACCTTTACACGGTACTGCAGTGCTTGGACCTTAGCATTCAGGCGGTCTCACGGGTTTGCTTGCGCGGGGCCGCGCGGGAAGCCGGGCGGTTGAACCGCATCCGACCCCCGCATCGTCGTCGCGAACCAGGTCCAATCAAGGGGGAAGGTCATGCTGATGAAACGACTGATTCAACGTTCAGCCGCCGCTCTGATCATCACCGGCTGCTCCGTCCTAGGCGTGCAGGCCGAGGGGATGAAGGACCCCAAGGACGTCCGTATCGTTTTTGTCGTGCATGGCATTGCGTCCGACGCCTACTGGTCGGTCGTGAAGCGTGGCGTCGATGACGCGGCCGCGTTCACGGGGGCACAGATCGAGTACTACCATCCCCAGGAGTTCGACGTCATCGAACAGGCCCGCCTGCTCGACGCCGCAATCGCGACCAAGCCGGACGGCATCGCAGTGTCCATTGCCGATGCGGACGCCATGCGCGGTGCGATCGAGCGCGCCATCGGTGCGGATATCCCGCTCGTCGTCCTCGATTCCGGCGAGGAGCAGGGCAAGGAGATGGGGGTGACGCTGTTTGTCGGAACCGTCTCGCACCACAGCGCGGGCGTCCTGGCGGGCGAGCGACTGGCCAAGGCCGGCATCCTCAATGTCATCTGCATCAACAATGAAGTTGGCAACGTTGCGCTCGACGAACGCTGTCAGGGCATCAACGACGGGCTCAAGGCGGCCGGAGGCGGCACCGAGGTCGTCGCGGTCACGCCGGATCCGGGCGATGTCCAGCGCCGCACCGAGGCGTATCTTTCGGCGCATCCGGAGGTACAGGGGGTCTTCGCGCTGGGCGCCAGCGCCGCCGACCCGCTCATCCCGCTGTTCCGGGAGAAGGAGCTGTTCGGCAAGGTCGGCCTCTACACCTTCGATATCAGTCCGCTGGTGCTCGAATCGATCGTTGCCGGCGAGATGGGTTTCGCCATGGACGCCCAGCAGTACCTGATGGGCTTCATGCCCGCCTTCTACCTGGTCCAGAATGCCGTCAACGGCTTCTGGCCGGTCAACAACACCTACACCGGTCCGCTGTTCATCGACACGCCCGAGCAAGCGAGCGCTGTCCTCACGCTTGCGAAGGAAGGCATCCGCTAGCCCCGGTGGCAGGTTCTGAGCGGGTCGTGATCCTGTGATGGGCCTATTGGGTTTGTTGAACCAAAGCAGGTCCCAGGAATGAACGGCCCGCTGAAGCCTGTCCCCTGAAGCCGGAAGCGGGCGACGAAGGTGGGGAACGGTAGGCGGGACCTCAGCGCCGTCTTGCGTTCCGAACCGAGGCGCTCCCGCAGCTCGGCGTGCTCGGTTTCGATCCGAGACGTCCGCGGGCGTCGTCACGATGCTCGCGGATGTCCTATGAGGCCGGCGCGTTGGCCGAAGCAGGCTCGAGTGTGATTGTGCCGAGATCGATGCTGTCAGAGACCGACGTGGTCCGTCGGGCGGACCCGTGGGCGGGATGGGCAACGCGGATTGCCCATCCCGCTTCCGTCCGGGTTCAAGCCCGTCGAACTTGAAGTCCCCGAACGCGTCGGTCGATATCGGCATCCTGCCGGGCATCACCTTCCTGATCGCCGTGACCATGATCGTCGGCCTCGAACTCCTGTTCTCGCGGACCCGCATCGGCGCGCCTTCCGCGCCACCTCGGACGATCCGGACAGGGCGGCGACCATCGGCATCAGCACGCGCCGCCTGTTCGGATTCGCCATGGCGCTCTCCTGCGCCGTCGTCGCGGTGAGCGGCATCCTGCTCGCGCTCTGCTCCAACTTCGACCCTTTCTCCGGTCCGGCTCGGCTCATCTACGGCTTTGAGGCGGTGATCATCGGCGGTCTCGGCAGCCTGTGGGGGACACTCGTCGGCGGCACCATACTCGGCATCGCCCAGTTGCTCGGCGCACAGATATCGCCGAGCTTCCAGATACTCGCCGGCCATCTCGTATTCTTCATCCTTGCCGGCTATGCGGGCCTTCTATCGGTCGGCCAACAGGCCTTCGTTGGCCTCGGCGGCTATGTGCTGTTCATCGCCACCGCGATGTTCGGCCTTTCGCCGTTCCTCGCGATCCTGCTTGCCAGAGGAGATCGAGAACGCCGCTTGGATCTGTCGGAGGCCGCGCAGGGCCCGTGGGCGACGGCGCAGACGATGGCAACCTCGCGCTCGACGCGCTGGGGCACGACTCGATGAATGCCCTGGCGAACCAGCGCTCCGCCGATTCCGGATGCTCATTCGCTGAATGATGCACGGGTCGCCGCGGTAAGGCGGATGACCGTGTCTGCCGCGCATTCCAGACATAGACACCAAAAAAGCGCCACTAGATTCATAGAGTTGCCGGAGGTCTGCTGATTCCGGCATTTGCAGCGCGTTCGCCGTCAAGGTAGCAAGTGTCGGAACCGGGTCACCAGAAACGGCGCGCCTTGCGGGTTCGGGAAAGACGTACGGAGCAATGAACGAAGCGAACGACGAGGACAACGGAGCTGCCACGGCCGTGGGCGAAGGCGACCGGGAGCCGCCCAGGCTGGCCTTCGACACTGGCGCGGCAGATTTCGCGGCACGGCTGAAGCACCTCCGCGTCGCCGCGATCCTCGACGACTTCAGCTACGCCTGCTTCAAGGACGAGTGCGACCTCCGCCAGCTCACGCCGGGCGATTGGCGCGCCGAGCTCGAAGCGCACCGTCCGGAAATGCTGCTCGTCGAATCGGCCTGGCGCGGCAAGGACCAGCTTTGGCAAGGACGGATCGCGCGATTCGATCCCGAGCTTGCGGGCATTGTCGCCTGGTGTGGTGCGCACGACGTCCCGACAGTGTTCTGGAACAAGGAGGACCCCGTCCACTTCCGGACCTTCATGCGGGTCGCCCGGCAGTTCGATTATGTCTTCACCACCGACATCGACTCCCTCGCCGGCTATCAGTCTGCGCTCGGCCACCCACGCGCCTTTCTCCTCCCCTTCGCCTGCCAGCCCCGACTGACCAACCCTATCGAACATATGCCCCGGAAGGATGGCTTCGCCTTCGCCGGCGGCTACTACACGCGCTACCCTGACCGAATCCGCGACTTCGCCGAGATCGTTGGCGCCCTCCGCGCCTTCCGGCCAGTGGAAATATTCGACCGCGGACAGGGGGCGTCGGACGAACGTTACCGGTACCCGGCTGAGTTCGCCGAGATGATCGTCGGCACGCTGCCCTTCGAGCGGATCGACGAGGCCTACAAGGGCTATCGCTACGGCGTGAACTTCAACTCGATCAAGCAGTCACAGTCGATGTTCGCCCGGCGGGTGTTCGAGCTGCTCGCCTCGAATACGTTGACGGTCAGCAACTATTCCAGGGGGGTCCGGCTGATGCTGGGCGATCTCGTGATCGCCTCGGACGGCGGCGACACGATTCTCCGGCGGCTTCACGATCTCGCGTCAGACGATGAAAAGGCGGCGAGGCTTCGGCTGGCCGCGCTCCGGAAGGTCCTCGCCGAGCACACCGCCGAGGACCGGTTGGCCTATATCGTCGGCAAGGTCGCGGGGGTCGGCATTCCGTCGTTGACGCCGGCCATCACCATGTTGGGACAGGCCGAGGACTCCGACGCCGCGTGGCCATTGATCGCCGCCTATCGTCGCCAGTCCTACGCGGGAAAGCAGCTGGTTCTGGTGACGCCGGAGGGAATCGCCGTCGAGACCGGCGACGATCCCGGGATTCGCATCCTGAACCCGACCGAGGCCGCGACGGCCCCGGGCGCCGATCTCGTCGGCGCGGAAAGCTGGCTCGCACCGATCCACCCCCGGGACTACTACGGCCCCAGCTACCTCCTCGATCTGGCGCTGGCCA